>CAZXWI010000150.1:0-2532 GCA_964644555.1 uncultured Lachnospiraceae bacterium | reverse complement strand
CATATACATTATAAGCAAAGTAATGAATTAAAAACCCGCAAATGTGCATATGAGCTTAATGATTTAATATTAGTGTTTTTCTCTTTGAATGTTCTGAAGTAAAACAGCAATAACGATGATAGCTCCGCTGATAGCACCGTTTAAGAATGTTGATACATTGGCAATGGTCAAGATATTGCTGATGATTCTGAACATCAATACACCGAAGAATGTGCCGAGTATCTTACCTTTACCGCCTGACATGGATGTGCCGCCGATAGCAACTGCGGCAATGGCATTCATTTCGTAGTTAACACCTGCGCTGGTAGCAGCAACGGCTGTCATACGGGAAGCATATAAAAGTGCTGTAACACCGCAAAGAACACCTGTGATAACAAAGCAAGCGATTTTAACATTGTCTACATTAATTCCGGAAAGTTTAGCGCTTGTTTCGTTGGAACCTACTGCGTAAACATGTTTACCGAGCTTTGTATGCTTCATGATTACATCAAACAAAATTACAAATACGATGAAAATTATCATCATATACGGAATTTTGAAAGAACCTATTTCAATTCCGCCTACTGCGATAACACGGAATTTTTCATACAAAGAAGAATCAACCGTGTAAGGACCGCCCTGTCCGAAATGGTTAACTATGGAACGGCATGCCGTTTGCATTGCCAATGTGGCAATCATGGGAGGCATATGTCCTTTGGCAACCAAAAGACCGTTGATAAGACCGATAAAGCATCCGAAGAAGATGCAGAATGCGAGCATTATCCATACATTGCCGGTTTTATTGAGAATCATTATTCCAAAACCGCCGATTAATGCGACCTGTGAACCTACCGAGATATCGATCATTCCGGCAGATATTATCATTGACATACCCATGGCAATGATACCTGTCATACATGACTGTACGAAAATGTTGGAGATGTTGTTCCAACTGAAGAAGTTCTTATTGATCGTGCACGCAACGATGACCAATACGATGAATGAAAATACGAAGCTGTATTCATTGAATACTTTTTTAAGTGTTTTTTTATCGAGTTTGATATTTGACATTATTTTAATCCCTCCAAATTTGCTCCTGTAGAGTAATACATTACATTCTTTTCGGTAAGTTCTTCTCTGTTTAAAGCTGCATTAATCTCGCCTTTATACAAAACAAGACACGAATCGGCAACTTTAAATATTTCGGGGAATTCCTGACTGAATACTATGACTGCCTTACCTGCTTTGGCAAGATTGAGTATCAAGTGATAAATTTCGAATTTCGTACCTACATCAATACCCTGTGTCGGGTTGTCAAACAAAAGCACATCGGCATCGGCTTCAAGCCATCTTCCGAGAATAACTTTCTGCTGATTGCCGCCGGAGAGCGATGTTATGGCATTGTTGGCATTGTCAACTTTTATGCTCATTGCTTGTTTCTGGCGCTCAAAACGAGCTTTTTCGGCTTTTGTGCTGATAAGAGGTTTCTTATGCTTTGTGTTGAGGTAGGCAATGGAGGTGTTGTCGTAGATGGAGAGGTCGTTAAGAATACCTCTTTCCTTTCTCATACGGGGAACCAATGCCACTCCGCTCTTCATGAATTTGAGAACCCCTGCATGAGGGCTCATTTTCTTTGAACCTACATATATCTCACCGGTATATTCTTTGTTGCCGAAGAGAATATCGGCAAGTTCTTCACGACCTGAGCCTTGAAGCCCTGTTACAGCGAGGATTTCACCTCTATGCAAAGTAAAGTTTATATCTTTTACTATAGATGAAGTAATATCTTTTACTTCGAGTGCGACTTCGTCAGTAGCGTTGTATACATGATCCGCAAACGAATCGTCAAGCAACTGACGGCCTATCATCATCTCGGTGATAGCAGATTCGTCGGTATCGGCAAACAAGCCGTTGGCAACATTTTTCCCATCTCTCAAAACATAGTAAGTGTCGCAAATTTCAAACAATTCAGGCATTTTGTGCGAAATATATATAAAGCTTACGCCCTGAAGTTTGAGTTCTTTCATTATGACGAAAAGATTTTCTATTTCATCTGTGGAAAGAGCTGTGGAAGGCTCGTCCATAATAATAAGCTGGCAATCGAACAGAAGAGCTTTGGCTATTTCAACAAGCTGTTTTTCACTTGCCGAAAGTTCGGAAACCTCCGATTCGGGATTAATCGAAACATTCATTCTTTTGAATGTTTCATTTGCTTTTTTTATCATTTCTTTTTTATCAAGAAGCAAGCCTTTTTTGATTTCGTCAGCTAAGAACATATTTTCATAAACTTTCAAATCATTACAAAGGTTCAATTCCTGATGGATAAAACGGATGCCGTGTTTGGCTGCGGCTCTTGGGTTTGATATAGATACTTTTTTATTGTCGATATAAACCTCTCCGCTTGTGGGAATGTATGTTCCGGCAAGGACATTCATAAGAGTGGATTTGCCGGCTCCGTTTTCTCCGAGAAGCCCGACGATCTCGCCGCCATTTACAGTGAAATTAACATTGTCCACTGCACGAACCGGTCCAAACTCCATTACGATGTTTTTC
>CAZXWI010000149.1:0-2583 GCA_964644555.1 uncultured Lachnospiraceae bacterium | reverse complement strand
ATTTAATTTTATATAAATTTTGTATCTTGATTTAAATATACCACTGAATATATTAATTGTCAAGCAAAATTTATACATTTGTGTTATTTTGTTCAATTTACGATTGCGCATTTTTTTAAATTCGGCTTTTTTAGCTAAAAAAGAAATAAAATTATAGTCTGTTTATCTGATTTTTGTTATAATGAATTAAAGGTGGAAATATGAAGAAAATAAATAAAACTCAAGAAGAAATTTTAGATGCCGCAAAATATATTTATCAAAAGGTAGGATATCGCGGTTCCACTTTCCAAATGCTGGTGGATCGTTCGGGAATCTCCAGAAGCTTAATAAACTATTACTTCCCTAAAAAGCAGGATGTTTTGGTAACCCTTTTGGGAAACCACTTGGATCGCATCACCGACTATGTTTCGGATAACTGCGAAGGTGATTCCATCATGACATACATGCTCAGTCTGGTAATATATAACTACAGCACCCAAAAGAACGAACAAACCTTGGCATTTCACACCGATGTATTGTTTCGTACCGACAGGAAAACAAGCCCTTACAAAAACTATGATGTTCTCTATCAGGAAATAATCAAGGAATATAATATTGATATTACCGAAGAAGATTTCTATTTAAAGGAAATTGCCATTTTCGGAGCAATGTCGGAGCTTATGTCAAACTACATGAAAAACAATTTGACAATCGACTTTAAAAAGCTCAACGAACAAATAATAATCAATACACTCTCGCTACTTAAAATACCGTTTTTCGTAATCAATTCCAAACTTGACAAATTATGGGAAGAATACGACAAAATAAATTCGAGAGGCATAGAATTTAACCTTTTCGGATAATTAACAAATTAAATCAGAGGAACATATAACCATGTTGGAAATAATGATTCTTGCGAATCTTTTGCTGGACGAAAGTCATGCCTACAAACTAAAGCATGATTTAAAGACACTTCACCCCAACAACAATACCATATACCCGCTTCTCACCAAATTGGAGGAGCAAGGATACATAAAAGGCGAAATAAAACAGCAGCAATCCCGACATTACAAAACCACATACTCAATCACCGAATCGGGCAAAACGCATTTTATCGACCTATTGTGTGATTTCAGCATAAAAAACGCATTTAATAACGACGAATTTTATATTAGGGTAGCTTTTTTTCAGCTGCTGGAACAGGAAAACATCGAAAAAATAATCAAAACCAGACAACAGGCTCTTTGTGCCTTTTCTCACGCACAGGAGATACTCGATGAAATGAATAATCAAACATTCCCCCATGAGCTTGCTATGATAAGATCTTACACTAAAAAGCGAGAAAATAAAGAATTGCAATTTTTGCAAATACTTAAAGATAAGTATTCTATTGGGCAAGGTCATTTACATTAAATTAAACTATATAAACCACTCCCCCGACCACACTGTTTTCGGGGGAGCATTCACCTAATCTTATCCTAAGTTGTACACGAATTATTCTACAATAACTTATTCTTTTCGTAATAATTTTTCCCGTATTCCATAGCTTCGTTTCGGACTATCTCCTGACGGCGCTTCGCTTCGGCATCACCGGCAGCACCCAGTATACCTCCACAGAATGCATATCCGCCTCCGGGGGCATATGTATCCAAAATATCTCTTATGGACTGCCTTATCTCCTCATCTGTGCTATCCGGCCAATTTGGAATGAAAATTGCTTCCCATACTCCGCAAACGACCAATCTTCCTTTGTATTTTTCTTTTATTGCTTTAATGTCGTTTATCTGCTGAGCAGGATCCCAAAATTTAACCCCGAAATCGAGCATATCATCGATAAAGTCTTCACATCTGCCGCAATTATGGAATCCTATCGGGATATTTCTGTCATTTGCCGGCTTTGCGATTCTCTCATAAATCGGCTTAAATATATCACGATACATTTCCACGGAGAAAAACGGATTATATTTGCTTGCGGTGTCGTCCGCCATATAAAAGAAATCCGGTTTATAGTATGTTAAAGTTTTTTCTATTATGGGAATATAAAAGTCCGCCATGTAGTTTAATAATGCTTTTACTTCTTCGGGTTCTTCATACATAGCACAAAGTGCTCCCTCAAATCCCATAAATCCAACCAATTGCTGAAAAGGACTGTAGTCCGCATTACACATTATTCCCGTAATATTTCTGTCCACTCCCGCATTTTTGATGTCTTCTTCCGCCATCTTTTCCCAATCCACTACGGGGACTTCGGGCGCTTTGATAACATCTCTCCATTTTGTTATATCATCTAAAATAAAGTTGTTGGGTTCGGGAAGGGAAGCCAAACCCGTTTCTTCATTTGCCACATATTTTACTCCCCAAATATCGTATCCGCCTCCGGGTGCATATGGGTTAACATCAAACAATTTCGGGTTTACAGTCCTAACAGGTTCTTTGCCATGCACGGGCATACCCATGCTGAAATACGGTATACTCTCGGGAAGTTCGCCGTTTAGCAATGTCAAAAAATCTTCTTTAGGGGTTCTTGTCATATCCTCATACCTCCTTTGTTACTTAACGAGTTCCTTAGCCTTAACTCCTGCTGCACCTGCATCAAGTGCGTAG
>CAZXWI010000148.1:0-2689 GCA_964644555.1 uncultured Lachnospiraceae bacterium | reverse complement strand
ATAATATGCAGAGGTTATCTCTTTTGTTATAGTTATATTTGTTTTTCCTTTTTCATATAATTCCAACCGTCGCAGCACATTTTATCTATATCGTATTTTGCCTTAAAGCCCAATTCTTTTTCTGATTTTTCAGCATTTGCATAGCATATTGCCAAATCACCAATGCGCCTTGGCTTAACAGAATACTTTATTTTTTTGCCGCTGGCTTTTTCAACTCCCGATATAATTTCCATAACGCTGTGGCCTACACCCGTGCCTATATTGTAGATGAATAAGCCGTCTTTTTCTTCAAGCTGCTTAAGTGCCAAAACATGGGCACAAGCCAAATCCACAACATGAATATAATCTCTTATGCCTGTTCCGTCCGGTGTCGGGTAGTCATTACCGAAAACTCCGAGTTCGGGCAGTTCTCCCACAGCTACCTTTAATACATACGGAAAAAGGTTATTGGGAATACCATTCGGATTTTCGCCTATAAGTCCGCTCTCGTGAGCGCCTATCGGGTTAAAGTATCTGAGAATCGACACATTCACATTTTTATTAGCGTTATAAAAATCAGTCAATATGCTCTCACTGATTATTTTCGTATTGCCATATGGGTTGGTTGCTTTACCAAGGGGCATATCTTCTTTATAAGGAGCAGGATTCTCTTCACCGTATACCGTAGCAGAAGAACTGAATATAATATTTTTCACATCATACTTTTGCATAAGTTCGCACAATGTTATGGTCGTATTCAGGTTGTTTCGGTAATACATAAGCGGCTTTTCCACCGATTCACCAACAGCTTTGTAGCCGGCAAAATGAATTATTCCGTTTATGTCATGTTTTGAAAATATTTCATCCATTTTGTCATAATCACTTACATCAACATTATAAAATGTTACGCTCTTATTCGTTATCTGCTCGATTTTTTCTACAATATCTTCGCTGCTGTTATATAAATTGTCGCAAATAACGAGCTCGTATCCGTTATTAAGAAGTTCTACGCATGTGTGGCTTCCCAAAAAGCCTGTGCCACCGGTTACCAGAATCATAATCATCCTCCGTTAATGCTGTTATTATATCACATAAAAGAGTTATAATAACGCTTTTACATCATATTATTCTGCTGACGCTTCTTTTTTAGTGCCTCTTCTTCGTGAGGCTCTTCTTGCTTTTTTCTTATTTCGTCTTTGCTCTATCCTTGATTTTTTTGCTTCCCTTTTTTGTTTTACCGCTTCAGGATCTTTGTTTAACATATTTGCCAATAACGACATTTTACTTTCCCCCTTTTTTCATCTTCTTTAAAATATCCATTACCGATTTAAACTGTTTTTTCTGTTTGGATGTCATCTTATTTTGAAGATCCATTATGATTTTCACCTTCTCTTCCTTTGACATCTCCTTTATGTTCTGATTGGAGTCGATGAATTCTTTGATTTTGTCTTTGTAAGTGTTACTGAAATTCTCAATCTCCTTCTCAAGGCCCCGTTTTTTAACTTCCTCTTCAAGCTCCCTCACATCTAAATCGGAAGCTTTCAGGCTGTCTATAACGGACTTCAGCTCATTGATTTCTTTACTGTCCATAAACACCTCATCTTTCTGTTTTGTATATTATATGAACCTAAACTTTTTTTGTTTCATAATAATCACATTTTCAGATAAGTTGTGTATTATATTGCGAAAGGCATTCTTTCAATAAAATACGGAGGAAACTATAATGTGTAATTTTTTTGGCGATTGCAGTTGCGATAGTTTGTTAATGTTCTTTTTATTGTTGGTAGTTTTGTTTGACAGCATCGGAATTTGGGGAGATGATCCGGGAACACTTCTTTTCTTCTTCTTGCTTTTGATTATCCTGTTTGCGTATTAATATAAAATCAGGCACTCCCTTTTCGGAGTGCTTCTTATAAAATATATATTAATTAATAAAAGACTGCCGTATCTTCGACAGTCTTTACTGTTTTACTCTTTTTCGCCCCATGTTAAATCATTTAATACTTTCATTTTGTTAAATGAAATCAATGCAAAAAATCCAACTACCGCTAACAGTGCATGAACGACACACAGGATAAATTTGTTCGAAAAAATACCGAAAATTATATCAACCGAATACACAATCAACGGAATGTAGTAATAAAATGTGTATGGCAATTTATTTTTCATTGCTGTGCAAATGGCGCTGTAACCCAAAAGAAGCAATATGAATATATTTATTGCGTGATAACAAAAGCCCAAAACTCTGTTTCCTATAAGAGTAGCCAAAAGTGCCTTTAAATATATTTTATCTGCCATTATAAGATTTGTATATGGTATTTTAAATTCGATTACATTTGCAAACTCCAAAACTTGCAAAACATAAAATATGAAAATTAAATACACACTGCAAGAACATACAAACATGCAAAGTTTATTTAGTTTTTTCTTTTTGTTGTACTTTTTATAATTCATTGTCAAACTCACCAATCAATTTAATTTCGGGTTCCAATAATACACCGAATTTATCGTTAACCACCTTTTGCACATATTTTATAAGTGCATATATATCCGATGAAGATGCATTGTCATAATTTATCAAAAATCCGCAATGTTTTTCGCTCACCATAGCACCTCCTATGCGATAACCTTTTAAACCGGCATCTTCAATCAGCTTACCTGCAAAATTATCAACAGGTCTTTTAAAGGTGCCGGTTTAAAAGGTTATCGC
>CAZXWI010000147.1:0-2710 GCA_964644555.1 uncultured Lachnospiraceae bacterium | reverse complement strand
AGTATTTATAAAATCGGAGAAATTAAATTGAATAAAAAAATAGTTAAAAAAAGAAAATCATCCAAAGCAGCCAAAGGATTAACTGCGTTTGTTACTATATTGGTATTGGTGATAGTTGCGGGGATTGTCGCTTATTCATCATTGACCTCGGCTCCCGGAGATGATGAGAGTGTTGTCCCATTTACTGTAGAAGAGGGTGCATCTTATTCGAGCGTGGGCGAATCTCTTAAAGAACAGGGCTTTATCAAATCCGAACTTGCTTATAAAATATATATTAAAATCCATAAGCCGCAAATGCTTTACGCAGGCAAGTATCCGCTTAGCCAATCAATGAGCCTTTCGGAAGTTGCCGAAACTATCATAAGTGGTAAAACATATACCCCCGATGCAAAATATGTAACATTCCGAGAGGGGCAAAACATGAGGGCTATAGCTAAGATAATAGAAGAAAATACCATTCATTCTTCAGATGATGTTTTTAAGCTTTTGTCGGACAGCGAATATCTTAACTCTGTTATAGATAAATATTGGTTTGTTACGGACGAAATAAAAAACGGTGATATATACTATTCGCTTGAAGGATATTTATATCCCGAAACATATATGTTTACGGGAGAAGATATGCCACTTAAAGATATTTTTGCAATGATGCTCGATCAGCTTGGCAAAGTTCTGGAACCCTACAGGAGTGAAATAGAAAACAGCGGATATTCTATGCATGAAATGCTTACAATGGCGAGCATTATCGAATTGGAAGCAGGTTCAGCCAACGACAGAGCAGGTGTGGCAGGTGTTTTCTACAACAGATTAGCCGATGGTTGGTCGCTCGGAAGCGATGTTACAACATATTATGCCGCAAAGGTCGATATGAGCGAAAGAGATTTGTATATGTCGGAAATAAACGATGCCAATGCATATAACACCAGAAGCGATTCCCTTGCAGGAAAGCTTCCCGTAGGCCCTATATGTAATCCCAGCATAAACTCGATTATTGCGGTTATAGAGCCTGCTAAACATGATTATTATTACTTTGTTGCTGATAAATACGGTGATACTTATTTCTCATATACTTATGATGAACATATAAATACTGTTAACAGACTTCAAAGTGAAGGTTTATGGTATGAATACGAATAAAATTAAAAAGCTTCGAGGGAATTATTCTTCGAAGCTTTTGTTTTTAATGTGAGAATTTCGGGGTTAAAAAAAGTCTTTGTGCTTAAATAAGAATAAACATATAATAACTATTGACATGCTCAGTATAATTACATAAATGTATCCGTATTCCCATTGGAGTTCGGGCATATATTTAAAATTCATTCCGTACCAACCGACCAAAAGCGTGAGCGGAAGAAATACGGCTGATATTACCGTAAATATTTTCATTGTTTTGTTCATGTTATTACTGATGTTGTCTTCGTAAACTTCTCTTAAATGTACTGCATTTTCGCACAAAAATTCCATTGTTTCGCTGAGTCTTAGTGCTTCGTTGGTGTAGACTAACAAGTATTTCAGTTCGCTATAGGAAAATATGCCGTTACTGTCGCTGAGAAGTGCCTGTGCAAAGTCGTAGAGTTGGTCGTAGTATCTTTTTTGCTGCATGAGTTTGTTTTTTAGAGAAAAAATGTATTTATCAGTATTCTTTTCGAATTTATTTTTTATGAGAGGTTCTTCCATTTTTCTTAGTCTATCCAGTGCATATTCCACCACTCCATCGCCGCCTGAGAGGAGTTCCTCCAAAACTGCGAATACGAGTTTTTCAAGTGTTATGCCCCTTTGGTAACGGTGAATTGCTTTTTCGAAAATTTCAAGGCAGCTGTTATCTTCGTCATATATGGAAACGAAAACAAACAAATTGCTTTTTACATACATTGCTATAGTGTCCTTTTGAGAGTGGGGAGTTAATACATCGGTAATTTTGATTATTCCGAAGCTATAGTCATCATAAATATCTAACCCTGTAAAGAAGTATTTTTTGTCGTATTGGCAACTTGCAACTGTCTTTTCGCTGAATCCTAATTTATAGTAGTATTGTTTTAGTTCGTCAAGGCTTAAAAATGCAACGGTAATATTTTTATCGGAAAGTTCGTTTAATGTGATTTCTTGGAGTTTATCATCGATTACGCTGTAAAACATTTGAGTATCACCTCGGTGGGTATGATATAATAGTATTGACTTATGAAAGGATATTAAACAAATGATTGCATTGATAGTTGCATATTCGAAGAACAAAGTTATAGGAAAGAATAACAAGATGCCGTGGCATCTTCCTAATGAACTGAAGCATTTTAAAGAAATTACCATGGGTGGTGCTGTTGTGATGGGACGAAAAACTTTTGAATCCATCGCAGAGCCACTTGAAGGGCGTTTAAACATTGTTATTTCGACTACGGGAAAATATTCGGCAGATAATCTTATTACTGTCGGTAGCTTAAATGAGGCCCTTGAGAAGGCAAATGGGAAAGATATTTATATTTCGGGAGGTGCATTGGTCTATAAAGAGGCTTTACCTTATTGTGAAAAGCTGTTTGTAACCGAAATAGATGCTCATATTGAGGGAGATACATTCTTTCCGGAATTTGATGAAAGTTTGTACGAAAAAGAAGTAAGCGATTATCACAACAATGAACAATACCCATACAGATTTATTGTGTATACAAAAAAACTTTAATTGGGGAAAATATTTGAAAAAATTATCACTATATATTAT
>CAZXWI010000146.1:0-2810 GCA_964644555.1 uncultured Lachnospiraceae bacterium | reverse complement strand
TTACATATATATAATATTATTATATCATGCTTTTATCTGAAATAGCAAATGATATTAACAATATTAAGCTACTTTAATTCAAATTATTCTCGTGCAAAACCCCGAATAGCTTTATACCCCAAGTTCGAAGAAAGAACCTGAAAATCAGGTTCTTTCTTTAAATATAATTTTGATTGGCTTTATATGTATTAAGTAAAATGATTGTATTTATTTGTAAACCGTTTTGCTTAATTTTTTAGCTTCATCTTTGATCCAACCATTTACTTTGATAACGGTCGGGTCGTTGTTATCAAGTGTCGTAACAGCACCCATGAATATCCAGCCGCCGTTTGGAGCAAGCAAATCGAATGCATCACGAACAGTTTGACGAACATCATCTTCTTTAACATTCGGCCATTCTACAGGCATTCTGTATTCGTAACCTCCATTGATGATAATCTGCCTGCCGTATCTGTTTTTGATTTCCTTAAGGTCGTTTTCAGGCTGAGCCGGATCCCAAACCATAACACCTAATTTTTGCATTGACGGAATAAAATCTTCGCATCTTCCGCAGTTGTGGTAGAATACGGGAAGGCCTGCATCTCTTACCAAATCGAGAGTCTTTTTATATCTGGGAACAAATACTTCTTCGAATGTTTCTCTCGACATGAACGGAGCGTATTTCGAAGCTGAGTCGTCCAAAAGGTAATATGCTTCCGGTTTGTAGTAATGAAGTACGTTCTTTGTTACATCAACTGCTACCTCTACCATGAAATCCAAAAGATCTTCTACTGCTTCTCTTTCTTCGTAGAGTGCGCATAAGCCTTCAGTAAATCCCATCATTCCGATATACTGCTGGAAGTAATCGTCAAACCCTTTGCTGAGGAACAATGTTTTTTCGGGGTCATACTGCATTCTGCCCTTATCTTCCTTAGCTGCCTTTTCCCAATCCCAATTTGACCAATCGGGTTTTTTGATGTATTGATCCCATTTTGTAATGTCTTTGATGATGAAATTATTCGGTTCAGGCAATGCCGCATAACCAGTTTCTTCGTTTGTTACAAAACGAACACCCCATGGGTCGTAGCCGCCTTCCGGACCTCTGTAGTTTCCGAGAATTGAAGGAGGAGCCATTGTCCATAACGGATCTATTTTTTCCGTTGAATTAGGACCACCGAATTCTGCGATAGGAACATATTCGGGCATCTGACCGTCGAGCATGAGTAATAAGTTTTGCTTCTGATTTAATTCCATAATTTTATCTCCCTAGGTGTTTTTCGGCAAAATAATCATTTGCCGTAAGTTGGTTTATAAAGACAATGTTGATTCTTTAGCTGAAATTCCTTTACTTAAATCATCATTGATCTTATTAATTCTCTCATCGTTAAGATTAAAGCCGAATACAAGTATGAGAAGTGCTACAATACCCAAACCGAGCGGATACCATGAGAACAAATTGCTCATTGTAGATATGAATTCGTTTGTAACTGCACCACCTGCGTTAACCGCATCCAAATCGGCAGCCACCAAAACAGCGGTTCTGATAAGTGTGGCAATAAGAGTACCGAATTTGATGGTAAGTGAGTATACACTCATTGAGATACCGTCAAGACGATTGCCCGACTTCCAAGCACCGTAGTCGCTTGATGCCGCAAACATCGGAAGAATGTAGTTTTCGAGCATTCCCATGAAGAAGCTTGAGCAGCTGAACAATGCTATGAATGATACTGCAGAGAGCTTTTTAAATGTGAGTGCAATAATCGCAAGAATGATTACATGTGTAGTCATACAAGCTACGAAACAACGTTTTGTTTCTTTGAATATTTTCTTCCACAAAGGTCCGAACATAACACCAATGATTGCCGTAAGGTTAAACAGCGTCATAAAGATGGACATTTTTGAGAAGTCATTGAATATGTATTTGAACATATATGTTGCACATGTTACATAAAGGAAATAATATCCTTTGTGTACCGACATAAACAGGAATATCGAAAGAAGAGGTCTGTTTGTGGCAACTGTTTTGAAAACAACCGACATCGGAATGCTCTTTTTCTTTTCGCCTGTAGATGTTCTTTCGCTTTCGAGTGCTTTACGCTCAACATATGAATCTTTTATAACAAATCCGAAAAGTGCGAATGTGATTATAGGAGCAAGACCTGCTATGAGAGCGCATACTGCATACGATGTACTGTCGCTTGACGTTGCTGCAATAGTGCTTAATAAGATTGGGAATACATATCCCATAATTGTTTTACCGCCGTCACGACCAAGTTTTTGAGCTATTGCAAAGAACTGTCTGTCCTCGGATTTAGTAGACAAAAGCGGGAAACAAGCCGAAATCGGAACTGCTGCAATGGGAGAAGTCAATGCGATTATTGAGGCTAATATCAAAGCAAGAAGTCCGCTGCCATCTCCCGAAACACCAAATGCCGGAAGTAAGAATAATATAATATAAGAGCCGTAATACAAAACCGGACCGATTATCATCCAAGGCCAATATTTTGATTTTTTAAAGGATACTCTGTCGAATATAATACCGAACAGAGGAGTTCCTACCCAGCCGAGTATCTGCTGGATTATAGACAAAATTCCCGAAAAAGCTGCCGACATCATGTAGACATTCGTATAAAAATAGTTTACATAACTTGCGAAGTAAGCTTTTTCCACACCACTACCCAACTGCTGCACTAAGTACATGGGTTTGATTGTTTTCAGTTTTTTCTCATCTTCGAGTTCGTAATTTTTTTCTTCGTTCATCAAAATGATTCCCTTCTGAAATTTGTTTTGTGTAATTTTATGTATATGTAATATAATATATAATATAACAG
>CAZXWI010000145.1:0-2863 GCA_964644555.1 uncultured Lachnospiraceae bacterium | reverse complement strand
CTATATTTCTTTATAAGTCATTAAAAATCGGAATTATTTAATTATTTTATTAAGAAAAACTCCTGTATAACTATTTTTAATGTCACATATATATTCGGGAGTGCCCTCTGCTATAATATTTCCTCCGGCTTCTCCTCCCTCAGGGCCTAAATCTATAATATGATCCGCACATTTTATGACATCCATATTATGCTCTATTACCACAATGGTGTTGTCGTTATCTCGAAGCCTTAATAAAACATCAAGCAATAATTTTACATCGGCACTGTGAAGTCCGGTTGTAGGCTCGTCCAGAATATACAATGTATTTCCCGTTGCTTTTTTGGATAATTCAGTTGCCAGTTTTATTCGCTGAGCCTCTCCGCCCGAAAGAGTTGTTGACGGCTGACCTAATTTTATATACCCAAGTCCAACATCGTGCAAAGTTTGAATTTTATCTTTGATTCGCTTTTGATTATCAAAGAAATCCAAAGCCTCGTCAACACTCATATCCAAAACTTCCGAAATGTTCTTGCTTTTATACTTAACTTGTAAAGTTTCACTGTTGTATCGTTTACCGCCGCAGACTTCACACGGCACATACACATCGGGGAGAAAATGCATCTCTATTTTTATTATTCCATCTCCCGTGCAGTTTTCACATCGCCCACCTTTTGTATTAAAGCTGAAACGACCTTTTTGATACCCTCTGGTTTTCGATTCAGGCAAAGATGCATATAAATCCCTTATCATATCAAACACACCTGTATATGTTGCAGGGTTGGAGCGAGGAGTTCTGCCTATGGGCGATTGGTCTATATTTATTACTTTATCGATATTTTCTATTCCGATAATGTCTTTGTGTTTACCGGGCTTTGCATGGCTTTTGTAAAGCTTTTTACTTACAGCTTTGTAGAGTATTTCGTTTACCAAAGTGCTTTTGCCAGAGCCGGAAACCCCCGTAACGCATGTAAATAAACCTATGGGGAATTTTACCGTTACATTTTTTAAATTATTTTCTTTTGCGCCCTTAACAGTTATATATTTTCCGCTTGGGGATTTTCTTTCTTTCGGGATTTTTATTTCGAGTTCTCCCGATAAGTATTTGCCGGTAATAGAACGCTTTTCTTTTATTATATCATCTATGCTCCCCTGAGCAACAACTTCACCTCCGAATATACCTGCTCCCGGGCCTATATCCACAATATAATCCGCACTGAGCATAGTATCGGTATCATGTTCAACAACTATCAAAGTATTGCCCAAATCCGTCAGGTTTCGCAAAGCCGCAATAAGCTTTTCGTTATCACGCTGGTGAAGTCCGATGCTGGGTTCGTCCAAAACATACAAAACTCCGGTAAGCTGTGAACCTATCTGCGTTGCCAAACGGATACGCTGGCTCTCCCCTCCCGAAAGAGTTCCTGCGCTTCTGCTGAGGCTCAAATAACCTAACCCAACCTCCACCAAAAACGACAAACGAGCCTTAATCTCTTTAATAAGGAGTTCACTAACAATTTTATCCTTATCACTCAACGAAAGATTGTTTATAAATGAATAGCAATCATCAACAGACATCTCGCTTAACTCAATTATATTGATTCCCCCCACGGTAACGGCAAGGCTTTTCGGGTTTAATCGTTTGCCATGACAGGTAGAGCAAGGAATGAACGACATAAACTGCTCCATGCGTTCTTTCATCAAATCGGAATTTGATTCTTTAAATCGTCTTTGCATATTGTTGATTACGCCCTCAAACACCACCAATTGCTCTTTATGCCCGGAATAAAAGCTTTTGAAAGAAACTCTCAACACATTATCGTCACCATAAAGAAGTGCATGTATAAATTCTTTCGGTGCTTCCGACAGCGGTAAATCTGTGCTGAAATTATACTTTTCGGCAAGTTTGGTTATTATGGAAAAATAGTAACCGTCTTGATCGGTGTTATAAAACTGCAAAGCACCTTGATTAAGACTGAGCGAAGAATCGGGAATCAATAATTCGGGGTCAACCTGCTGATGATATCCGATACCATCGCATTCGGGACACATTCCGAATGGCGAATTGAATGAGAAATCACGGGGTTCGGGCTTATTCATTGCAATTCCGCAATCGGGGCAGGCATATAGTTCGCTGTAAAGTTTTTCTTCTGCTTCTGTTTTTATTACCACAAGCCCCTGCGATAATTTTAAAGCGGTTTGCACCGAATCGAAAAGCCTTGAACGGTAGGATACATTCCTTTTAAGCCTATCTACCACCACGCTGATATTGTGCTTTTTATTCTTATCAAGTTCGGGAACTTCCGAAAGATCGTATAATTCATTATCTATGAAAACTCTGACATACCCATCCGATGATAAAGATTCCAAGAGTTTTTTATGCTGCCCCTTATCGCCCCTTGCAACAGGTGCAAGGACTTGAAATTTCTCATTTTCTTCGCCTTCCAATATTTCATCGACTATCGAATCAATGCTCTGTGCTTTTATTTCTTTAGCGCATTTCGGGCAATGAGGCACACCTATTCTGGCATATAAAAGCCTGAAAAAATCGTAAATTTCGGTAATAGTACCCACGGTCGAACGGGGGTTTTTGTTCGTTGTCTTTTGATCAATTGATATGGCAGGAGAAAGACCATCGATACTTTCCACATCGGGCTTATTGACCTGCCCCAAAAACTGCCTTGCGTACGAAGAAAGGCTCTCTACATATCTGCGCTGCCCTTCTGCATATATCGTATCAAAAGCCAAACTCGACTTTCCCGAACCGGATAACCCCGTAAAAACTATGAATTTATCTCTGGGAATAGTCAAATCCACATTTTTTAAATTATTTTCTTTAGCACCCTTAATTACTATTTCGTTATTCATTTTTGCTCCTAATATTCGC
>CAZXWI010000144.1:0-2899 GCA_964644555.1 uncultured Lachnospiraceae bacterium | reverse complement strand
CCCCTGCTAAGGGAGTAGGCTGGATAAAACCGGCGCGAGGGTTCAAATCCCTCCTTCCGCGCCAAGTATCGGAAATCAACCATTTTGGGCTGATTTCCGATACTTTTTTGTTCTAAAATTCAGTTTTCCCCTTTTTTGCCAAAAAAGAAAAACGTTGCAAAAATCACAAAAAATCAGAAAATCTTTTTCTGTTGTTAACGCCGTTGTTTACAAGAAACCCGCCTCACAGTATTGTACTGTGAGGCGGGTTTTGTCATTATGCAGCCGGGTCGGAATAGCCCGGGCGGATAGCGCAGGTGATGAGGTCCACGTTCCTGCGGCGCTTCATGACCGCGCCGCCGTTAGCGTCGCTGCCGGTGCCGGTGTTGCCTTCAATGGTAAGGATCGTGCTGCCAACAACGCCCACCACGATCCCGACATGCTCCGTCTTGCTCCGCTTGCCGGAGAAGTCAAAGAACACGATGTCACCGGGCTTGAAGCCGCTGGTGACCAACTGTCCAGGAGCGAAGGTCTTATACCGCTTCACAAAGGCGGAGCAGCTTGCGGTCTTGTAGAGGTTGAAGCCGGCCTCCTTGAAGACCCACCACACGAAGGCCATACACCACAGATACGCATTGCCGGATACCTCCCGACCGTAGTATGCCGTGTTGTACTTGACCTTGTTGGACCCGGAGGGCGTTTCCAGAACGCCCTCCTGCCACTGCGCCACTGCCAAGACCGCCGCCCGGGTCTTTGCGTTCAGTGCGCCGGTCATCACTCCATCTCCGCCAGCACGGCGCCCTTCACACGGTAAGTCTTGCCTGCGATCAGATACAGGGCGGGCATCTCGCCGCAGTCACAGCCCACCAGACGGCCGTCCTTGACCTGAACCTTGTCGAAGGAGCCGGTGCCGGTGTCCAGCAGGCCCCAGCCGTTGGCCTGATCCGGATAGTAGCCGATGGTGGTGGAGCGCTTGTCCTCCTCGGTCAGCACATTCTTCTCGGGATTCAGGGACAGACCGGAGCCTGCCTCCTTCAGGGCGGCGTTGGTCTCCTCCAGAGTAGCCTCGCCGGCGGTGTACTTCAGGATGATCTCAGTGATGTTCTTCATAAATATATCCCCTTTCAAAAAATAAACAAACTGACTTCACTTATTAGCTAATTTGTTAGGTTGTTTCTCAGCTTCTTCAGAAACTACTTTGCTTCCGTGTTATCTTCCTCGGTGTCTCCCGCGATCTGCTCACCGGCGGCATCTACAGCGGATTTTCCGGCGGCGAGGATCTTCGGCAGCCACGCGGGCACCTTTGCGCCCATTTTGACAGCGTGCTCAGCCAGACTGCCCAGCTCCCCAATGATGTACCACACAATAACCAGCGGCCCGATCAGCACGGTGTAATGGAAAGGCAGCGCCACACCCGGCAGGTTTGCCAGCATGGTACCGATCAGCCAGTCCGCCGCCAGAGCCACGCAGACGATGATGATCATGCCGCCCTTATGCCATGCGCCCTCCCGGAGCTTGGCGCTGGACCAGCGGCCTTCCTTGCTGGCCACGGCGGAGCCCACCAGCCAGTCCGCCAGCATCAAGGCCACCCACACGATCACCAGCCAGCCAAACCAGCCCCAGAGGGCTGTCAGCGTGGCGATCAGGCCGGTAATGACAGTCTTGATATGCAATGCCGAATTATTCTCCATCCTGCACCTCCCATTCGACCCATTCATCCATCCAGACCTTGATAGCGCCGTCCACACGGTAAAAGGCGTTGTTGATCAGCGGCACACCATCTGCGTACTCAATGGGATTCTCGGCGCTGGTGCCCACGGGATTGGCCTGCTCAATGTACTCCTTGCGGACCACCACATCGTTGACGCTGGTGATTTTCCAGTCAAAGCCCAGCTTGTCGCTCTGCTCCGTGTGCTGCGTGATGCCGCCGGCGGCCTGCACCAGCTTCCCGTCCTTGACTGCGCCCTTAATAGCCGCGAGCTTTTCAGGTTTCATCGTAAACCGCCTCCAATTCCGCCAGCTGCGCATTGGCAGCGGCAAGGTTTTCTTTTGCTTCCGCGAGCTGAGCAGCCTGCGCGGTGATGGTGCTGTCCTTTTCGGCAGCCGCAGCCTCCAGCTCCGTGATCTGTGCCTGATAGCCGGTCACGTCGCCAAGGTACTGACTGGCCGTCTTCAGCGTTACCTGATAGGTCTTGCAGCCGCTGTCATATTCGATCTTGACCGCCTCGAAGCCGTAGCCTTCAGGCAGGCCGGCTTCGGTACCATGCGGCCAGATGTGCTGGATCGTGGGCTGTGCCCAGTTGATCCCCTCGATCTGCTCCAGCGTGGCGTACTCCCGTTCAAAGAGCACGGTGTACTGGCCGTTGTTGAGACAACAGCGGTTGATGGGCCCCGCCGGGACCCCATCGATCATCCAGCGTTTTCCGTAAAGCAAGCTCAAATCTCATCCCTCCTGTTTTCTTATTTTTCATGGACACAGAACATGGATTCCAACTGCGCCCATGTTGTTGGATTGTCCTCAAAATACTGCCATGTCAGTTTCAGGTCTTCTATGTCAGACCATGTAATGCCGGTGATCACAAATCTCAGGTGCGCGGGCTTGATCTGCTCCACAACTGTCTCCAGCTCTGCCACATCGATGGCGGCCAGTTGATTCGTCTCGCCCCAAAAGCTGAGGGAAAAGCTGTAATCATCGTTGACCTCCACCTTGGCCTCATAGCCGGTGATGGTCTCCGCCAATTGACGCACCATTTCCGATGTGGTGTTGCCGCTGGCCACCAGCTTTTGCCTGACTGCGGCACGTCGAGCCGCCAGAGACAGCGTGTCATCACTTTCGATGCCGACCTGCTGCTCCCAAAGGGCGATGCCCCAGGTGGCCGTGTCCACAAAGAACTGCGCCATCACATCCTCCAGCGCAGCC
>CAZXWI010000143.1:0-2927 GCA_964644555.1 uncultured Lachnospiraceae bacterium | reverse complement strand
GTGGCATGATTTTTATTATGATTCATAGATTCAAAATATATTGAAAAAATAATATTAAAACCAATTATTATTACAAATAAAATTTAAAAAGTATTGACACGGATAATAATAGTATTATATACTTACACACGGTAGTATTTGAATCTGTTCCCAAGCAAATGAATATAAGCCGAAATTTAAATTTTAGCTAAATTTTGCGAAAGGAATATTGCTTATAATGCAAACAAAGGAAGATATAAAAAAATTGTTTGATGAGCGTAGACAGCGCTTAATCGATGCAAGCGACTTGAAAGAACCCGATTATGTACCGATTCTTTCTCAAATTAATGCTTATGCTATAGGATATGCAGGGCATACCGCATGGGAAGTGTTTGATGATTACGATTTGGAAAGAGAATGCTATAAAAAGGCTAACACCGATTTTTATTTTGACTGCATTCTCATGTTCGGATTGAACCATCCTTTCAAAGCCTATTTTGATGTAGGCAGCCCCACATATATGGTTGCCGAAAACAATGTAACCATTCAGCATATGGAATCATCACAGATGAATGCCGATGAATATGATGAATTTATCGAAGATCCTATTAAATTCATTGCCAATAAAGTTGGCGGCAGAAAAATAGAAAAACTCAATGCCGATTATCCCGAAAGTTATGAAGCATTGGAAAAACTTTATAACAAAATTGCTGAATTTAAAGACAATAGCGCTTTTAATAAAAAATATGTAACGGAAGAATTAGGTCTCCCAATTATTTCGAGCAGATCTGCAGCTAACCCATGTGATAACTTCTTTGATTTTATAAGAGGTTTTAAAGGTACTCTTACGGATATCAGAAGAGATATCTCAAAAGTAGAGAGAGCTATTGAGGCTCTTACACCATATTACGAAAAGAATATACCCAGTTCGCAAGAACCGCAGTTCCCATGGCTTCTTTCCACTGCGCATATTGCTCCGTTCTTATCAAGAACACAGTTTGAAAGACTTTATTGGCCGTATATGAAGCGTTGTGTAGAGGCTGCGCATAATTGCGGAACAAAGTATATTTGTTTCATGGAAGGTGTTTGGAAACAGCACTATGATTTGTTTGATGAACTTCCAAAAGGTGCGTACATTGCCGCATTGGAAGGAGATGATATCTTCGAGTTCAAAAAACGCTTTGGTGATAGAATGGCAATTGCAGGTGGTATGCCGCAAGGTATGCTTAAATATTCGAGTGCCGAAGAATGTATCGATCATACAAAGAAAGTATACGATGCGTGTGCTCCCGGAGGCGGATTTATTTTCACTTTGGATAAAGCCATAGTAGATCCTGCGGATGTAAATGCCGATACTTTCCGTAAAGTAAACGAATTTGCACGCGAATACGGAAAATATTAAGGAGGATGCAATGAAAAAAACGGTACTTGAATTAGTAGAAGAATATGTTGATAAAACTATGCCCGATGCAACACCGGAGCAAAAGAAGAAAGCAATTGACGCAAATGTTATTTTGTTGTTAAGAGTATAAGATTTAAGGCATTGTTACCGAAAGTAACAATGCCTTATTTTTATACTAAGAATTTCAAATTGGAATAATCAATTTCTTTTATTATAGATTGTGCTTTGAAAAAATAGTTATTAATTATTTTGGAATCTATGCCCATTAATTTTGGAATAGTGGATTCGACTGTGGTAACTATTTCCGATATGGAGAAATTTAGATTATTATCAAACATATAGTTAAAAAAGCCTCCACGTGCCGCAGAGTCCATTGCTGAAATAATATCTATTTGCTGTTGTGTTAATTGAAGATTAAAGTCAGTGACATAACCGTTATAAATTGCGTTGGTAACCTCTCCGATAATATGTATATTTGAAACATTTTTTTCTCTTAACTGCATATAAAAACGAGTGTTGTTTTCGTCACTGAAAATGATATCGTAAAATATATACGAAGTTAAAATTTGCTTGTAAAGGTATGTATTGATATTATATTCGTCTTTATATTCATCAACTTTATTTTGAGCGCCTAAGTAGAAATCTTTGTATATATCGGCAACCAAAAGTATTTTTTTCTTAAAGTAATATGTTATTAAGGACAACGGAACATCAGCCTTAAGCGAAATTTCTTTAAATGTAGCCTCATCATATCCTCTATTGTAGAAAACCTCTTTTGCGCTCATATATATTTTTTGTTTTGCACTGGTTTGTTTTGCCTTATCCATAAAAATATCCTTCGTTTATATTAATAGTTTTATATCCGAATAATCAATTTCTCTGAGAATATTTTGAGCTTGAAGCAAGTATTTATCTATCTCGCTGCGTGGTATTCCCATCATTAACGGCACCATGGATTCAAAAACATCGACAATTTCAATCAAAGGAAGCTTTAGATTGTGCTTGTTGTAATAATCAAAGAAACCGCATCTGGACACTGAGTTCATGGTTATGATGAGGTCTATTTTTTGTTTGGAAATAGATAAGTCATATTCTTGGATGTATGCAAGATAGTATTCTTCGGTAACTTCTTTGTTGAAGTTGTAAAAAGAATGATTTTTTTCTTTGAGCTGCATGTAAAATCTCTTATTATTTTCGTCACCCAAAATAATATCATAAATAAGGCACGCCATCAAAATACATTTCAAAAGTGCTGAAGTAAGATTTTCGCATATACAAAACTCATTGATTCTATCTTTTATTCTCGTAAGAAATTCCGAATAGATTTGCGATGCTATAAATAACTTTTTCTTAAAATAATATGTGATCAGTGATATAGGCACTTCGGCTTTTTCTGCTATCTCTTTTAGGTTTGTATCGTCATAACCGTTCATATAAAAGAGTTCTTTGGCACTGTCATATATTTTGATTTGTGTAATGTTTTTCAATTCCATAATTCTTGTATCTCATCATTTTGAAAATTAAAGAGTATATTAATATTAAGTAT
>CAZXWI010000142.1:0-2937 GCA_964644555.1 uncultured Lachnospiraceae bacterium | reverse complement strand
CTCCCGAAAATAAAGGTTTAGAAAGAAAAATAAGGTAGTAAATTTGACACTACCTCAGTGCATTTGGAGGAAGATTGATGGAGAATGGAGGTGTGATAGGGATGAATGAGAATAGGTGTTGTGATACGTGCAGATGGTATGATGTTGAATATTCCGTGTGTTGCAATGGTGAGAGCGAACACCGGGCAGATTTTAGGGCAGTAGATGATTCTTGCGAGAAATATGAGAAATTCAGCGGGCGAGTAATTGACTGGAAACATGAAGCCCAAACACAAGCTGCATCCGCAGGCGAACTCAAGATCAGCATTGCGGAGTACCTGGAGGAATTGAGAGTTCGGAAGACGGCGCTGATCAGACAGCTTGCTCTGGAGGATCATGATTTTGACCGAGTAATCCTGCAGTGGAAAATCAAACAGCTGCGGCAGCACATAGATCAACTGGAGGCGATATTGCATGGACAAAGCAGTACAGCGGATCATTGACGGAACACTAAAGCAACATGATTATCGCAGACCTAGTAAGCCAGCAGCACCGATCGCGGAGTTAAGACGCAAGCCGGACGAGCATATGATGTGGCACTTGAGGCATAAGCCGTATGGGAGGGGTGATGGCAATGCAGAACAAAGAAATTAAGGAGCGGAACGAAAAAGTAAAGCAGTGGCTTTGGCAGTATCGGGACGCGAAGAAGGAAGTCAGGAGATCGGAAGAAGAGCTGCAGGAACTGATTGAATTGCAGGAAAGCTGTAGAGCAATCCAGTATTCGGATATGCCGAAGGGCGGCAGAAGCCAGAGTGATTTGTCGGATGAGATGGTCAAGCATGAAAAAATCTGGAGAAAGATTTGCAAAGCACGATATAAGCAAATTATAGTTTTTGAAAAAGTAAAGAGCGCGATCGATCGATTACCAAAAGCAGATCAGAGAACAGTCATGTCATATCGGTATCTGAGATTAATGGATTGGGAGAAAATCTGTATCAAAACCGGATATAGCTGGAAACATGTACATAGATTTCATGCTAAAGCATTAGAAGAAATAAAAATACGTAATGACACGTGAAAAGTATTGACATACGTAATAATACGTGATATCATATAAACATGATAAGGAAAGGAGATACAAAAGATGCCAATGACTTCACAAGAGATGATAAAATATCTCAAGAAAAATGGCTTTCAGGTAATCGGCCAAAATGGTTCACATGTGAAGCTGAAGAATCCTGAAACCGGAAGAACGGTAATTGTTCCTTATCACTCCAAAGACCTGAAAAAGGGAATGGAGCAGGCAATACTTAAACAGGCAGGGCTTAAATAGCCCTGCCGACCTGAACTGGAGGTATCACGTATGAATAAATTATTTTATCCAGCATTATTCCATGAAGCAGAAGAAGGCGGTTTCTGGGTCACTTTTCCAGATATTCCAGAATGTATGACACAGGGAGATGATATGAAAGAAGCTTATGAAATGGCTGTTGATGCGCTGGGATTATCATTAACTACGATGGAAGGTGAAAAAGAGCCGCTTCCGGTTGCTTCTACACCAAAAGATATCTTGGTTGATCCTGGAAGTTTTCTGGTTGTGATTGAATTTGATATGGAGGCTTACCGGAGAAAACATTGTTCAAGAGCTGTGAAGAAAACATTGAGCATACCGGAGTGGTTGAATGACATCGCAATCCGGCAGAATATTAATTTCTCGCAGGTGCTCCAGGAAGCCTTGATGGAAAAAGTTGGTGCGAAATATTGAAAAAATTAAAAATGACATGGAATGACACACTCAACCTGTGTTATAGTATAGACTGAAAGAAATGAGAGATAGGAAGTGCAACGGCACAGCCTGTCTCTTTTCTTTTTACAAAGATTACTGTCGACAGTCGCGCACAGCATCAGCCGTTTTTCATTGCGGTTCTCACCTCCTTCATTGTCATGGCATCAATCGGATGTCATGTATGGTGCTGGCGGGGCTGTATTTTACGGATCCTTAGCTCAGTTGGGAGAGTATATGCCACAGATACAAGCGCTGGTTCGAGCCCAGTAGGATCCATCAATATGCAAAAACCTCTTGGCATATGGTGTACCATATGGTATTATATATACATAAGGAGGTGAGATGCAGATGAGCAACAGAACATAGAAAAAGACCAAATAAAAAGTCCGAAATCGACTGGAAGAGCTGGCTACTCGGAGCGATAACGGACTTGGCTGTCGGAATTATTTTAATAATTATCGACAGAATATTAAAATAATAGAGAGGGGCGAAAGCCCTTCTCGAAAATAAATATAACACATTCGCTCATCTGTGTAAAGTATGTTGTGGAAGCTAGGGATATTCTTTATTGCAATTGGGATTGCAAAGATTGCATATTATCTCGTGCAGAAATGGAGGGATGATAATGCCAGTCGGTAATCCGAAGCCACAAACGATTGCGACCAGCAAATATGAAAAGAAAGCTGGATGGCAATCGAAATCTTACAAAATGAAAAAAGAAATAGTTAATGACTTTGCTGTAGCCTGCGAGAAGACAGGAGTTAGTCAGGCGGGACAACTAATGAAAATGATGAAAGAATTTACTGATCAAGTAAACAGAGGACACTCGGAGTAATCCGGGTGTTTTTTGCTGAGAAAAATATTAGTATTATAGGAGCCGTGGAATATGGCACGTGAATTTGCAAAAAGTTTCTACAAGTCAAAAGCATGGCAAAAGTGCAGAGGTGCTTACATTAAATATCGAAAGTCCATTGATGGAGGCTTGTGCGAAAGCTGCCATGAGAGACCCGGATATATCGTACATCACAAGATAGAGCTTACTATATATGACAAGCAGGGGGCATTGTATATTCGATTCACATATCGAAATGGCAATAGTGGCACGTTCCTGTATTCGGATATCCTACACCTTAAGTCTGATTACTATGACGATGATATTTTCGGAACAGAGT
>CAZXWI010000141.1:0-2960 GCA_964644555.1 uncultured Lachnospiraceae bacterium | reverse complement strand
GTTTAATTATTATTTATTATAACAAAGAAAATAAAACTCGACAAGTGGCTTTGCACTTTGGGAAACAAATTTTCTTTGATTTAATCAAGATTAATAATTAATAAATCGTAAATTTAATGTCCATTTGCGTTTTTTTTAAGTTAATTCAATTCTGAAAATGCTGATTTCGATGATTAAGATCTTCTGAATTTGCAAATCTCTTGATTTATGTATAGATTTTTAGTACAATAGTATCAATTATTTTCGGAGGTTATTTCATTTAATGGACACAGACAGTGAGGAAGGAAACTGTTACAACTTAATAAAGCGTGTTTATCATTTAGCATGTCTGCGCTGCATATTGCAGGGGAGATGTGCTTTTTTGCGTCTTTAACGGTATTTCTTTTTCTAATCACAAACTAATAAAACAAAAATATAAAAAATTAACATAATATTTCAGGAGATTTAAATGGATAGCAAAATGACTGCATATTTAATTATTATGGCAGTGTGTTTGATTTTATCGGCATATTTTTCAGCGACGGAAACAGCTTTTTCATCGCTTAACAAAACACGACTGCGGACGATGGCGGAAAAGGGCAACAAGAAAGCAAAGCTTGCATTGGAGCTTTACGAAAACTATGACAAGCTCATTTCCACCATATTAATAGGAAACAACATTGTAAATATTTGTACGGCATCTCTCGGTACGGTGCTTTTCGTAAGCATTTACGGAGATATCGGCGCTACGATATCCACCGTTGTCGTAACTGTAGTGGTACTTATTTTCGGAGAAGTAACTCCGAAAAGCCTCGCCAAAGACAGCCCCGAGAAATTTGCCATGTTCTCATCTATTTTCATAAAAGCGCTTATATGGCTTTTCACTCCGCTTAACTTTCTCTTCTCATTGTGGAAGAGCCTTCTCAACAAGATAATAAAAGTGGATTCCGACTCGAAAATGTCGCAGGAAGAGCTTTTGATGATAGTTGACGAAGTTGAGCAGGAGGGTAGCCTCGACAAAGACGAAAGCGAGCTTTTGCGTAACGCAATTGAATTCAAGGACCTTTCCGCAGAGGATATCTTGACCCATCGTGTAGATATCGTGGCAGTGCCTATTGACGCAACAAAAGAAGAAGTGGCATATGCTTTTTCAAATTCCAAATTCTCACGACTTTTGGCATACACCGATGACAGCATGGATAAAATAGTCGGTGTTATCCACCAAAAAGATTTCTATGTGGGAACCGGAACTACCGAAAAGAGCCTTGCCGACATAGCAACACCTCCCGTATTCGTAACCAGAAACGAGAAAATTGATGACCTTTTAAGAATACTTCAAACCAACAAATCCCATGTGGCTGTGGTTTTGGACGACTACGGCGGAACATACGGTATCGTTACCATGGAGGATATCCTCGAAGAATTGGTAGGCGAAATTTGGGACGAACATGATGAAGTTATCGAAGATATTCAGCAAATAGGGGAGAACCTCTTCTCTGTAAACGGGTCTGTGGAAATGGAAGATTTTTGCAGATTCTTTGAAATAGATATTACTTCCGAATCGCTGATATTAAGCGGCTGGATAATGGAATATTTGGGAAGAGTGCCGGAAGAGGGAGAAGTTTTTGATTACAAAAACTTGCGTTTCACCGCAGAGGGCATAGATTTTCACCGTATTACCGATATGAAAGTCGAAAAACTGCCCGAGGAAGCCGTTAGTGAAGAAGAATAATAAAATACAAAACAGACTGCATATATGTTTATGCAGTCTGTTTTTGTATGCCGAAAATAAACTGTTTCGTTGTATACTCGGTCTTGATTTATTCGATATAATGTGAAACCTACTTCATTTTATCTATCGCATTTTTGACAACGCTCAATGAAATGACTATAAGAGTTAATATCATCTCGGGCAGGATGTAGCCTGAGTTATAAAGCAGTGAATATACCAACGGGTGCTGCCCTACGGGAGCATATTCGGCAAAGAAGAGCCACCCTGAAACGGCACTTGTCAAAAGCCTGCCTATGCAGCCTGCAATATAACCCTTTTGGAGTGAATATTTACCCTTACAAAATATTCCGCCCAAACCGAGCATACCGAATGAAATGGGGTAGTCGATAATTACCTGAAGCGGGTGCAAAATGCTCGGGCTTATCAATAAGTCCAATATTCCGTAGCACACAGCGGTGATAATGCCGACTCTTGCTCCGTAAAGATACGATGAAATATAGATAAAAAACATCGAGAAAAGTGTGATACTGCCTGAATATGGCATTCTTATTTTCGGCAGCAAATTGTTGGTGATGAAAGCGATTGCCAACATGCTGCCGCAAACGACAATCGTTTTGGTTGAAAAAGTTTTTTTCATGAAAAATCCTCCTTAATAATCAGGAGGGAGGCACAAAATATAGCGTGTAACCTCCCTACGACGGTACTAACCGTATCAGGTCGTAATGGTATAATCTCAGCCTTTCGGCACCCATGTTACAAACGATATATTATACTAATTAAGATATTATGTCAAGCTTTATTTTCTTTTGCAAAGTTCGAGTTTGCTATTAAATAATTTTTTATAAATTTCGGTGTATATCGGCTGTAAAGCCCGAAGTAATTCCTTTATGTTTTGAGTAAAATAAAAACAAAGCACTCCACATGGAGTGCTTATATTTGTAAGACTGTGAATCAGTCTTTGATGCCGTAACGTTTTTTGAATCTTCCTACCATACCGCCGGTATCAACGAGTTTCTGTTTACCTGTGTAGTATGGGTGGCAAGCTGAACAAATTTCAACATTGATTTCTTCTTTTGTTGAGCCTGTTTCGAAAGTGTTTCCGCATGCGCATCTTACTGTTGCTTTATGATAATTAGGATGTATGCCTTCTTTCATTTTCCATCACCTTTCCGTTTATTGCCGATAATCAGCCTTTTAATTATACCATTTAATTACAAATAATCAACACATAAATGAAATTATTTATTGC
>CAZXWI010000140.1:0-3204 GCA_964644555.1 uncultured Lachnospiraceae bacterium | reverse complement strand
ATTATGCCCAGTTAATTGGCTTAAAAAGGGGCTTTGATGCCCTTACTAAGAAAATAGCAGAGGTCATATTACATGGAATTTACCCAATTAAAACAGTTTAAAACCGTAGCAGAAACAGAAAATATCATCGAAGCCGGCAAAATTCTCAATATATCTCAACCGGCATTGACAAAATCCATAAAAAATTTGGAAACTGAACTTCAAGCACCGCTTTTTGACAGAATCAACAAAAAGCTCATACTCAACGAGGTTGGGCAAATCGTATTAAAATATGTAAATGAAATGTTTACCGACCTAAACGATATGCGTGCCGACTTAAATTATGTGCAGTCCAATAAAAATTTGATAAGAATATGTTCTGCCATAAACGCACTCACAACCCACCTAATTCCGAAGTTTAACATCGAACACCCCGAAATCGAAACATATCCACAGCTTCGCCCTGCCTATAAATATATCAGCTATTTGATGGGAGATATTTTCGATATAGCACTTTCCCAAATAAAATTGGAAAACGAATATATAGAAAGCAAGGCTTTGGTAAAAGACTGGGTAGTAATCTCGGTGGCTGAGGGGGACGAACTCTATAATAAAAAATTCATTGATTTAACAGATTTAAACAACCGTGAGTTCATAGGCAGTGCCGAATCTTTTAAAAATCCGCTACCGAAACTCTTTGAACAAACCTTGGAAACTAACGGAATAGAAATTATCAAAAGAAAATATGCTTCCTCACAAGCTACTGTATACGAAGCGCAAAATTCGAATAAACTTATGTACATCAACTCCATAGGTGCCAAATTCCATAACTTCGGCTCCCACAGGCGATATATTCCAATTAATGTAAACGAAAACTTGGCTATCACCTACTACGCATCGTATTTAAAAGAGAAAAAATCTAATGTGGATGTCTTTGTAAAATGGATGCAGAAACAGTTTGACTCATATTCTCAGATATTTAATATTAACCAAGAAACATACGGAGAATAAAAATGGAACTTACACAGCTAAAGCAATTTATGGCAGTTGCCTCATGCGGAAATATTGTAGAGGCAAGCAAGGAATTATTTATATCTCAACCGGCTTTAACCAGAAGCATACAAAAGCTGGAAATGGAACTGGGCATAAGTTTGTTTGATCGAAGCGACCACCTTTTAAAGCTGAACCGAAACGGAAAATTAGTTTTGAATTATGTTGAACTCATCACCGGTGAAGAAGAAAGAATGCTCAATGAGGTAGCTGAAAAAATTGCGGAAAAAACACTTAAAATAGGCTCGCCCTACCCCATAGTAATGCTTTATTTGATTCCCGAATTTACACGGCTTCACCCTGAAATAAATGTAATGCAGGAACTCGGCTCAAAGAACTATATGAAAAGCTATCTTCTTAAAAGGTACTACGATGTAATCATCACCAAGCAGGATTTCAGCGATGATTATATAAAAAGCGAATTATTCCTTGAGGATAAATTATATGTTTCCGTTCCCGAAGGTAATAAGCTTTACAACAAAGAAAGAATAAAAATAAGCGACTTAACGAACCAAGCATTCGTAGTTTGCAACAACGATAATTTAGATGCTATCCTCTTTAAGGAAAGAGCAAGAAAGCTAAATGTTAATTTCAAAATGCAAACAGGGCTTGATGCTTGCTATAACCTTATCAAGTATTCCAACGAATATTTGATGTTTTCATCGACCATAGCAAGAGATTATTTAAATATGCCTAACAGAAAATTTATTCCTCTTGACGAAAAAGGCATAGGCGAATCATCGTATTACATATCATACCTGAAAGAGAACAGATCAACCGTAAACACATTCCTGAAATGGATCAAAACAAAATACAAAGAACGAATTCCCAAGCCGGAACAATCCAGTAATTAAATATTTTATTTGAACTTATATCCCCCGATTATTGATATTCACCTAAAAAGCTTAATTGCTTCTAATGGATTATCGTATTCGGGGCTTATTTTATTTATCGCATAAAAATATAACCCAAATTTATAAACATATAAACACAATAAATTACAAGTAGCACATCAAAAGATGTATAATTAAATAAAGATTTTCATTTAACGAATTTAAGGAGGATATATGCAATATCGTAAAAATATTCGCACAGGTGATGAAATAAGCGCCATAGGTTTCGGCACAGGTACACTTCCCTCATCTGATTTCACAACGGCTGTGGAAACACTCAGATACGCTTATGAAAATAAAATAAACTACTACGATTTGGCAACTTCCAAAAGCGTAGGCTTCTCTGTTTTTGCAGAAGCTTTATCAGATGTAAGAAAAAATGTGTTTTACCAAATCCATTTCGGAGCCGATTACACCAAAGAAGATTACGGCTGGAGTGTAGATCTCGACACTGTAAAACGCTCTTTGGACTATCAGCTTAATAATCTTAAAACCGATTACATCGACTACGGTTTCATTCATTGCCTTGACGAAATATCCGATTGGGAGCAATATCAGAAAAACGGCATATTCGACTACCTCTTGGATATGCAAAAACAGGGCGTTGTCAAGCACATCGGTTTGTCATCGCATACACCGTCAACGGCAAGAGAAGTTATGAAAACAGGGAAAATTGATATGCTCATGTTCAGCATTAACCCCGCATACGATTATCAAAAGGGTGCATACGGCTTAGGTGAAGTCGATGAGCGAATGGCTCTCTACCGTGAGTGCGAAAAAGAAGGAATCGGCATATCGGTAATGAAAGCTTTTGCAGGAGGACAGCTCTTGGAAAATAAGACTTCACCGTTTAACAAAGCGCTCACCAAGCTGCAATGTATCAGCTACGCTCTCGATAAACCGGGTGTTTTAACCGTACTTCCGGGATACGCAAATAAAAAAGATGTGCAGGACATTCTATCATATTTAGATGCCACACCCGAAGAAAAGGATTATTCACTCATCAGCGAATTTACTCCACAATCGGCATACGGCAACTGCGTATATTGCAACCACTGCCAACCCTGCCCTGCTGAACTGAATGTGGGCATAATCAACAAATACTACGACCTTGCAAAAGCAGGCGATAGCTTGGCAAGAGAGCATTATTTGACACTTTCGACTCACGCAGAGGATTGCATCTCTTGCGGACATTGCGAAGAAAGATGCCCGTTTAAAGTAGAGCAAGTAAAACGAATGGAAGAAATTAAAGAGTATTTCGGGAAATAATCAGTATGTAAAT
>CAZXWI010000139.1:0-3204 GCA_964644555.1 uncultured Lachnospiraceae bacterium | reverse complement strand
GCGCTGACAAGGCCTGCAATATATATATGTTTACCCTCTTCCACGCTCTGCGAATCTTCATCGTCGGAGGGCATAAGCATCGTTGAATCGAAATTTACCAGCCTGCTTGTCAAATTTTCGTACTTATCCAAAGGGTGTCCCGAAATATAAAGTCCCATAGCTTCTTTTTCATACATGAGAAGCTCGTCCATATCATATTCTGCAGCGGTGCTTTTGATAACCTTTGGTGCAGGAGGTGCGCCTTGATTGGAAACCATATCAAATAGGTTAATTTGCCCCTCTACAAGCTGTTTTTTCTCTCTTTGTGCGGCATCCATTTTCTCGGAATAAGACTCCATGAGTTCTTTTCTCTTATAGCCGAATGAATCAAATGCACCACTTTTTATAAGGTTTTCCAAACCACGCTTATTTAATGCGGTATATTCCATTTTGGATATAAAATCATTGAAATCGACAAACTTGCCCTTTCGCTTTCTTACATCCAATATTTCTTCTACAGCGTTTGCACCTAAGCTCTTTACAGCCAATAGCCCGTATCTTATCTTACCGTTTACAACGGTGAAACGGTCATTCGATTCGTTGATATCAGGAGTCAATAATTCTATGCCTTTATCTTTTAAATGCTTTATGTATTTAACTATCTTATCGTCAGAACCTATAACGCTGCTTAAAAGCGCTGCCAAAAATTCCGCAGGATAATGAGCCTTTAAATATGCCGTTTGGTATGTTACGAAAGCATATGCGGCTGCGTGAGATTTGTTAAATGCGTAGCTTGCAAATACTTCCATTTCGTCATATATTTTATTGGCACTTTCTTCGTCAACCCCGTTGGCAACACAGCCGATTATATTTCTCTCTTTACTGCCGTGTACAAAGATATCACGGTAACGCTTCATCTCTTCGTGCTTTTTCTTTGACATGGCACGGCGCACATTATCACTCTCCGCAAGAGAGAAACCTGCCAAATCTCGAACTATCTGCATTACCTGCTCCTGATAAACCATACTGCCGTAGGTAACATTGAGTATGGGTTCAAGCGATGGGTGCAGATATTTTATCTGCGATGGGTTTTTCTTGCTTGCCACATAAGAGTCTATATATTGCATAGGTCCGGGTCTAAACAAAGAAATTCCCGCGATGATATCTTCTATGCAGTCCGGCTGAAGATTTTGCATAAATGCGGTAATTCCGGCACTTTCCAGCTGGAACACTCCGAGAGTATCCCCTCTTGATATAACATTATATACTTCTGGGTCGTCTAAAGGAATTGTTCTCAAATCAAGATCTATCCCCTGCGACTGCTTGATACTGTTGAGTGCATCTTTAATAACGGTGAGGTTCCTAAGACCCAAAAAGTCCATTTTCAACAGACCCAATTCTTCAATGGTGGTCATAACATATTGCGTAGCCACATTACCGTCATTTACATACAAAGGCACATAATCACTAACAGGCCTATCGGCAATAACGACTCCGGCAGCATGGGTGGAAGAATGCCTCGGACAGCCCTCCAGAGCCTTTGCAACTTCTACCAAGTTTGCTATGGCAGGGTCTTCATCTATCATTTTTCTTAGTTCGGCACTTTCGCTTATTGCAGAATCTATGGTAGTACCCACATGAGTAGGTATTTCCTTTGCAACTTTATCACAGTCGGCATACGACATACCAAGGCTTCTGCCAACATCTTTAATAGCCTGTTTTGCACCGAGCGTACCGAAAGTTATGATCTGTGAAACATTGGATTCACCGTATTTTTCCACAACATATTCCAATACCTTGTGTCTGTTTTCGATACAAAAGTCAACATCTATATCAGGCATTGATACACGCTCTTCATTAAGGAATCGCTCGAAAATAAGATTGTATTTTAAAGGGTCTATCTCCGTTATATTCAAACTATAGCTGACAACACTTCCTGCGGCACTTCCTCGTCCGGGGCCAACGGCTATGTTGTGGTCTTTGGCATACTTTATAAAATCCCAAACGATCAAGAAGTAGTCATTAAAGCCCATTTTATCAATAACGCCGAGTTCGTAGTCCAGTCGTGCTTTAAGCGAATCATTGATTGCACCGTATTTTTCCATACATCCCTTTTCGCATAATTCCCTTAAATAAATCTTGGAACTATCGTAGCCTTCGGGAAGTGCATACTTAGGCAAATGATAATTGTGAAATTCAAACTCCACATTGCACCTTTCGGCTACTTCCGCAGTATTGGCTATTGCCTCGGGTGCATAGGGAAACAAAGAAAGCATTTCTTCTTCTGATTTAACATAGAATTCATCGTTTTCGAAACGCATTCTGTTGGGGTCATCATAGGTAGATGCAGTTTGTATGCAAAGAAGTATATCGTGATGATAAGCATCCTCTTTTTTTACATAATGGGCATCATTTGTGGCAACGAGCTTTAAGTCATATTCTTTCGCAAGTTTTACAAGCTGTTCATTGGATTTTTTCTCTTCGAAAATTCCGTGATCCTGAAGTTCCACATAGACATTATTTTTTCCGAAGATATCGATTAGTTCTTCGAGTTCTTTTCTCGCTCCGGCAAGATCATCCTTTATTATCTTTTGCGGCACTTTCCCCGCAATACAACCGGTTAATGCAATAATGCCCTCGGAATATTTACGAAGAACGCTGTTATCAACTCTGGGTTTATAGTAAAATCCGTCGGTAAACGCTATGGAAACAATTTTTGCAAGGTTTTGATACCCTTTGTTATTTTCCGCAAGCAAAACCAAGTGATAACTGCTTCTGTCAAGCTTGGCATCTCTATCTGCCATACTTCTTTCCGTGGTGTATATCTCGCAGCCGATAATCGGCTTTATTCCCTGCTTTTTACATTCCTTGTAAAAGTCTATTACACCAAACATAACACCGTGGTCGGTTATGGCAATAGCCTGCATGCCAAGTTCTTTGGTTCGTGCAACCAAATCTTTCATCTTGCAAAATCCGTCAAGAAGCGAATATTGCGTATGTATATGTAAATGTGTAAATGTGTTTATCATAATAAATAACCTCTTTAGGATATATTATATCATCGCCTATATGGGCGACGCTTGTATGAAAGCGCAAATCACCCTGCTCGTACTCGGGATTGTAGTGGTAGCTTACCGCCAACAAATTTCCGTTATCGTCGCAAATGGTATTTGATTCTTCAATAACGGTATAATATATAATATCTTCTTTAAGACAGACGGAGGA
>CAZXWI010000138.1:0-3239 GCA_964644555.1 uncultured Lachnospiraceae bacterium | reverse complement strand
ACCGGTTAACACGAAAGTTTTTCCCGTGAATATGCCGTTTGGTTCGTTAAGAACATTATCCTCTTTCAAAACCGTATTTACTCCGAATGATTTAAGCTTTTTAATAAGGATAATATTATCTTCGTTTGAGAAAAACTCCGTAAGCGAATGAGCCATTTTTTGACCGACTTCACCTATTTCGGTGAGTTCGTTTTCTTGGGCATGGGAGAGTGCATCAATGCTTTTGTAGTGATATGCAAGGATTTTAGCATTTCTCTTTCCCACAAGCGGTATCCCCAGAGCAAATATAAGCTCAGGCAAATCGTTATTTTTGCTTTGCTCTACCGAACGCAGCAGATTTTCCACACTCTTTTCGCCGAAGCCTTTTTGGCTCTTTAATTCGTCCTTATACTTATAAAGTTCGTAAATATCCGAAATATCGTTGATATATCCACCTTGAATGAATCTTTGAGTGAGTTCATCACCGAAGCCGTCTATATTCATGGCATTGCGGCTGACAAAGTGCTGTATTCTTCTTAGGATCTTGGCTTCGCAATCGGGGTTTAGGCATTTAACTGCGGCTTCTCCCATCTCACGGAACAGTTCTCCACCGCACACAGGACAGTTTTTGGGCATAGTAAATTCGATTTCGGAACCGTTTCGTTTGTCTTTAACGCTTCTTACCACTTCGGGAATAACATCGCCTGCTTTTCGGATTATGACCTTATCACCTATTCGGATATCTTTTATTTTGATATTGTCCTCGTTATGAAGAGTAGCTCTTGATATAACACTTCCCGCCACTTCAACGGCATCAAGTTCGGCAACTGGCGTTACTACACCGGTTCTGCCCACTTGCAATGTTATATCTTTAAGGGTGGTTTCCACTTCCACTGCGGAAAATTTATAAGCAATTGCCCATTTCGGAGATTTGGAAGTATTTCCGAGTTCCTCACGCTGGATAAACGAATCTATCTTGACAACGGCTCCGTCTATCTCGTAATCGAGATTCGGGCGAAGAATACCTTTTTCTTCGATTATTTTTATTACTGCGTCAATATTATCGGCAGGAAGAACTTCGCTCACCTTAAAGCCGATATCCGACAAGAATTTAAGCGATTCGCTATGAGAAGAAAAAGTTTTGTCCTTTATATATTCGAGGTTGAATACGAATATATCAAGCGGTCGGCTTGCCGTAACAGCGCTGTCAAGCTGACGAAGAGAGCCTGCTGCGGCATTTCTGGGGTTTGCGAATTTGGGAAGATTTTCTTCTTCTCTTTTTTGATTTAACTTTTCGAAATCCTTTTTATATATTATGACTTCGCCCCTAACTGTTAAGGTATAAGGCTCGGGCAAAACTTTCGGGATATTTTTTATGGTCTTGATATTTTCTGTTATATCCTCCCCCACTTCACCGTCTCCTCGGGTAGCGCCCATTACAAGCTTACCGTTTTCGTAGCTCAAAACGACAGTAAGACCATCGAATTTGTTTTCGCAAACATAGCGGTAGGGTGAATTTATTCCCTTTTTAACACGGGAATCGAATTCACGAAGTTCTTCGGGAGAAAATGCATTGGCAAGGCTTAGCTGACGAGTCTTGTGAGTTACTTTTGTAAAACCCTCCTTTACTTTGCCTCCTACATGACGGGTGGGTGAATCCGCTTTGGCATATTGGGGGTAATCTTCTTCAAGGCCGATAAGCTCGTTTAAAAGAGTGTCATATTCTTCGTCCGACACCAATGGTGCATCGTTTACATAATATGCCGTGTTGTATTCTTCCAATAAGGAAGATAGATATTCTATTCTTTGTTTTGCTATTTCCATCAATCTACCTTTTGTGTGTTTTTAAAATTTATTTTACATACTTCGTAAAGCTTGTCTTTACCGTATTTCTCGCAAAACTCTTTTGCTACAATATCGGCATTTGCTCCCGAACCTGCACAAAAATCTACTCCGTAGGTTTCGGAGAGCATCTCTAGCCTTTTCATATAAAAGTAGCGTGCCAAAATACTGGCAGAGGCAACCGCCAAATTTTGCTCGGCTTTGGGCTTTTGCACGATGTTGAGATTAAGAGAATTAAGTTCGTTTTCCATTCGGTATTCCGAAGAGAACTTGTCTATCAAAATATTTGTGCAATTCGTTTTTTCATAGACATTTTTCAGTGCCGCAGCATGAGCCTTGGATAAAATAATATTTATATTTTGATATTGTTTGTACATATCGTTAAAAGAAGTATTCTTTACTTCGATAAGGCTGTGGTGAGGGCATATACGCAAAATGTCGTCTTTAAGAGAAGCAATTTTACTATCGGTAAGTTTTTTACTGTCTTTAACTGCACAGCAAGCCAATTCGTCATACATATTTTTATCGGCATAAACGGCACATACGCACAAAGGCCCGAAATAGTCGCCCTTGCCTGCTTCATCACTGCCTATTAAAGGCGGATTTAACAGATTATCGTTTGATGATGTTTCGAATGAAGCAATAAATGATTTCACCTTTTCATCCTTTACCTGCGATAGATCCAGAGTGATTTTACCTTTCTTGTTTTCATACACACGCACTGTGGAATTTTTGGCATTTACTATTTTAAGCTGTACTCCATAAGGAATTTCTTTTATTTCGTAATCAGTATATCCGCCCGATTGAAGATGGGCGAAAAGTGAGTCTAAGTATTTTTTATTCATAAATTATATATTACCATATTTTCATTTGGTTATAGCCATTTGGGATACAAATAAATTACTTTGTAAATTTTAACTTATGTTTAATATAAAATATATGTGAGCAACTTATAAATTAACGACCTCTTTATTTTTCCCGCACTATCTATCAACCCCAATATACATTTTGGCTGCATTAGCAAACTCATTTGCCATATACGGCAAAATATAATTGTAATTATATGAGTTATTCTGTATGTAACAACAAACTATCATTCGAGATTGTTCCAATCTCTCATTTGGCAAACCGTTTGCTATATACAGTAAAATGCAATTTAAATTATATGAGTTATTGCGTATATAGCTACAAACTGTCATTCGAGATTGTTTCAATCTCTCATTTGGCAAACCATTTGCTATATACAGTAAAATGCAATTTAAATTATATGAGTTATTGTGTATCTACCTACAAACTATCATTCGAGATTGTTCCAATCTCTCATTTGGCAAACCGTTTGCTATATACAGTAAAATGCAATTTAAATTATATGAGTTATTGCGTATATAGCTACAAACTGTCATTCGAGATTGTTTCAA
>CAZXWI010000137.1:0-3264 GCA_964644555.1 uncultured Lachnospiraceae bacterium | reverse complement strand
GAAAGCACTCTTACTGCTCTTGCAGAGAGTGCTTAATTTGTATGGAATAAAAGGAGGTGGTCGTTAATTGGCTACAACAAAGGAAACGCAACCGAAATTAACGGCTGCGCAATTGAAGAAAAAAAACGAAGATTTAGAAGGTAAAGTGCAGTCTTTGAAAGACGGTGCTTGGTGTTATTTATGTGACATACATAAATCAAAAGACAGTTTTTATGTAAGCACCGATCCCATGTCTAAAAGTGGTTTGACTCCTATCTGTAAAGATTGTGCGAGAAAAATTGCTTTAAAGGTTGGTAAAGATAAAATTGAACACGAACCTGACCGAGAATCTGTTCAACTTGCCCTAAGATATTTAAATAAACCTTTCTTAGAAAGTGTATGGGATTCAAGTATTCAAGAGGTTGAGAATTTAGCTTCTGGAAAAGTTAAGTCAAACGTTTGGACTGCATATGCAAGACAGATTGCTATGAAGAATTATATTGGATTGACTTATTTTGATAGCGATATGTTTAAAGAAAAAAATATTCATATTGACAAAACTGCCTCGGAAGAAAAAACGACAACAGATGAATTATCAGAAGATGTTGTTGAAATGTATAAAAAAAACAAGAGAACTGTTTTAAGATTTTTAGGATATGATCCTTTTGAAAATGAATCTATATCAGAACAGCCAATCTTATATGCAAAATTAGTTGGATATTTTGATGAGTCAGTAAAAGACGATGGATTAAAACTTGAAGCAGTAATTGAAATTGTTCAAACTTTTAAGGATGTAAAAACAATAAATGATACTATATCACAGTATAAAAAACAACTTAGTGCCAATCCGGGAGTTATTTCAACCATAAAAGCTTTGGCAGAAACAAAACAAAAGATGATATCTTCTGCTCTTGCATTGGCAAAAGACAATGGTATATCCGAAAATAACAACAATAGAAAAAGCAAAGGTGCAGGAACTCTTACTGGAATTATAAAAGAATTACAAGAAATGAATTTAGATGGTTCAGAAGTTAATACATTCGACTATGAAACAAATATGGCTATTGAAGATATTATGACACGAAACCATCAAAATCAGCTAAAGCAACTTAATCCTGATGAAAATGATTGGGAAAAAGAAGTCATGCACCAAAAAGGATTGTTATTTAATCTTCAAAAAGAAAGAGATAATGCAGTTGAATTTAGTAGGTTATTAAAAAAAGAAAATAAGGATTTGAAAGACTTTTTATTTGAAAAGGGTTTAATTGATGAGAAAGGACAAGTGATTGAAGATGGCTAATGAACAGATTGTCCTTATGGGAGATTCAATTAACGAATTTACCCCAAAGAATTTTACTTTCTTTAAAAAACCTACTTATTATGATATGTCCGAATTAAAATTGGACGGACTAAAAAAGTTTTCTGAGATAATTCAGTGGGGACGCAGAAATCCAGTAAAATTTTGTGAACGTTTTTTCGGTATAGAATTTTTAGACTATCAAAAATATGTTTTCATGATGTCTTGGATAACACCAAATGTTGTTTGGTGTATGAGCAGAAACGCTGGGAAAACTACCCTTGGAAGCCCTTTCCTTATGGCGAAAACTATGTTACTACCCAAATTTGAAGGCTATATTCTCAGCTCTACAGGCTCTCAGAGTATAGGTATGATGAAGAAGATTGAGTCTATTGCTAAGAAGGAAATCGCTTCTTTTACAGGATTAACGGATGTATTTTTAAATGAATTGGTTAAAAGTTCTAATAGCGAAGGTTTTCGGCATGATCCAGCTTCCTACTCTTTTAAGCTTTATTCTGGCTCTAGTTTGGCTACGGTCAATTCAAACTTTGATGGTTCTCGTGGACGAAGAAGCCGATTGAATTTTTATGATGAAGCTTCGTATGTATCTGAAGATATGTTCGCTGCTACTCTTCCATTCGTTACACAAAATAGTGACTTTGCTCTCGGTGGTGATGTTGACGTAACATTACTTCCACCAAATTTTCCAAACCAAGTTGTATGTGCAAGTTCAGCAGGTTCTATGGATGACGTATTTTATAAAAGATATAAAGAAGCTGCTATGCACTCAATGGCAGGTGATAAGAATTATTTCTGTGCAGATATAGATTGCGAAGTAATTCTTAATGCTACATATAACGGTAAAGTTTATCCAGTTCCGCTTCTTACGCAAGCAAAAATTGATTCTGAAATGAAAATGAATCCAACTAAAGCAACTCGTGAGTATATGAATAAATTCGATTCTGACCTTGGAGATGATATAGCGGTTAAAAAATCACAAGTGCTTAGAAATAGCGTGGTCAGACCACCTATGCTAGTCAATGAAGATGATTCTCTTATGATTCTCACCTTTGACCCTGCGAAGAAGAGAGATAATAGCTTTGTTTTAGTAGGAAAATTACATAGAGATGAGAAACGTGGTTGGTTATTGGATGTTGTAAATGGTATCAATCTTATTGATAAAGAAACTAAAAAACCACTTACAACTCCTGAGCAAGTTAAAATGCTACAAGATATTATAGTCCGTTACAATGGTTATGGTGTTCCAGACTATAAAAATATATACGGTATCTATATTGATGCGGGTTCAGGAGGCGGTGCAACCCAAATATGCGATCTATTATTTGATAATTTCTACGAAGATAAACATGAAAACGATAAAGATTATGAACATCATGGATTGATAGATGCTTCATATGATTATGCAATACCTTATGTAAAAAGGTATCCTGATGCGATAGATATCATTCGTATGAGAGAACCTTCTAAATATAAAACAATTATGTATTCACAGTTATGTGAAATGATAGACCAAGATTTAATTAGTTTTACTGCTGAATATGATTATCATGGCAATTTAACCATGTTGTCAGAAGAAAACGGTGAAGTGATAGAAAAGAATTATATTTTATCAGCCGAAGAAGAAATCGGATTAAAACAATTAGATGCTATGAAGGAAGAAGTTACTCATATGTATAAGTATAAATCTTCTAATGGTAATATTAGATATGACCTTGCTCCGGGTTTTGAAAACATTCTCCATGACGACCGCAGCTATTGCTTATGCCTTATGGGACATGCCTTATTTGAATTGAGAAGTAAGGACTCGGTAAGACAAAAGAAACCAAATGCTAATACACAAAAACTCGCAGAACGTCTCCCCATTAGACAGGGTAGGCGTTTTTCTATGTTCAATTAAAAGGAGGTGCATTACCCAATGCCAAGAACAAAGAAAGCGGATGCTAATGCACCTGCTACAAATAAAACAA
>CAZXWI010000136.1:0-3295 GCA_964644555.1 uncultured Lachnospiraceae bacterium | reverse complement strand
ATAATAAACTATATAGTAACTATAAGGTCAAGGAGTTTATGAAAAAATTATTTTCGATAGGAGAGTTAGCCACCCTACAGGGGATATCTCGACAAACGCTCATTTTTTACGATAAGATAGGGCTTTTTTGCCCTGCATATACAGATTCGGGCAACGGATATAGGTATTACGATATAAGTCAAATAGATTACCTTGATACGATATGCATTATGAAAAAGATAGGATTTTCGCTAAGCGAAATAAAAAATCATATGCAAAACTACACTATGAACGATTCCATTGAGGCTTTAAAAAAGCAACGATGCGCCATACAAAATAAGATTGACGAATTGAATATGCTGAACTTTAGAGTGCTTCACCGAATAGAGCAACTTGAGAGCGCACAAGGTGTAGTAAATTATGAAAATCCGGTAATTGTAGACAAAGCAAAGGAAATGTATATTTTGGTCAATAAGGTAAAGCCGCCTTATTCACTGGAAGATGTGAGCATTGCTACGAAAGAATGTTTTGTGAATTCATTTAAGGATCATTTACCGGTTTATTTTCAAAGCGGAGCAATAGTGGAATACGAAAAAATATTGAATAAGAAGTATACCGAGGCATCGTTTGTTTTTTTGCCGATTGAAAAGAGCGAAAATAATTGTGATGTGGTGAAACTGAGCGAGGGCGAATGTGTATGCACTTATCATGTGGGCAATTACCTAAGCATCGGTGAAGCTTATGAAAGACTTCTCAAATATTGCAGGGAAAACGATATTGGCATTATTTCGGATTCGTACGAGTTTGCAATAAATGATTATCTTTCCACGAAGAACGAGAATGAATATATAACGAAGATTATGTTTTATATAAAAAGAAATTAAAAAGCTCTTAACCTCATTGAAAATAAGTCGATTTTATGCAGAGTCGAAAAGTTTGCGGTGGTTTTTGTAAATATTATGCTATAATAATAAATTAGGAGGACATTTATATGGATAACAACGAAAAAGTATTAAATGTGCTAAAAGCATCTGAGCAGCCCCTGCGCCCCGGTGAGATTGCCGAAAAAGCGGGGCTTGAAAAAACCGATGTCGATAAAGCAATCAAAGAGCTTAAAGCACAGGACAAAATATATTCACCGAAAAGATGTTTTTATGCGGCAAAATAATTAAAATAAAAGCGGAATATGAAACCTTATTGTGAAGGAATCATTTCCGCTTTTTTATTTTAGGTTGTTTATTGTGTTTTCTATAAAGCTTTCCACTTCGCTTATATCTATGCCGAGGGCAATGCTCAGCTCGCCATGGAGCATGGTTTCCGCCTTTTGCTTGTAGTCGGCATCGGTTTTAATGAGCTTTTTGCCGGACTCATGGAGGGTATGCTCTTTGGAATAGATGGTTTTGATTATTTGGACCAGGTCTTCGCATTCGTGGCTGTTCATTTTGGTTTTGTAATGTTCGCCAAGGTCTTTTTGGGCAAGTCCGACACTTTCGTTGTCGCCGGAAATCTCGGGAATACGGCTGATAAAATCGAGAGCCTCTTGTTTGGTTAAGATATTTCGCATATATACCGGAGAATCCACAGGGATATAAACGGTTTCGGGCTTGTAGACGGGGGTGAGTTTGTAGTAGAGCTTATCGGTATCTATGCCGTCGGGTTTACAGATATCTTCTACCTTACACACACCTGTATTTGAATAAATAATATAATCTCCGATATTAAACATAAAAGAACTCCTTTCATTTTTGATTTTATTCGGTTTTGTGTATACTTGATAGGTGCAAAAGCGGTAATAAAAACAACAAAATTTGCATCAAGATATTGAAAAATATACATAATCACTGATTTTGTATATATTATAACATAATTTTTTTGTTCATGTAAGTAAAATTTTCCTTTACTTATGCTGTTTTTTTGCGTTATGCGGTTACTAAGAAAACAAATCGGCACACAAAATGCTTTATAAATGAAGAGGTTAAGAAATGTGTTTTATTAAGTAAAATGAAAAAAGCTAACACGGGAGCAGGTCTTAAAGATTTTAGGGCATAATTTTATATTCCACACAACAAACACACACGAGAAATCACCAAAAACTCAGCGATAAATTTGGGGAAACCAAGGAATAAAAGAGGCATTTTGATTGTTTTTAGAGCGAACCCCTTTAATAAGGAGCCAGAAATGTGATATACTTTAACATATTAAAGTTTTAACGCAATCACGGAGAATTAAATGATAAAGACAAGAGCTTCTCAGGAAGAATTACATCGATTATATCAGGCGGTTTTGGCACTTGAAAACGAAGAAGAATGTAAAAACTTTTTCGATGACATATGCACCATATCGGAAATAAACTCCATATCGCAAAGGCTTGAAGTGGCAAAATTGTTATCGGAAGAAGAAACTTTTGCGGTTATAGGAGAAAAAACAGGAGCATCGAGCGCCACTATTTCCAGAGTAAACCGCTGTTTACAATACGGTGACGGCGGATACAGAACCGTGTTGGAAAGGATAAACAAAAAGGGGGAATAATGGTAGATTCAGAATTTGAAAGCAGAGTGTTGGGGGAATATCCGATAACGGATTACAAATTTTTCGACACAAGCCTGCTTATGTTCAGCGACAATATACGATATATATGCAAAACCGAATGTCAAATGTATGACAAAAGCTACTCTTGTCCGAGTGCTGTCGGCACAAAAGAGGAATGCGAAGCAAGATGTTTGGAATACAAAAACGGCTTTATTTTCTCATCGATCGCCATAGTAAACGATTCGGCGAATTTGGAGGAAACGCTCTCGACCAAGCCCGAACATGAGAAAATGACGAGAGAAATAAAAGCAATGTTTGAAGAAAGATTCGGCAAATGCTTGGCATTATCGGCTGACGCATGCAGCATATGCGAGGAATGCGCATACCCCAACGAACCGTGCAGACACCCGGATATAATGCTGCCGTGCATAGAGAGCCATACCATAGTGGTTACTGATATCGCAGAAAAGCTGGGTATGGAGTTTTTTATGGGAGCGGACATGGTAACATGGTTTTCCATAATATTGTTTAATGAGAAGTAGTGAATAATTGAAAAGCACCTGAGAGGGTGCTTTTTTGGTGGGGGAAATATTGAGAAGCTGATTGTAGAGAGTATAGCATTCGTGGAGAACTAATCCTACCAAATTATGCCGAAAACTATATTTTACATTTAATTGAGAACTGTTCCCCAGATAGCAAAATTTATCTAAAACCACAAAAATTAATTCATCGGGACCAGTTCTCCACGAACTTTTATCAATTTTACTACCTAAATTACAAAGTCTTA
>CAZXWI010000135.1:0-3320 GCA_964644555.1 uncultured Lachnospiraceae bacterium | reverse complement strand
CAAAATCCCAAGGGTCGCTGTTTACCACCCGTCTACGAACAAATATTCTCTTTTAACTAATCAAATTTTGGAAATTTTTACGATAATCTTAGTTCGTATTAGTTTACTAAATGCTTTTCTCTGCTTGATGACTCGCCAAAGTCGTTTGCCCAAACAGTTATTACTTATCTAATAAATCCCATCCCTGATACCACATAGAGTTTGAATTTGCATATTCTTTTGCGTATGTAATAAGTTCTTCACTCTCAATAAAGAATGGATCTATTTTCTTTGTTGTGTTAATCCATCCAAGTAGATTAAGCAGATATTGTGCTTCTCTCATATCAGGGAACGATTTCTTATGTATCTCACATAATTGTGAATAGCTATTATTAAGTCTTTCGGGATTTCTCATTATACAATTACATCCTCTAACTCAACATTCTCCATAACGGCTCTTGCTTCAAGAACTGCAATATAATCTTCCATTGCTCTTCTCTGCATGTTATATGTGCTTCTTGGACAAGTCGGCTCAAAATTTAATATACCGTTATCCCACTTCTCTAACATATTACATAGACCATAGTATCTAATAACCAACTGAGCATATTCAGCTCTGAATCTTTCTTTGTAGTCATCGCTACACATCATTTTTATTGTTTCATTTAATCTCATTATTTGTTACCACCTTTCTTCTTTTCTTTCTTCTCCTTAGCAGCTCTCTTCTGTGCTTCTAATTCGTTCTCCATCTTTGCCATAATACTTTTGAATTTTCCTACTGGCTTACAACTTAATCCCATAATCTTATTCTCCTTCCTTTATATAAAATACATGTTCATCATTTGAATCAAAATGTTCGATGATATCTTCTTTATTTATTTCAATTTTCTTTGCTTTGCAAAGTTTAAAATATCTAATCATATATTCTTCATAACAATTGTCTAACGTATAAATTGTTAGAACATCAGAAATATTTTTTATTTCAAAATTTACTTTTCTGTCAATAGCCTTATTATTTAGTCCATAGATTTCGATACTCTTTAATAATACATCATCCGTTATTTTATATTTTTCATTAAAGATATCAAAAACTGGAACTCTCAATGCTTCACAATCTGTTATTTTCACTATTCTCACCTCCTAAAATTTTCCTTTGAAATAAGAAATCTATGCTTCTTCAATTTCAAATTCATTATCGCCATATTCCACATCTTCAATTTCGTAATCGTCCACAATAACGTTAAGAAGTTCTGCATAACCATCTTCTTCGACTTTTCTCCTTGCATCTTCAATGGAATCTGCTTCAATATATCCTTCTCTATGTCCATATCTTAAATGTCCAACAACATAATCCGCTTCCTGTCTTACTAAAAATCTTGCCATATCACATTTTCTCCTTTACTTTTAAACTTTTGCCAATAAATCCAATTTTCTAAGTCTATAACCATCTTATAATTGGTTCTGTTTTACTACCCTTCTCCCAAATAAACCAAGCATGGCACATTGTAGTCGCCCATCTTTTGCCATTTGGATCTAATTCATTACCATTATTCCAAGTAGCCATTCTGTTTCTAAATACATAAACATACTTTGGCGGATATTTTTCAAAGAATTCTTTTCTTTTAGCACCTTCTAAGAACTGAATTTTTAAAAACATTGCCATTTGTCCATCTTCTGTTAATAATTCCATACCTTTTTCAATAAACTCTTGTGCCAATGAGAACGGTGGATTTGTAATAATACCTTCAAATTTCTTATCAGTCTCCCAAGTTAAGAAATTCTGAACAATTGTATTTGGATATCCTCTATCAACAAGATCTAAACCTGTGATGTCTCTTTCATTCGTATAGAAATTTTTAATCGCATTTGCAATATGTCCACCGCCTACACATGGTTCTAATATTGTTACTGCATCAAATGTATAATTGGCTAATAACATTTCTACTGCTTTAGGATTAGTCGCATAATAATCATTCTCTACTCTTCCGTGTTCTGGATTTCCACCTGCAAGTTTGCCACCTGCTAATACTTTTTTATCTTCCATTTAATATATAGGAGCAAATAGCTATTTTACGTGCACACAAATCTCTTTACTCCTTTCATGTTTTATATCTAATACTTCTCTATTTTGTTGTTAATTTAGTCTTGAAACGAATTTTTATTGCCTTATTCCAACTCTGGAATTTGCTCTTTTAAGTATTTACATACTTGCCATTGTGTTAAATTCTGTTGACCACTCGTGCCATTACATACTTCTCTTTCCCAATCGGTTGTTTTAAGGATTTTTAAAATATCTTCTCTGTATACGTCATCACATATTTTGAAATACATTTCCTTTGCATACTGTCCTACATATTCTGGAATTCTACCAATAATTCCAGTTCCAAAAGTGCATAGCCCAATATCAAAATCCTTGATATCTTTTATCTGATGACTAGTTCTACGATTTTCTTCTATTTTCAAACACTTCAATTTGTATGTTTTCTTCTCGTTGATACCGTTCGCAGGTCTTTTATAAATATTTAAACAACAATGAAGTTTTCTTCCAGAATAGTTTTGTATCCCTAAGTCTTCACTATATATTAAGTCAAAGTGATATAACTGATTACTATTATCTAACTGACTTAACGGTAAAATAAATGATATGTAATCGCACATCTGAATCGCTTGCTTATAAAACTTCACAATCAATGTATTCCTGTTCCCAAACGGAGGATTTCCTATAATACATCTTCCCTTTTTATAATCCAAACTAATCTCTAACCAATCTGCTTTTTCAACCCTGTCATCTTCAGGTTCTATATCATAAGCAAGATATGGCTTGTCTAAATAATTCAAGAACACTCCACTGCCAGCAGAAGGCTCAATATATTCTGTAATATTACCTTCTCCAATCACTTCTCTCGTTTTCTTAATACAATACTCTGCCAATTCTGGAGAAGTATAATACTTATCCTTTTCAATTTTTGCCATGTATTACTCGGAGCTTTGCAAATTTAAGTCATGACACTCACTCCTTTCATGTTTTATATTTAATACTTCTCTATTTTCATTTCAATGTGTGGGTAGGGATTTGCACCCTACATAGCTGCCACTCACTGCTTACTTTCCTGTCCAGATATGCAAATTTGCATACACAGCCTTACCCTAGAGTCTACTATTAAGAAACACCTTATAGTTGGTTGATGTATCGCTCAATTCTCATGGTGAATCAGCTCTCCATCAGTTTCTTTTTACCAGTCTGTTTATATTAACTGTCTATTCCTCCACCACACATTTAATCTTAAAACGTTGCTTTCATGGGTGTTTTATTCCAACCACTTATTATCCAAATAGTAAAA
>CAZXWI010000134.1:0-3446 GCA_964644555.1 uncultured Lachnospiraceae bacterium | reverse complement strand
GGTTAAAGCGTCGGATTGTGGTTCCGAAGACCAAGGGTTCGAATCCCTTATCCCACCCCATCTTTATTTATATAGGGGTATCGCCAAGCGGTAAGGCAACGGACTCTGACTCCGTCATTACTGAGGTTCGAATCCTCATACCCCTGCCATTGATTGTTGCAGACCTTATGGTCTGTTTTTTTATTTTGCTTTCATTCCTTGATAGCAGATTTTAGCTAAAATCACGAAAATGTATATCTGGGGACCAGTTCTCAATATTACCTACTTATCTACCCCCAATAAAAACAACCCGCCGCACCTCACAGCAGGTCATTCCAACAAGTCTTCGTAACTCACATTCAATAATTTTTTCAACAAAATTATCTCATCTATATATACATGCCTTTGAGCAACTTCTATCTTCGCTACGGAGCTTCTCGTTATGTCGCAGCCATTCAATTGAAGCTGTATTGCCAACGCTTCTTGAGTCAGTCCGGCATTTTTTCGAAGCCGCTTTATGTTTTTCCCGATCCTTATCTCGATATCAATATCCATTTTTTAACCCGTCATTCAATTGTTGACATAATTATATTTACATGCTATAATTTTTTTGCACCTATATAAGTGCAGTGTTTCACAAGAATATGGGTATATTTTATGACTTCACTTTTTAATTTATTCAATAAAAAATTCCTTAATAAAACTTCTGATTATTCGTCTCAAATCAATACATTTTGCCATGTTACCGACTTTCTACTCAACTGGCAAAATTCTCATCCTAACCCGGTTCCCTTTAACCGAATCATGGTTACCTATACCAATACCGAACACCTAGGCAATCTTTGCATTTTTCTTCGCTTCATTCTTCACCCCACCGATAATATTTCTCACGATATAACTTTTGCAAACGAAACCGATGAATATTGGAATACTTTCGCAGATTTAGGATTCACACTCACTCAAAATGGATATGAAAGTAATTTTCTTTTAGGAGATGTGCGTAATTTAAGTCTTGAAGGATTGAGCAACGCAATACATGAAAAAGCTCAAGAATGTTATTCTGAACAAATTAAAAATATGGAACTCATTATTGTAAAATTGTAATAAAAAAAGGGGTAAGAACCCCTTAATTGCATTATTCGGCTATTTGAGCTTCGGGAGCATTTTTTCTGATACTCTCAATTCCGTTTTTGCATCCGTCTTTTGATTTATAGCCTTCTCCGGTTGCAATAATTTCTCCGTTACGAGCCTTTAATCTGAAACGGAATTCCCCTGCTTTATCCTTATATATCTCAAATTTCGGATTGGTAACTGCTTCGTAACCCTCTACGGTTTGGTCTTCCAATTTAGCTATTTCAGCATTTTTTCTTACACTTTCGATTCCGCCCTTGCAAGAATCCATAGTTGTGTAAGTTTCTGAATTTGCGATAATTTCTCCGTTGCCTGCTTTCAAACAGAATTTATATCCGCCGTCTTTAGTTTCACTGATAACAAATTTACCCATAAGAGTACCTCATTTCATTTTTTCTGATTCCATTATAGCATTACTTATTAAAAATATCAAATAAACATTTAATATTATATCTGTATTCCCAAAAATGCTTCGATATCTTTTTCGCATTCAAAAGAGTTTATAGTATCAATCTTCGGTATTTTTATCTTGCTTACCGTATTCGGATAGTATTCGTACAGCTTTCCGCCTAATTTTTTTGCAAATGTTCTGAAATACTCTTCGTAAATTTTGCAGTTGAGAAGCATTGTCATTTTTTCGCAGTCCACATATTGTTCATATTCTTTTTTAGGTTTCATAGCATATATGTCGGCACTGAAATAGTATCCGTTTGTATCAAACACAAAACGGCTTTCCGCACTTTTATACGGAAAGATTATCTTATTTTCCTCAAATATTTCAGGGTTTCTTCCCCATTGCAATTTGTACCATTTTCGGCTTTCGCTTGCACATTCTCTCCTGGATAGAAGTTTTTCTTTGTAGGCATTCAGTCTTTCGATGGTTTTGGGCATATTTTCATACTCTTCACTGTCGGTATACAAAATATATTTTTCTTTCCAATTGGTGTCATTCTTTTTTAATTCACTGCTCTTTATCCATTTTTTTCCGCATTCAGCCAATGCATCTTTATTTTTGTCAAAATCATCATTCACCACAAATGCATTATCGCATCCGGTGATAAGTCCTTGATAAAAATCGAAAATATCTCCCAAGCAATAAATCGTATTTTGCTCTATCTTATTTTGAATATCACGCTGATATTCGCTGAGAAAATTAAATCCAAACTCATCAAGCTCAGAAACATGAGTGTTTATCAACTCGATATTATCTTCTCTGATTATATCGTAAATATTGTTAAATTCCGTTTTGAATCTCACGGTATGCACTTCATAGTCCCTGTTATCCGAAGTGCTTTTCAACTGCATTATCATCGGATCTACCCCTGCGCTCTTAAACGGACGCATACCGTAAAAATCTATTACCTTTTCTATAACAAAATTATCGAGTATATACTTTCTAAGCCCCATAGCAAATTTGCTTTGAGCAAAATATCTGCCGGTTATATATATCAAAGTGCCGTTTTCTTTCAAAAGATTTTTACCTAAAACAAAAAAGCAATAAAACAAATCCGACTTATCGTAAAATACCTCTTTGTATTTTTCGCTTATCATCATGCGATACTGCGAAGATATCTGCTTATGCCCTACATATGGAGGGTTAGAAATGACCAGGTCAAACTTTCCGAGCCAGTCGTTCGGAGTATCCACCAAGCTGTCTTTTTTGATTACATTTTCGCACATAACGAATTTATTGTATTTCAGTGCAAGCACTATCTTAGCCACAGCACATGCAATATCCGACGTATCGCAGCCGTAAATACACTCTGATAATATCTTTTTATGCACTTCATAAATCAATGTATTCTCTTTCGCATTGTATATATTGGCAATGATTCGATCGTATATCATCTCCAAAAATACTCCGCAGCCGCAAGCCGGATCAATATACTTTCCGTTAATATCTATCTTTTTTCTGCTGAGTTCGGCAATATATTCGCACATATCCTCCGTAGTATATGTTATGCCCGAAGCTTTTTTCTGCTTTGAACTAAGTGTTTTTTCGTATACTCGACCTATTATCCCTCCGCTTTCGGCTACAAGGGAATACTTCTTGTTTTTAAGTATTTTATCTATTTCAGCTCGCTCATTCGGACTCAAAGAATATGCATCCTCATTGTAAATATCTACTTTTTCTTTAGCCCATATCCCAATTATGTTGTTAAGGGTAAATTCATCGTATATTTTCCCCAAACTTTTTTTTACATCAAAATAAAAACCCTTGTCATAGAAGAATTTTAAAAGTGCAATCTTCACATTGGCAATTTCGTCATCAACAATAATATTAAGCTTTGCATAATACGAAATCAATTGCATATTAATTCTTCCTTCCTTAAAAT
>CAZXWI010000133.1:0-3464 GCA_964644555.1 uncultured Lachnospiraceae bacterium | reverse complement strand
GCTATCTTCTCTGTAGTAAAGTTTATTTTGAGGAATTTTTCTCTTGGGTGCTTCTGTTAAATCCTTGATTGAAAGACCGATTTTTCTTGTTTCTTTATCAATTTCCATAATTTTGAATTTAACTGTTTCGCCAACTTTCAAAACGCTGTCAACGCTTGCTACTTTGTCATGTGAAAGATTTGATACATGAATCAAGCCTTCAACAAGCGGAAGAATTTCTACGAAAGCACCGAATTTTGTGATTGATTTAACTGTACCTTCTGCAATATCACCTACTTTGTATTTATTGATAAATACTTGCCATGGTTCTTCTGTCATGCCTTTAACAGTCAATCTTACTTTGCCTTTTTCTTCGTCGATTTCAACGATTTTAGCCTGAACCATATCACCGGCTTTGCAGAAATCTTCTGTTTTATTGATTCTCTTCCATGATAAATCCGAGATATGTACAAAACCGTCAACTCCGTTTAAATCAAGGAATATACCGAAATTGGTTGCATTCTTAACCGGAGCTTCGATTATCATGCCTTCTTCAAGTGCATCCAATGCATCCTGTTTTCTCTTAGCCTGTTCTGCTCTTCTTGCGTTAAGTTCTTCTTGCAAGATAACTCTGCGTGAGAAAATGATTTTGTTTTTGTCTTTATCGAATTCGATAATACGACCTTCAACTTCTTTGCCTAAAAGTGTATTGATATCTTCAACGTATTTCAATGCATACTGATTAGCAGGCATGAATGCTTTTGTGAATCCGATATCAACGATAAGACCGCCTTTAACTACTTTAACGATCTTTCCTTTGAGTGTTTCGTTTGCTTTGAATTTCTCTTCTGTTACTTCCAAAGCTGCGATTTCATCAACTTTGATTTTTGACAATACAACATTGCCGCTTCCGTCGTTCATATCTGTGATCATTGCTTCTACTTCATCACCGATTGCAACTGTTGAGGGCAAATCTGTGTAAAGGTCCATAACAAAATCAGCTTTTTTGATAATTCCGTCTGATTTGTAAGCAATGTCAACATATACTTCGTCTTCGTTTACTGCGATAACTTTACCTTTAACGATGTCATTAACGCGTAATCTTTTGAAATCATCTAATGATTTCTCTAAGTTTTCCATTGAGTTCTCCATTTTGTGAACCACCTCCATTATCTTCTGCTGCGGAGTCGATGCACCGGCTGTAATGCCGATGGTATCAAATCCGTCAAGGCTATATTCATTTAACGAATCCGCTGATTCGATATGAATCACATTTTTGCAATTTTTTCGGCTGATTTCCGCAAGTTTTTTCGTATTGGAGCTGTTATACCCTCCGATAACTATCATGCATTCAACCTCAGATGAGATTTCTTCCGCCTCCTTTTGACGAAGGCTCGTTGCCTTACAAATGGTGTTAAAAATCTCAACATTCGAATACTTCTTTGTTATAACATCGCATACTTCATCAAAACGTTTTTTTATGTTTGTCGTTTGAGCAACGATGCATATCGGCTCTTCTAATTCAAGCAGCTTTGCATCATCGGACGAGTTAACAATATATGCACTGTTTTCGCACCAGCCGTTTATGCCGATGACCTCGGGGTGAGAAGCATCACCCACTATCAATATAGTATATCCTTTTTTATGATATTTTTCAACTTTATTTTGTATAGATTTTACATAAGGACAAGTTGCATCAACACATTCCAGCCCTTTTTGTTGAATCTGCTCATACACATACTTAGGCACACCGTGAGATCTTATTATAACAAAACCTTTTTTTATTTCATCTACATTTTCCGCTACTTTAACACCTTTTTCAGCCAAATCTTCGACAACATACTTATTGTGTATCAGTTCACCCAGAGTATAAATATCTTGATTGTTGTGTAAAATTGCCTGCTCAAGGGCTGTATCTACAGCGTTATTCACCCCAAAACAAAACCCTGCGGTTTGCGCTACGGTTATTTTCAAACTAATTCTCCTTAAGACTCAAAACTCTTTTTGCAATAATATCGTTTGCTATAATCGTGTATTCATCGGTTGAGAGTTTTTTACCTTTATATTCGCTCAAGTCAATTGGAGAGCCTATATTTACACTGAGTTTTGAAAATAATTTATAGCTGCCGTTTATATATACGGGAATTACAGGAGTCGATGTTCTGACTGCCAACATACTAACACCAGGCTTGTATTCCAAAGCCCCGCTGCCTTTTTCCCTCGTCCCTTCCGGAAATATTCCCAAAAGTTCACCTTTGTTTATTACTTCCAAGGCTTTCTTAAGCGAGTATGCATCATTGCCATCGCGGCTTACGGGAATTGCACCGAGCTTGGTAAAAAACCAATTACCTAATTTCGATGTAAACAAATCTTTTTTAGCCATAAAAAACATATATCTCGGTGTATTTACGCCAATTGCCAAAGGATCAAACAAATGTATATGGTTTGCGCATATTATGGCACTACCCGTTTGTGGAATATTTTCTTCACCCTTTACCGAATATCTGACAAACACCTTAACATAGATATTTACCAAAACTCTTAAAAAATCATACAGTCTATTTTTCATTGCCGTTTACTAACCCTATAATATAATCTGCAACTTCGTCTTGATTAAGATTTGTACTGTCTATAACAATTGCATCTTCGGCAATGCATAGAGGATCTGCCTTACGCTCGGAATCTATTTTATCTCTTCTTTGTATATCGGTTTTGATATCTTCCAAATCTTCGTTTATGCCGCTTGCCAAATTTTGAGAATACCTTCTATTAGCTCGTTCCTCCACCGAAGCATCCAAATAAAATTTATAATTTGCATTTGGTAAAACCACTTTGCAAATATCACGCCCCTCCATTACAATACTGCAATTTTGAGCTAATTTTTGCTGAAGTTGTACGCATTTTTTTCTGATAAGCGGATTAGATGCAAAACCCGAAACTCTCTTGTCTATTTCGGGAGTTCTGATTTGAGAAGAAATATCTTCTCCGTTCAGAATGATATTTTCTTTTTCATATACCAAATCGAAATTCTCAAATAATTCGCAGACTTCTTCATCGCTTAAGTCTGAATCGAAATTATTCTTTATTGCATGATATGCAAATGCCCGATACATTGCACCCGTATTAAGGTACACTATACCGAGCTTATTTGATAAAATTTTAGCTACGCTGCTTTTACCCGCACCTGCAGGTCCATCTATAGCTATTTGTATAATCCCTTTTGTCATTTTAAACCAATCCGTAACAATATTAAAATAATTATGTGATAATTATACATCAATTTATATTTATTGCAAACCTTTGAAATTGCTTTTTTAATTTTGCATTACAGTTTCCACTGTAAAAAGTTCTTTAATTCCACCGGTTACAAACATTTTTGTGCCGACTTTAGGCAGCAATATATTTTCAGATGCATCTGCCACAAATACGCTGACCTCACCCTCACAATTTCTCAAATCAAGGCTTACAACATCTTTATCATATAC
>CAZXWI010000132.1:0-3483 GCA_964644555.1 uncultured Lachnospiraceae bacterium | reverse complement strand
ATATAAATATGTAAAAAAAAGAGAAACCATAACATGATCTCTCATTTAATAAAACAATCGTGTATGCAATGCTTCGGCTTAGTAAGAAAGGAATTGCCGCTTTCGGCATTGCAAATTTATACAATTTATTTATTTGATTTCATTTCTTGTAATAATGAAAGAGCAGAATCTTTCATTTCTTTATCTATATGCCTCTCGGAAGAAACCGCATATAATTTCTCGTAAGCAGTATCGTATTCCTCCGATATATAAGCTAATACCCCCTGTACATACCACAATTCGAAACATTTCGGATATTCTTTTAATGCACACTCAACGAGGACTTCCGCTTTAATCATCTCATTTTGTTCTATCAATTGCCTGCATTTTAAAAGATAATAGCATATAGGCATATCGTGAGCATAAACATTTTTCAACTCAACTATCTTATTAATATACTTTAATGTATAAGTAGCAGGAACTCCAACAGGGCGTGAACCTTTGGAAGCCTTCTTATAATAGCTTACAACTCGATATTCGTATTGATACCAAATCGAAACAATCAAAAGCACAACCGTAACGAACCAAAATAATAATGTATTCTCTTTCAAGTCGGGCAACAGCCATATAATAAAGAATCCGACCATAGCACACAAAAGCAACATCGCTTTTTTGCTAAGCAAAGCATATTGGCTCTGCGGAAAAACAAACATATGTACATTTTTTTTGGTTATACCGTTTTCAACATCCGGTATTTTTATACTATCCGAATATTTTTTGTCAATCAAATGCATAGTATTTTCCTAAAAAAGGCTGTAAAATTTACAGCCTTTTAATCCCTTAGAATAAAATATGAACTAAACCGAAACCAATCCAACCGACTATCATACAAGTAATAATAGCAATTACAAAGATAGGCACATAGTATCTTTTTGCTGTACCTACAACATTTAATATACGGCCGATATTCTGTATGTAATAGAATATCATCCATGCCATAGGAGTTATTGTAGCAACCTGATAACCGTTGAGTACACCTGCTTCGAAGTATTCTGCGATTGCAGCAACACCGGCTGCATTATTGAGCATACCTGAAATAAGAACTATAGCACCTTCTCCCGGAAGTCCCCACAATCCCATAATAGGAGCAAGAACATGGCTTAACAGATCCATAAGACCGGTAGATTCCAAGATATACAAAACAGGATACATCATAACAAGAGCAGGTCCCAATGTGAAGAATGCCATATAAATACCCTTTTTAGCACCCTCCAAGAAATCCGACATAAAGTCACCGCAAGGTTTTTTAAAAGTCATTATGCTGCTACCTCCTTACCTTTTTTGTCGAATAATTTAATATATAATCTCATTAAGTTACCCGAAATAAATTTACCTATAATACCAACTATAAGGATATATCCTAACGGACATCCGATAGATTCGCACCCTGGCATAAAGAATGCAGCATAGCTCAAAGCCTGTCCGACAAATCCCGTTGCGGTAAACATAAAGCATGAGAATACACCGAGTTCCTGTTCAGTAAGTAAATCATTATTTACCAAATCAAGTGTAAGAGCAGCACCTGTATCGGTGGAAGCGAATAAATGACCTATAAATGCAAGACCGCACCATCCCGGAACACCAAGTAACGGTTTAAGTATCGGGTTTAAAATTTTCATTCCACCACGAAGCCCGTCAAGACCTTCTACAACATTAACAACACCTGTAGCCAACGCACATGAAGGAATAACAGTTAAGCAAAGCATAAAGCCGGCTCTAGAACCTGTTCCGCCAACACCTGTAATATTTTTTGCAATATCTGATAATTTACCGAATTTACCAAGTAAAGCAAGGTAATCAAACCAAGAAATCCATTTAGGACCGTAAGCACATATTCCCGAGAAGAATATAATTGCTACTATGAATGCAATATATCCTTTGGGCTTAACTTTAGCGTTAAGAGATTCCAAATATGCTTGTTTTTGTTCTTCTTTTGTCAAATCTTTATCCATAGATCCTCCATAATTTTTTGCTGGGGCTGCTGCATTCACTGAGCAAACGGCACACAGCCCATTTTTATTAAAACAGCTTAAAAATTGGTAGTATTTAAAACTGTCCTAGCAAAGTGAAATCAATATAATTTTAGAATAAAAATGTCATTACCTGTGAAAACATTTTATCCATTGATTTTTCGTATCTGTCTTTCATAGCTTCCAAATTTCTTTCATCTAATTCGGGATGCATCTCAACGTAGCGATCCCACGGTATATAATATTTGGAATCCATCATCCATTTATCCATAAATCCCTCCTAGTATTTTCCGTTATCTCTGATATAGTTAAGCACTGCAATGTAATTTTCTCTTCCGCCATCGTAAGTTGTCATAACTTTATCAACATCGAATGTGTAATTTCCGTTTGGTGCAAGTATATCAAGATACTCTTTAATAAGATCCAAGTTTTCTTCAACTGTTCCCTGAGAAAGTTTTGCAATCGGATAGAAACCGGATAAAATGAATTTTTTACCGAGTTTTTCTTTAAACAGTTTCGGGTCCCCATATTCAAAACGCATACGAATACCTTCGGGAAGCTCTGATAAATGATCAAGATATCTGCTCCAGTCATGTTCATTGAAGAATGAAAGTCCTTGACCTGTAGCGGCAATCTGTTCAATCATCTTTTTGAATGGTGGCCAATAGAATTTTTCGAAATCTTTGGTTTTCATGTAGCCTGCCATATGAAGAGGAATATAACATTCGCTCATCGCTGTCGGGTTCTTGGTAACACCCATTTTTACCTGAAGGGGTATTACTGCCTCGCATGCATCGATTACTTTCTGAGGATTTCTTCTGATATCGAATGAAATACCTTTAAAACCTCTGTATACATCGGCAATAAAATCATACGGCGACATTATTGCAGACTTTGCAACTGGATTAAAATAACCGTACTTTTCGCTCATTGCCTTAGAAACAGCACCTGCTTTAGCCGAATCTTCTTCGTTAGCCTGAGTTGATTTCAGGAAAACAAACATTCTCTTTTCAGGATCTGCAAGTGAAGGATACAATCTCGGCAATATTTTTTCGACTGAAAAATCGAATGGGTTTGCAATAAACTCATCATATTCATCATCGTTCATAGGGCTTACTTCGGGATGCTGGAGCATACCGTGTTTGCTCATTGTAAAATATTCCGAATCGGAAAATACATAAAATGCAGGGAATCTTCTCGAACCAAACGGTAATTTATCGGCAAAGAAATCCTCACAAATTTTTTCAGCTGCCTCCTGCAACTTTTCGGGATGCCACTGTACATCCACTAAATCCATACCCGCATACTGTATACCAAAGTCATTATTGACTTTAATTGTAATCGGTACGCGCTTAGGTGTTCTAAGATGATATACATCATCAAACAATTCATATCGTTCTTGTTTTAAAGCATTTACATCTTCCATAATATAATATGTTTACCTCCTCGTTCATTTTTATAATTTAATTGCATT
>CAZXWI010000131.1:0-3545 GCA_964644555.1 uncultured Lachnospiraceae bacterium | reverse complement strand
TATATACACATTTTTTTATTCTTATTGTATAATCACAAATATACAATCGGGAGGTCAAACCATGCAAATAACAGACATCAGGATTCGTCAAACATCAGACGAAGGAAAACTTAAAGCAAGAGTGTCAATCACAATCGACGATTCATTCGCAGTTCATGAAATAAGAGTGCTTGAAGGCATAAACGGACTGTTCATAGCAATGCCGAGCAAAAAGCTTCCCAACGGCGAATACAAGGACATCGCTCACCCCATAAACAAAGAAACACGAACAATGATTCAAGAAAAAATCATCGAAGCATATCAAAACGAATTGGCTAAACAAAACGAAGATCTCTAAACGCTCATATGTGGGTAGCTTGTTCTTGAACCACTAAATCCGAAAATTAAGACACCATCAAAAATGGTGCCGTAGTTTTCGTGAAATTTTTTGTATTAGAAGCTATTTTTTTATATGCAATATTTAAATTTTCGTCAGAATTATATATAATATCACTAATTCACAAAAATGAGGCACATAATTGAAAACAGTAAAACAAACACCTAAAAAACGTAACTTGATATTATTTCTGACATTCATTTCTTGCTTTATAATAATCGGTGCCGCCGTTTTCGATATAATGACGGATAACATTTACGATAATCTCGAAAAGATAAATGCCGACATCACCTATTTTACAAGATACGGCACAAGCCTTAATATAAAAGGAGAGCTTAATACCCAACACCCTGATAGAACTATCAACAAAGTAAATCTTATTCTTCATTCCGAAAATGAAGAATACCCACTGCCGCTTTTATACGAATCACATAGCGGCATAATCACATTCGAAACATCAAGCCGTATTAACGACGGAATAAACCTCGATACTCTCCCCGAAGGAGATTGGCTCCTATTATTAAGCGTTTGTTTCGACTCCGACGATACTTTATATTACTCGCTTCAAAATAAAACCGAATACAGCGGATTTACCTACTACACCGTAACCCATAATAGTACCAACAATTCGGTAAATTTTGATTTTTCATCTCATATATACAATAAAGGAAAAGAATCAGAGTATGCAATTCCTCTTTGCACCTTAAATATAGCAAAAACTACTCTTCCCGAAGATGTTTACGATTTTGCCATAGAAGTTGGCCACGGAGGAGATGACCCTGGAGCAGTCGGCACATTAAATAACGAAAAAGTAACCGAATTCAGCATAAACCTTTCCGTTTCGCTCAAAGTAAAAGAGCTTTTGACATCTGCCGGATATAAAGTAATACTCACTCACGAAAGTAACATTGATGTGCCTTCCTACGGCTACCGTGCCAGAGCCACCTTGGCTAATGATGTGAAAGCAAAATACTCTTTTTCCATACACAGCAACAGCCATGAAACCACAAAATATTCGGGAACGGAGATATACTCAGCCAATAATTCGGATTATACCTTTGCAAAGCTTCTTTCCGACAGAGTAGTGGAATATTCAAAGGGAAGCGTATCCAACCTCGACAACAACACCGAATATTACTTCAGCCCCATAAGCGGAGTATATGTAAGATTATTTTCGGATGCAAATGTAAAATCCACCAACGAAGAAATAGTCGAGCTTGGTGCAGCACCCTACGAAAATATTGCAGCACTCAAAACGAACTATTATTATATGATTCGTGAAGTCGGCGGAATTTCCACGGGAGCTTATGTTGACGGAAGAAATCCGGATTACGATAAAAATCCATATTATAACTCCAACAACACCGCAGAAGCGTATATTATAGAACTCAACTATGTGAACAACGAAAAAACTTTGGAAACATTGGTTAATAATTCAGACGGATATGCCTACGGAATATATATAGCTACAGATGAATTCATAAAATCAATGCACGAATAAACATATAAAAAAAGGATGTAGCTCATATCGGCATGAATGATGCTTTACATCCTTTTAATTTATTAAATTACTTACTTAATTATTCCGACCACTTCTCCGATATACATTCTGTGAATGGGTTCATCAAGGTAGTAACGCTCTTTAACATCATCGGGAATGTTTTCATCTGTCAAATCAGAAAAATAAATCTTTTTGAGTACCAAAGTAGTCTTTGCTTCTTCAAATGTTACGCTGTTATCCGCATTTATTGCATTAAATCCGGCAAGTGCCACTTTATCGCAATCTTTTCCCGATTTCGAACCGAGAATACCCAGAGCCTTTTTATATTTTTCATCATAAAAGCTTACGGTAAAATAATCGTTTTCTTCCATATATTTATAAGTGTATCGGTTTGGCCTTACATAAACCGTGGCAACGGGTTTATTCCAAAGTGTGCCGAGGCCTCCCCAACTTACAGTCATAGTGTTGTAATTATCAATATTACCCGCTGTAACCAACGCCCACTCTTTATCAAAAATATTAAATGCATCAATGTCAAACTTTTCCATACTGTTTTTCTCCTTGTTTTTTATTGGTATGTATTTCGCTTATTAACATAGTGCCTATAATAAGCACAGCCCCTACGATTTTGTAAATATCCATAGTTTCGTTTAATACAATCGCCGATAATATCAACGCACCAACAGGGTCTATATAACTGTAAAATGCTGCCGTTTGGGCGCTCAGATTTTTGAGCGAATCAAAATACATCATGTATGCCATTCCCGTATGCACAATGCCCAAAATAAGAAGCATTATCATGCTCTCAAAGCTAATATCAAGTGCAAAAACATCTTCGGTTAATAGTATATACGGTAAAATGGTAACACTTGCAAAGAATAATTGTAATATACTCATATCATAAGATGATATATCCCTCATATGTTTGTTAAGCAAAACCACACAGGCATACAATACCGCTGCCCCCAATGCAAATGCTATACCCTTTATTTCTTCAATGCTTCCGATTCCGTTTTGAATAACTCCCGAAACCAAAATCATACCCACAAGAGATATCACAACAGTGATTATCTTCTCTTTCGTAAGTTTTTCTTTTAATACCACAGGTGACATAAGCGTTACGAAAACTGGCTGCATATAATAACACAATGTAGCCACCGATACATCGGTATACTTATATGATTCAAATAGAAATATCCAGTTAAATCCGATAAAAAGCCCCGATATCACCAAAAGTTTAATATTATGTTTAACGGCTGATTTGTCAAATTTTTGCCCTTTTATTAACATTACTGTAAGTAAAAAGCCCACCCCCAACACACCTCTTGCAAAAGCAATGATGCTTGATGAAAGAACAATGTTTTTTACGAATATTCCTATGGTGGAAAAAATCAGCATTGCCGTAATGTTTTCTGTTTTTGCTCGCAATTTTGTTTTATGTGTATCATTCATAACTAGCAGTATACAATAAAATAAGGCACTTATATCATTATTATCAAAAATATTTGCGGAAAATTTGTCAATTAAATATATTGTATGTCTTGATATTTTTTCAACCGAATGATTTTAAATTATCGCACTTATCGATTATTACACGCTTTATTACACAGTTTTTTAAATAAATGCATATATCAGTGCCATAATTTTTTTTTTATGATAAAATATATT
>CAZXWI010000130.1:0-3683 GCA_964644555.1 uncultured Lachnospiraceae bacterium | reverse complement strand
AATAATTATAAAAAGCATAATCCAATCGCAATTAATTTCGCTATCGCTTATTAATTGCTCTGTTAATAAAAACTTTGTGTTTTGGTTTTGTTGTTTTGTGGTAATGATGGTATATTATTTTCTTCTCTAAACACATTTTGCTATTTGCAAGTAATTTCTTCTCTTTTTACGGAAGTTTTTAAAAATCTTCTTGTAATAATTTCAATTAATAGTAGAATAGTAATCAAATACATATAGGCGGTGTTATTATGAATATTGAATCAGTTACATTGACTACTTCTGATGTAATTCAGATTATTAGTATCTGTGTAGCTTTATTTACTGGCATAGTTTCAATAATTATTTCTATAATTACTGTGTGTCAGAATTCAAAAGTTATTAAAGAGAGCAATATGGCACAAATAGAAATATTTCCTTTTAAAGTTTATGGCGATATAGTTCCTAAAATCAAAATCCAAAACTTTGGTCATACAACTGGAACTATTATTGATATTGAAATTTCACCTGCTATACCAACTGATGATATAGTTATCAATCCATTTGATTTTTATAAGGGTTTATCGTTAGCTCCTAATCAGTCATTTGTAACCATATTCTCTAAATCTTCTTCATCAAATGTTCCTCTTGATAAGTTTGATGTGAAAATAAAATATAAGACTTTAGGCAAAACAGTAAAATCTATATATCACATCAATTACAAATTCATAGAAGGTACTTTTGAAACAAAATCATCTACAAAGGATATAAATAAAGCACTTGATAATATCAATCAAAGTATTCAAGGACTTCAGCAAAGATAGAGGCTAAGTCCTTTTTTATTTGCTTTTTATCTCCTTTGAAAACATCTATTTCTATAATTACATTCACTCCATATGAAATAGTTTCTCCTTTTCCATTAGTAATAGTCGGTTTCTCAAATGAAAATTTTTGTGGTACAATTTTTAAATTTGTCATAGTTTTAATTCCTTTCTTTTAATTATTTTTGGTTTGAGATTTGATTAGTTATTTTGTTTGATTGCTGCTTAATACTTATTTCTCTTTTTGATTTTGCATTTGTTTATAAATATCTACTTCAAAATTTTTCTTCTCCATTTAATAGGATAGTAGTGGTATTATTAGGTACTTATTCTGTATAGTTTTGAAGTACCCCTCCTATAGCCTTATAAATACTGATATAAAACATTTGGTTTGTGGGAAATATACAAATTATTATTTGATAAAAGAAATGATTTTGTGCAATACAGAGAAAGTGTATGATGTTTTGTAATATCTGGATGCGTTTAAATGGGCAATAAGCGATTTAAAATGTATTAATGATAAATTGTTAGGCTAAAAGATAAAATCGCTTTAAAGGGCAAAATATTGCGTTGTAGGGGCATATGGTATTTTTGACATAAAAATAAGACAGATATTTCTACCTGTCTTATGAGATGTAAAAATTATGCAATTGTTATTGAGATAACCAGTTACTTTCTGGTTTTGCTATGAGCCTTGCATTATTGTATGCCATATCAAGAGTTAAGCATGTATGACCTTGATAACATGTTCCTAATTTTGTTACAGCTAGTGCTAAATTAGGTTTACCATCATCGCTATCTAAACATAATGGTAATAATAATTGAATTTTCTTATTCTCATAGCATTGTGGTATTGCCAACTTGTAATTCGCAGATACTTTTTTCTTCATTAACTCAATAGCACCTGTAAGTATACAGATTTTATTTTCTTTTTCAAGAAATCCTTTTGGAAGTCGTTCTCTATTCTTAGCGTCATCAAGTATATGATCAAATTGTACATCTATTGGAAAATGCCAATCGAACACTAACAGTTCAGGTTCTTTAAAATAATTTGCTCTCGCAGGTCTATCCTCAATACCATATTCGTCTAATTCATAACCTGTAAGAAAACTAATAGTATAATTACTATCTGAATACGCATATATCTCATCATAATACTTTGTGTATAATCCAGTATTAAATATTCCATAATCCGATTTTCTAATTATTGATTTTTCTGTAAGCAATCTTTTATAAGTATGTACAAGATAATTTGTTAAAATTCCATTGTTAGGATAAGTGTCATTTGACCAATTTTCCGTCATTGCTTTTTCAGCCAAAGTTTCAGTGTAATCCTTCCAGTTTACTTGAAAATGTCCCATATATTCAAACCCTTTCATATGCTTAAATGATTTATATAGTATATCATACTTTTGCGACATGGGAAATGGATAAGAATCTTCATCATTTGGAATGTAAAGTTCTGCTTGATAAGATTCATATTCTGAAAGTTCTTGTGGTATACAAAATCCAGATAGTTTTTCTTTTGCTTTGTTATAAGCTTCCTGTGATGAATTTGCACATACCATTAAAATGCGGTCGTATGGTTCATACACATATGGCGATGTTGTTGGTACTAAATAAGTGTTCATGATTTTAATCTCCTTTAAATGTAATTATTTTGGTTTATCTGTTTCTGATAATTACTTCTCTGTTTGTTTTGGAGATTGTGGGTGATTTTTGTTTGAAAAAGTGTTATCGAGAAAAGTGTTGAAATTTGTGAGGTTTTTAGATTTTGGTTTTGATTTTTGAATTTTTGGGATTTCAATTTTGTGAGTTTGAAGTGCCGAAAGCGTAGGTTTTATGGGATTTTTTCGATATTGGGTTCGATAAGTGATTTTTGGGTTGGAAGTGGTCAAAAGGCTTGATTTTGTTAGATTTTTTATGATTTGTTTGAAATTCAAAATCTGAAGTCGGTGTGAAGAAGAAGCAGCTTGTACCAGAATAAAAAAGTTAGTCGCAACTAACGGTTTTTAGTCCCCCCCAACTCAAAAAATGTAGGAAAAACAATATTTTACCTAAGACCGAACAAATGTTTGGTTGTGGTATTTGCTCGAAACTGGGATTGATATAATCGAACATATGTTTTGCTTTTTGGTGGTAAAATTTTTTTGAAAAATATCGTAAAAACTTTTATAAAAAGTATTGACAATCACAAAAACATTCGATAGAATACAATCACAACAATAAAACAGACAAAAACAAGTCAAAAAAACTTGTGAAAAAAGTTTTAAAAAGTTGTTGACAATCAAAAGAACTTGTGATAACATTAAATCACACCAAACAAAAAGGAGGTTGATAAACTGAAAAAGCACGAAAAAGAATACATAAATAGAAAACTTGAAATAATTCAAGGTGCTAATAGTAATTTGAAAAATCTATCTGAAAAAATAGTGTTTCTCAGTGATTCGGAAAAGTATTACTATCAGCAACTAACAGATATATATAAAACTGTTAGTGATTTACTAGGATACCTAGAAAAAAGACCTTGAATTATTAGAAGTAGCTAGAAAATATATTCTAGTCCGTGACAAGTCTATTTTATCACATTCTAGCTACTTCTAGCAAGTAATTTCATAGGACAAAAACAACTTTATATGCGTTTAGGTACTGTTTTTCATTCCTAGAATGAATAGCAAAAGACTAAATAACTTGAAAAGTTGCTAGTGGTTTTTCTTAAATGTTTCCACTATACAAATTGAATAAAAAAGTTATAAGGTTTGATAGAAAAAACCTATGAGGACGGCTCAAATTGTACATAATGAAAAAAGTACATATGCCCTAGAATTAGCAATTCTTGTATCATATAAAAATGATATGCCTTTACCCTGCTACAACTGGCAGGAA
>CAZXWI010000129.1:0-3872 GCA_964644555.1 uncultured Lachnospiraceae bacterium | reverse complement strand
TAACAAAATCGCTCTTTTGTATCAATGCTCTTATCCTAAATACTTATTTTAAGTATTATTTAATTTTATCCTTTTCATAAGGTTGAAAATAATATTTTGACTTGTTTTATTAATTTATTTTGCATTAAAGCATTAGAGCATATATAATATAGTAACAAACCAAAAAGGAATGACTGTTTATGTTACATATTATCGCGCATTCGTTGATACATTCGCTCAAACATTTGTTGGAACTTGTTCCGCTTTTATTTTTGACCTATCTGTTAATGGAATATTTTGAGCATAAGTTTAATATCAAAGAAAAACAAGATATCTTCAAAGGGAAATTTTCTATTTTGATATCGGCTGTTTTGGGAGCTGTTCCCCAATGCGGCATAAGTGCTGCCGCTGCCGAATTGTATTCGGTTAGGTTTATCTCTTTGGGGTCTCTCATTGCGGTATTTATGTCCTCATCCGATGAAATGATACCGATTCTTTTAAGCGGCGGCATGGGGCTTTCTGCGGTAATTAAAATAGTTTTGTTGAAGATTGTTATCGCATCTTTGATCGGATATATAATCTCCTTTTTCGCAAAACCCGAAAAAATATCAAAAGGGCATATATCCCATGTTTGCGATGATGAACATTGCGGGTGCGAATCCCACGGAATATTTCTTTCTGCACTCATTCACACGCTGAATACAGCATTGTTCATTTTCGTTATCACATTTGCCCTGGAATTTGTTATCGACTACTTTGGGTTTGAGAGTATTTCGGGCTTAACTTTGCTAAAATCCTACATAAGCTGTTTGATAATGCCGCTAATTGGGCTTATTCCAAATTGTGCATCATCGGTATTTATTACTCAAATGTATTTAAGCGGAGTAATCACACCTGCCGCAATGCTTTGTGGACTTTTGGCTAATTCTGGAATCGGTATTTTGGTTTTATTCAAAAATAATGACAATGTAAAGCAAAATTTGAAAATACTCGCTTGTTTGTATCTTATGAGCGTAATAGCCGGAATAGTATTGGAACTCATCGGCTTAAAATTCTAAAAGGGGACTAAAATGATAAAGAGCATTCATAATGCAGTGTTTCTGCAAAACAACAAAATAGTAGACGAAAAATCATATAAAGGGAATCTTTCCGTTTTCGAAGCGAGAGAAAACACTCTTACTTACCGAATACTTCGTTCGCACGATATTTCCGATGAAAAAAATAAAATGCGCATAAAGTTTGACAAACTCATCTCTCATGATATCACCTATGTAGGCATTATCCAAACGGCAAGAGCAAGCGGTATGACAAAGTTTGATATACCATATGCTCTTACCAATTGCCATAACAGCCTTTGTGCCGTAGGCGGCACAATAAATGAGGACGATCACCTCTTCGGGCTTAGTGCTGCTCAAAAGTACGGTGGCATATATGTTCCTGCAAATCAGGCTGTTATTCACCAATATGCCAGAGAAGAAATGGCATTTTGTGCGGGTATGATTCTCGGTTCAGACAGCCATACCCGCTACGGTGCATACGGCTGTATGGGTGTGGGCGAGGGTGGCCCTGAGCTTGTTAAACAGCTTTTGGGTTCTACTTGGGATATAGACTCTCCTAAAGTAGTTCTTGTTTATCTTAAAGGTGCTCCCAAGCAGGGCGTAGGCCCTCATGATGTGGCTTTGCTTTTATGTAAAGAGGTTTTTGAGAGTGGTTTTGTAAAAAATTGCATTTTGGAATTTGCAGGTGAGGGAGTAGCAAATCTCTCGGCCGAATACCGTATGGCGATAGATGTTATGACTACGGAAACATCATGCCTTTCTTCCATATGGGAAACCGATGATAAAATAAAAAAACATTACGAAACATTGGGCCGTATAGACGATTATAAAGAGCTTAAAATCACAAACGATGCTTATTATGACAAAGCTGTGGTTATCGACCTTGATAAGGTTGAGCCTATGATAGCGCTTCCGTTCCATCCGTCAAACGCATATACCATAAGAGAATTTAACGAAAACGCCTCCGATATATTACACGAAACGGAGATTAAATGCAGGCAATCCCTTGGGGATAATGTCGAGTTTAATTTGACGAATAATCTTTGTAATAACAAATTTACTCTCTCTCAAGGTGTTATCGCAGGCTGTTCTGGAGGAATGTACGAAACCATTACCGAAGCTGCAAGCATACTCAAAACAGGCAACATCGGTTCGGGTGCGTTCTCCCTTTCGGTATATCCGGCAAGCGTTCCAATTTCGTTGGCTCTTTTAAATGACGGAACAACAAGAGAGCTTCTCCAATACGGTGCACTCGTTAAACCGAGTTTTTGCGGCCCTTGTTTCGGTGCAGGCGACACCCCTGCCAACAACAGCGTATCCGTAAGACATACCACCCGAAATTTTGCCAACAGAGAAGGCTCTAAGCCGAATCAGGGGCAGATAGCATCGGTTATTTTAATGGACGGTCGTTCTATTGCAGCAACGGCAGCACGTGGAGGAATATTAACTGCGGCTACTGATATAGATTACGATATGCCGAAGTTTGATTATAAATACGATAATTCTTCTTACAAAGTGCGTTGCTATAACGGATTCGATATGCCCAAAGAGGATACCGAGCTTATCATGGGCCCCAATATTGCAGACTGGCCTAAAATGCATAAGCTTAAAAACAATATGCTCATAAAGCTTTGTGCCGTAATTCATGATGATGTAACGACTACGGACGAGCTTATTCCATCGGGAGAAACTTCTTCATATCGTTCCAATCCGGAAAAACTTTCTGAATTTGCTCTCTCAAGGCGAGTCCCCGAATATGTATCGGAAGCAAAAAAGGTAAGAGAAGAAGCAAAATTATTAAATGAGGGCAATATTCCCGAAAATATAAAAAATATTTTAGCCGAAAATAATATTGATTATTCCGATATTACCTACGGTTCGGGCATTTTTGCAGTAAAGCCCGGCGATGGAAGCGCTCGTGAACAAGCGGCAAGTTGCCAGAAAGTCCTCGGCGGCTGCGCTAACATATGCTACGAATTTGCCACCAAGCGTTACCGTTCCAATTGCATAAACTGGGGTATGATTCCATTTACCCTTGATAAAAATACTCCTTTTAATTACAAAAGCGGTGATTATATTTTAGTGGAAAATGTAAAAGAAAAGATTGAGTCAGGCGAAGAAGTTTTTCCTGCAAAAGTTATTTCATCATCTGCCATATCCGATATTACATTGTATGTAAACGGCTTAACTCAAAAGGAAAAAGAAATAATTTTGGAAGGATGTTTAATCAATTATTATGGCAAACAAAGTAAATAAGAAAAATAAATCTGCTGCAGTAGAACCTATATCCGAAAAATAACATTTGAGGGCAGTGGTAAAACCCTGCTCCCTGCTGTTATATGGCTTCCCGAAGGAGATATCAAAGCCGTTTTGCAGTTAACCCACGGCATGACGGAGCATATCGGCAGGTATTCGGCTTTGGCTGAGTTTTTTTCGCAAAACGGTATTGCACTTGCAGACTTTGATTTAAGAGGGCATGGTCAAAACAAATGATGCGTATGTGGGCTATCGGAATTCCGGTTACTCCAAGAAGTATCTGGACGAACATGAGAGCGCCATCGTGATCCACCGTTCTGCAAAAAAAGCTTTTGACGAATTGGGTGTGAAGATGCTGCCCACAATCAAGAGCCTGCAAGTGGAATTTGCCCAGCTGCTGAATGAGAAAAAGGCTGCGTATGCGGAACTCAAAAAAGTTCGTGACGAATTGCGTGACCTTGCCGTACACACGGCGAACTATGAAGAACTGCGTGAGCTGGAGGAACGAGAGAAACGCAAAGAGAAAGAGCACGGTCGAGACTGACCGTGCTCCATTAGCATCGCTTGCGATGCGTAGCC
>CAZXWI010000128.1:0-3912 GCA_964644555.1 uncultured Lachnospiraceae bacterium | reverse complement strand
GTATAGTGTTGTAAAAATAAGCAAATGATTGTCAAAGAGAGTAAAAAATGCTATAATAAATAACATATAAAATTATGAGAAGAATGTAGTTTTGTTCTTCATGTTGATGTGGGGGTTAATATGCTAAAAATAGCGGTGCTTGATGATGATACGCAATATTGCAGTGTCATCAATGACATGATGAAAAAGGTTTGCGCTGATTTAAAATACGAGTTTTCCGTTATTAATTTTTACAACAAAAACGAATTTATGGATTTTATGGCCGAAAACGGTGCGTGTATTGATATTTTGGTTTTGGATATCCAGCTTGGAGGAGTGAATGGGGTAAATATAGCTTCAGAAATCAACGAGCGGTTTCCGAATGTGAAAATCATTTATATTACGGCATACAGTAAATATGCGGCTGATATTTCGGATACCGATTTTACATATTTTCTTATAAAGCCCATAAGTGAAACCAAATTGATGAATGCGTTAAAGAAAGCAAAAGAAGCTGTTGACGAGGAGAATAAGCATATTATTTGGTATTCTCATTCGGGAATACTCAGTGCTTTGAATGCAAACAGAATCAGATATTTGGAAAGCAGTGCACACGATATAAATATATATATGGATAACGGAGATCGAGTTGTCATATCGGGCAGGCTGAATGATTTCGAAGAACAGCTTTCGCAAACGAATAGATTTTTGCGAATACATCAAAGTTATTTGGTAAATATGGACAAAATCACCGATATAAGCAATACTCATGTGCATCTAAACGGTGGGAAAGTGCTTAATGTTTCCAGAAACAGGCACAGCTTGTGTAAGAAAGCTTTTTATGATTTTATAGGCGAAAGGCTTCTTAATTCTTAGGTTTAATAATTATTATTGTAAAATTTAACCACCGAGTTTATCGGTGGTTAAATTTAATATATCTTATTAAAACAAATTGCTTTTTATATTATGTGATATTATTCGTTATGTGTAAATGCCTTTATATGGCGAATGGCATACAAAATAAAAGATAATATCATACTTAAAACGCATATGATAATAAGCGCATTTGATAGCTTAGGCGATATATCGGCATAGATGATGTGTATCAGCATCATGATGTATAAAAGTGCAGTGGTCATTTTGCCATGCCAATCCGCTCCTTTGACTATGTGTGTTTTCTTGATTGCGAGAAAGCTCAGTAAGCTTAGTGTAAGCTCTTTTATTACAAGTAGGATAAATACATACAGCATATTCGGAAAACGCGCTATTAAGCAATACAGAAGCACTGCTTGCGTTAGCTTGTCTGCGAGTGGGTCCAACGCTTTTCCTATATCACTTACCATGTTAAAGTGTCTGGCAATAAACCCGTCGGCAACATCGGATATACCCGATATGATGATTATGATTATCGTATGTAAAGTATTTTTTTTCACCAAATAGGTATATACAAAAACAGGTATTAACACGATTCGAAATAATGTAAGAATGTTCGGTATCGTAAAGAATTTCAGTTGTTTGTTGTATGTTTTCATCATAACCCCTCACAGAGTCTATTATATAAATTTTTGTAGTAAATATCAACTGAAAATTTGGATTTAAATTTAATAAATATTCGTTTTCGTTTTTATCTTAAAATATTGACAAATTTATAGAGCATACATTATACTTAATCGTTGTTTTTGAAAGGATAAACATTATGTGCGAAAATAAAAAATACGAAATAATAGATGCTCATTGCCATATATATCCGCAAAAGATTGCAGCTAAAGCCGTATTGGGAACGGATAAATTTTATAATGAACATTCATCTTGCCTTGGCACAGTTGAAGATGTGATCGAAAAGGGGGAAGAGGCGGGAATTAATCGTTTTATAGTGCAGTCCGTTGCCACAACGCCCAAACAGGTTAAAAATATAAACGATTTTATCAAACTCACGGTAAGCTCATTTCCCGAAAAATTTACAGGGCTGGGTGCTGTGCATCCGGAAAGCGAAAATATAAAAGAAGATATTGATTATATTGCTGAGCTTGGCTTTAAGGGAGTAAAGATTCATCCCGAAATTCAAGGCTTTTCGCTTGATCATATCGGATTTTACAAAATATTCGAGGAATTGGAAAAGCGAAATATGGTCCTTCTTATGCATTCCGGAGATTTGAGATACGATTATTCCAATCCGAATAAGCTTATAAGGGTTTTGAAAGATTTCCCGAACTTGACGGTTGTGGGGGCTCATTTCGGCGGTTGGTCGAACTGGAAAGAGGCTCACAAAACCCTTCGTGGAATATCGAATCTGTATGTGGATTGTTCATCAAGCTTTGCGTATCTTAAAAAGGAGGAAGCCCTTGAAATAATTCGAAGCTACGGCGCCGGAAGAGTTTTATTCGGCACCGATTACCCCATGTGGATACCGAAAGACGAATTGGATTATTTCTTTGATTTGCAACTGAGCGATGAAGAAAGAAAAATGATTCTTTGCGATAATGCGAAAAAAGTATTTGCTCTTTAGGTTTGTTGAGTTAATAATATTTATAGCAATAAAATTAATTGCAATAGTGTCGGAATGTATGTTATATTCAATATATAAATTTGATTTTCACCACGGAGGATTAAGATGGCTGTAAAAGTTGTAAATTTAAAAAACGAAAATCGTAAAATCATAGCTCAGAAAGGTTGTTTTTGTGTTGTAGAGCATGAAAAAGATTTGAGCGTTTCGCCGTACAATGCGGTTACGGAATATTATATGACTAAAATGGATGTAAAAAGAAAACAGCTTTTGGTTCAGCTTGACGGCACAAGAGAAATAATAACTCAGGCAGGAGCTATGCAATGGACGAGCGGCAATGTGCAAATGGTTTCGGGCATAAAAGGTGCAGGGGATTTGCTTGGAAAAATAGTAAAGAGTGCCGTAACAAAGGAATCCGTAGCAAAACCCACATATACAGGTAAGGGACTTTTGATGTGCGAACCTACATACAAATACATCATTTTGCAGGATGTGGCTCAGTGGGGTAGCGGAATGTGCGTTGAAGACGGAATGTTTCTTGCCTGTGAGGGCAGTGTTAAGCAAAGTATCATTGCACGAAGCAATGTGTCATCTGCGGTACTCGGAAATGAGGGGTTATTTAATTTGTCGCTGTCGGGCAACGGTGTAGTTGCACTTGAAAGCAATGTTCCCGAGTCCGAGCTTATCGAGATTCAGCTTGATAACGATACTCTTAAAATTGACGGGTCCCTTGCTGTATGCTGGAGTTCGGGTTTGCAATTCAGCGTAGAACGCTCTTCAAAATCGTTGATAGGCTCTGCTGTAAGCGGAGAAGGGCTTGTTAATGTATACAGAGGTACAGGTAAAGTATGGCTTAGCCCTGTAGCACCCACATCAAGCCTTTTTGCTTCAACAAATACGGTATCGGCTAAGGCTGATAAGTAGTAGAGCGGAGTAAATTTAATCGGATTTTATAAGAATTAAGGGCTTGCCACACTAAATTAGTGCGACGGCTCTTTTTATGTTTTGTTGCTTTATAATTGTTTCATATTTTTTAAAAAATATTTAATTTTGGCTTAAATAAAAGGAAAAATAAAAAACGGCTTTGCTACGGTTTAATAAGGCAGTATAGAAAACTTATAACATCTGTGGCATTGTAAAGGGAAAATTTATAAGGTCAGAGCTTTTGGGGCAAGACATTTTTAGGTGAGGTTTGAATCACCTCACCTTGATTTGTTAGTGGGTCTTGTTAGGTTTGATATGAATGATTATTTTTTCAATGGTTTCATCATTCATAGCAATTTGCAAAAGCTTTAACAAATCCTTTTTTTATCGTTCATTTTATAACTTCCTTTCCTGACCATATGAATTTTATTCTTGTGTTCTTATTTCTCCATATTTTATAAATCTATTTGAACCGCCTTGTTAATTTGTTAGAACAAGGGCAGCAA
>CAZXWI010000127.1:0-3920 GCA_964644555.1 uncultured Lachnospiraceae bacterium | reverse complement strand
ATATAACACCAAGCATAATTCTAAAAACTGAATATACAAAAATGTATACATTTTTGCAAGACCGTTTTCGCAACCATTTTATGCGAATTTCGGGCAATTTGCAGCATAAACGAAAAACTATACTTTTTCGTTCTGATTTACGCAATATGACTTGAGAACGGAATCGAAATCATACAGATATTCGCTCAATTCGTTTTTAATATACTCTACCTCGCTTAAGTCGCACGATACTCTCTCGAAAACTCGGGTGTTGTTTATTGAAACCGCAGGGTCGAAATATTTTTTCGGTGCTGTATGATCATTAGAGTCAAGTTCCAGCCAATTTGCCAATCGCAAGGTGGTTTCTTCGTAGTTATAGACCAAGTCTTCAAATTGCACGAAAGTGATATTCTCGGTATTCAGATTATCCGTTTTCCTGTGGGAACGGGTGTAGCGAAACCACTTAACGAAAGTTTGCGCATCATCGGGCATCATGCCGTCTTTCCAAACATATTTACCTAAAACGAACAGATCTCTCGGATCTCTGTCAACGACCACTACCTTTATATCGTCAAAATACCTCAAAAACCTCTTTAGGTTGGTAGACGGCACAATTTGATCCACCATTACGGTGTCGTAGCCGCAACTTACCGAAGAAAACAAATCATTTATATATTTTCTCGTCAATTCCAAGAATTTTTCCTCGCTTGGGTGGGAGCAATAGGTTATTTCGTTTTTCATGCTGTTGTAAACTTTGTCCGGTTGGTTTCGCCATATGCTCATGTGCAGAAGTTTATTTACTATTCTTTTTCTGAAATGGTAAAAGCTTCCCCTATCGTACAAATCATAAAACCACCAGCCGTTGTACTTAAAATCGGTCAGTGCATCGATGTATTCGTAGGAATACTTCTTCCAAGCACCGTGAAAGAACTTTTCGTAGCGTTTCATTATCTTGTTTCCCGAATAAAAGTCCACCAATCTCTTGTAGCGCTTTAAGGCATGCCCCGAATTATGTCGGTTGAAGTTTTCCACAAGGTTGTATTCCAATTCCGAAACTCCATCAGGGTCTTGCAGAAACCTGAATTCTTCATTCGTAAAAGAATATACGCTTTTGTATTCCGAAACATAGTCGGTAACTGCGCTGGAGCCTACTCCGTAATAGCTTGCGCAAGATATAATTCTCATTTTATTTCTCCGTTATTTTGTTAAATAATTCAGCAATTTTTCTTTTGGCGCAATCAAAGGTGAAGTCATTAAAACGAATTTCACCAAGCCTGCGATATTTTAAATACAAATCATTGTCGCTATAGAGCTTATAAATATTTTCAGCTAATGCTTTATAATCTTCTACGGGGCTTACAAGCCCATACTCGCCGTCTTTTAATATTTCACCTACTCCCGGAAAACTATTGGTAGAAGCGATTGGCAAACCGTATGCCATAGCATCCAGAAGTACTGTCGGTAGCCCCTCCAGTTGTCTTGAATGAACATATACTGTTGCTGCCGAATAGAGATTTTGAACATCGGTGCAATTACCGAGGAATGTTACGGTATCGGCTAAGTTTTCGTTTCTTACATATTCCTCAAGCATTTCCCTTGTGGGTCCGTCACCTGCAAATAGAATCCTTTTTTGCAAAGAATACTTTTCGTTCATATATGCGATTGCTTTTATGGCGGTGAGCTGGTCTTTATCGTAAGCCAATCGGGCAACCATTAGGCAGAAGTCACCGTATTTATTTTTGAGCGATGCTATTTTCTCTTCGTCAAGTGTCGAATCCTTGATTATTACGGGATTGTATATTTTTTCTTTATTTATGCCGAATTTGTTATTAAATTCGATACATTTATCATCATCGGCATCGGATAAACAAACAATATTTTTTATTTTTTTATAAAGCTCCCCATAGCCGCTCGAAAGGTTCAAGTATTCGTTTTCGTTGCCATGAAGCCATGCAATTTTTCGGTTTGAAGAAATAAACTCTTCGGAAACGAATGTTAAATCATTCATATGCCCCGAAAAAGCAATCGCTATGTCATAAGAAGCATTTCGTCCGAATTTTTTCTTAAATAAAGGCAAACCCAACTTCATTAGAGCAAAAACTATGGGAGAAACAGCCTTTCCCCATTTGAATTTTCTATCAAGGGCTTTCCAATAATACGGAGAATAACTTCTTTTATAATCCAAAACATATACATTACACTCATTCTGAAGTTCTTTTAAAATATCTTCCGTATGAGGATTCAAGACATATGCTTCGACATCATGCCCAAGTTCCTTTATAAGCTTGACATATGTTATACCGACTCGCTCTATGCCGCCGTAGATCATATTGTCAAAGATTATTGCGATTTTCATAAAACTGCTCCAAAATTATTTTTTTATTTTAAGCTTGACGAGCAAGCTGTCGATAAACGACATAAACATATCGTCCTTACGAATATACAATATTGCAAAATATATCACAATACCGCAAAATACAGAAGTGAATAGGAAAACCGTGCTGTTTTCGATAAAGTATTTCAGAACCATAATAACCACTCCCATCACCACACAGCTCGGAAGATATCGGTATACATTTTTCATAAAAGAACTTATACCCATATACTCTTTAAGATGGAACGAATTTATTATTACAATAAGCGACTCCGCAATTATCGTGGCAAGAGATACGCCCACCGCACCCATATCAAATACGGTGAGGAATGTAAAGTTAAGCACAAAATTCGTTATTGCTGCAATGCATATGGTGGTGGAATACTTTTTCTGCTCTCCTACAGCAATCAGGATAGTGCCTGCCAAGTTGCCGTAGGGTTGCACCAAGAAAAGTACGCTGAGCAGTGCCAGAACATTGCCGGAAGAAGCAAATTCGCTGCCCAAAAACCACGGCATAAATGTATTTGCAATCATCATACAGCCTGTCATCATGGGAAGTGCAAGCATTAAAACATAGCGCTGTGCCTTCTTTATGCAATTTTCCATTTCTTCGATGTCGTTATTAATGTAATACACGGTGATTCTAGGCAAAAGCACCGACACGAACGAATTGATAACAGAGCGCACTATCTTGATTATGCGCTCTGCCTGTTCGTAGTAGGCAACTTGAGTTTCGCTTGAGAAAGCACCGAGCATACTTATATCCAAAACCGTGTATATCTGTATGGCGATAACCGGAATAAAAAGCCCCATTATCGGTTTGAAATGCTGCTTTAAATTAAGGGAACTCAGCTTAACTGCAGTTACCTCTTTTTTCATATATCCCCACATGGTCATATTTACCAAAAGGGTGCTGCCGCAGTTGATAAAAACATACATCGGTAAATCATCAGGCGATTTTATGCAAACGAACAATAAAACAGTGGCAACTATTTTTATTATTGCATTTCGTATGGCTGTAAGCTTAAAATTCTCCATGCCTTGGAAATACCAGCTGATATCAAACATATAAGAGAAGATACTTAATATTTGCAAATAAAAAAGTATTCTGTATTGCGGCAGGAAATTAAATATAAAAACAAGATATGCACAAAACACAATCAAAGTGCATATTGTTCTGAATAAAAAGATTTCCAAAAAATCACGGCTTCTTTTTTCGATATTTTGCTGATTTTCCGCAATCTTTCTCTTACCGTAGGTAGTTGTTCCGGTTACGGCAAAAATAGCGAAATAACTTACGAAACTGCCCACATATGCGTTAGCACCAACCCCTTGTGCACCTAAAACTCTGGCTGCGTAAGGTGCTGTTATCATAGGAGTTATGATAGCAAGTATTTCGTACATTAAATTGTAGATGTAGTTTTTCTTAATAGAATTATTCATTATTTTCCTACTTTTATGTGCTGATATTAAGAATTAATTTACAATACCCAAGTAATTGAGAATTTTTAATAAACTCTTTCAGGTTATATAAAAAAATAAAGCTATATATAATCAATTTTTATAT
>CAZXWI010000126.1:951-3990 GCA_964644555.1 uncultured Lachnospiraceae bacterium | reverse complement strand
TAAGAGCAGTGGAATCTTTACCCGTTTTCCATTCGGAATATACGGCTACATCGTAATACATTGTGCTTTCGACAGGCTGAGTGCTTCCAATCAAAAATTGCAAAACTGTGCATACACCCATGAAAACCAACGGCATATCCACAAAAAATCTCGTAATGAATACGCAAAGCGCTATTAATGGATAAATACAAAGGCATACTTTTCTCCTGTCAGAGAACTTATTCATAATAAATCTTGAGGAATAAGCACCAAGCATACCACCTATTCCGGCTAATAGATTGTGATATGCAACAAGGCTTACATCTCCTATTACATATATATACATATACATGATAAGCGACGGCAAAAGGAATGATCCCAATGAAGATGTCATATCTGATATCATAAGAGGTATGATTTGAGGGTTATAAAAAATTGCCCTAAGCATATCGTTTATTGATAGTGTTTCTTCGCTCGAAGTCGTAACCGAGCCGTTGCCCTCATAGCCATTGGATAAAATAAAGTGAGCGAAAAAGCCCAACATCATAAGTGCCGCAGAAGTAAATGCTATGATAGCATATGCATTATCACCCGTTAATTTAATTAATGGCACCATAATAAGAGGAGCTACATACCCCATTACCAAACGCCCTATGTTCGAGCCTGTTGTCCTATTGGAAGAAAGATGCGAGCGTTCATCTTCGTATGCACACATTGAGGGAACTAATGCATAGTTGGCGGCAACCACTGTATTAAAGCTTATACTTCCTATCATATAAGCAAAGATTATTACAATAGTTGTAACAAGCGAATTTCCAAAGCTAATAAATTTGAGTGCATTCGTTATTGTAACAATGGGTGGCAAAATTAAAAGCCAAGAACGAAGTTTGCCCCATTTCATGGGCTTAACGGCTTCGATGAGTCCTCCGCTTAGTGGAGAAATAATAAAGTCGGCAACGCTCGTAAATATCATAATGAAACTTACATACATAAGCGGCAATTTAGCTATATCGGTTAAATAAAAAGTGAAATACAAACCGGTAACAGAGCTGAAAAACCCCTGCCCTATTTCAGCTAACCCCCAAAATGTTTTCATGCTTTTCGTAATCTTTTTCTTCATTATTGTTACCTTTCTTTTGAATTTGCCCTGCACAAGGCAGGGCAAATATAAAGTTAAGCTATATTTATTTCAGTAAATTTTTATCATCGAATATTTTCATTTTTCACAAAATTCTTTGATTTAATATCTATTTGTTACGCAATATTTCTTTACAAAACTCTCCGCCGGCACTAAACGACATAAAGCATGTGATAAACGCACCGATAGTACTCCATGATTTATCGGCAAACACAGAGCTTATTACTATTGTGGCAATAATAAATATACACATCAAAGCAAATGAACTTTTTCCTGATTCTGTGTTTAAAGCTTTCATAAACATATTTTTTTTCATATTTTACACCTGTAATTTAAAATGCTGTAGATCTACTCCGATGATATATACCATTAAATGTATATAGCTCATTGTATGTATTTTGATATACAATGCTGTTTTGGCATCAAATATATACAATGCCATATATTGGAATTTTTATTAATTAGCTCTTCTTGCGTCAAGTTCGCTCTGGATTTCCTGCATTTTAGTATTGTTGAGTTTGTAGAAAAAGAACATAATAATTATTGCACCCAACATGAAGATAGGCCCCCATGTAGAATAAATACCGACGATACCTGCTTTTGTTGCTGCGCTTGCCGGTTCACCTGCCACATACCCTACTTTTGCAAGAGTCTGAGGAATAAACCAGCTTGTAACGGCAGGAGCTATTTTAAGTGGATATCCCGAAATGCTCATGATAGTAGCGGCTGTTTTCTTGCCTGTTTTCCATTCCGCATAAGCGGCACAGTTAGCGTATCCTGCAACAAAAATAGGATAATTGAAGCTTGCAAAGAATTGATGAACGCCTAATACTGCGATAAAAAGGTATTTATTATTAAGTCCTAAAGGTTTAACCAATGCAATCGTTACAAGCATTCCAATCAAAGCAAATCTTGACATTTTCACATTATCGAATTTAGAGGAGATTTCGCCCGAAACCAAAGTACCCAAAATTCCCAAGCCATTAATTACCAAAGAATATGTACCCATCATTGCAAAATCCTCTGCGACTGCTTTCCAATAATATGCGGCACATCTTGTTAAGATAAATGCAACACATGTTGTGAAAATATTTGCAAGCAAAAGCCAAACAAGCTGCGAATTTGAAAATAGGTTTGCAAGAACATCTTTAAGTGAAACTTTTGCTTTGGTTTTTGTTTCGATTTCGGGTTCTAAGCTCTTTTCGCCTTCGTATGTTTCCGTAAGCTTGAACTGAGCATAAAAACCGAAGAATGTCAAAACAGCAAAGAATACGGCAAGAATTATATAGCTTGTACCCTCTGAGATTCCTCTGGTAAGCAAGAAAGTAACCGATGCGGTAACAATAATATTTGAAACCAAACGAGCTATGTTTGAGAACATATATTTTCTTGCAGCAAGGTAGCTTCTGTCGTTAGGTGTTTTGCATACAACAGTCAATAATGCATTGTCAGCTTGGATTCGGAATGTATTCGGTATTGTCAATACAAACAAGAAAATAATTCTTATTAATGCTGCGACTGTTTCGTTAGAACCGAATCTTATCCAGTTGAGAGGTGCCGCAACTATTGCAATCAATGAACCGATTAAAAGCCATGAACGGTAACGCCCCCACTTTTTATTAATTGGTTTCATCATATCTAAAAGTGCACCTAAAATCGGAGCGGCAATAATTCCCAAAAATGAATTTACAGTATCTATAATTGCGATAGATGCTGCTGAAAATAATGCGATATCTGTCAGCCAATATACCTGAAAATAACTTGTCATGTTGGTTCCGAGAACCATAATGCCGTTGCCGATACCCCAGAAAAGTTTAATTGCGGTACTCAGAGGTCTTACCTGAGTTTTATTTTCTTCCATTGTTTTCTCCATTTTACTAAAATATTGAAATTAAATCAGCTTCATTAAAAATATTATACAC
>CAZXWI010000126.1:0-941 GCA_964644555.1 uncultured Lachnospiraceae bacterium | reverse complement strand
GTATATATATGTCGATAAAAATAACAAGTAAAATATTTGCTACTTCAAAAGCATTATTATTTATGTTTGTCAAGCATTTTTAATATTTTTTTAAAGGATTCTTACATTGAAAAGTTGTAAATGAGCTTAAAATCACAATAAAAAAGCTGCTTTACTGAGTATAAATAAAACAGCTTTTGAAGTAGCAAATATTTTACTTGTTATTTTTATCGACATATATATACATTCCGGGACCGAAAATATAATTTGTATTTTCAAACATATACTTACTTTCATCATAAATTCGATCGATATCTGTTTCATTGAACCCAAACATCCGAAACATCAGTTTTGATTTCATCTCTATTGCTTCGTCTAAAGTAAGATCTGTACAACCGCCGAAATATGACCTTATAAGTGATGTACGAGAAGCATCATCAACCATCTGGATGAATTTAAGATTCTTTTCATCAAAGGGTAAAACGAATTTATCTTTAATTCGCTCAAGCAAAGTTCTTTTAAGGGATGTATATAAACGAGGACCACCTGCATCTATGAATTCCACATAAAAATCGGACATTTTCTTATTATGAGCAAGCCCGTTGAACAACACCATTGTACGAAGAACACTTTCGTAAAACGGATCGTCTTCTTTGGAAAAACGCTTTAAGGTATCTACAACTGCGTTTGTATATGATGTAACATATTCTTGTATGACTAATGTAGCTAAATTGTATTTCGTTTTAAAATAATATGTTATCAGTGATTTATGCACATTAACACGCTCGGCTAAATCTCCGAATGTTGTGTTTTTATATCCCTTCTCCAAAAAAAGATCCTTTGCTGCTTCATAAAGTAAATCACTGTTGAATTCAACTTCGTTTTCCATTGATTCCCCTTTTAAATCGTAATTATGTTGGTATTTTAGCATAAAATTTTATTATCTCAAAGTATTTCAATAA
>CAZXWI010000125.1:0-4043 GCA_964644555.1 uncultured Lachnospiraceae bacterium | reverse complement strand
AGGTACTTGTCTGGAAACGGACCGGGAGAATAGGGAGTCGCGAGGTTTTTTTATGTCTTTTTTGTTTTTGTACATTAATTTATATAAAATTGTTTTTTTATTTGCTTTATGTTTATCTTTAATATATAATTGTGCGTATAATCAAAGTAAAAATATTGGAGAAGAAAACTTGAAAAAAGGAGTTTCTGTTTGCATTTTATTTATTCTTATAATCGTGCTATTCGGATGCGGTGATTCGAAAATGCATGATAATTCGGGTGAATTTTGGATGAATAAAGATGAAACCTACAGCATTATCGCACCCAATGGTTTTATTATTGATACCGAAGATCCTGATGGATTCATTTACATTTATGAGGATGAAAAAAGTATTCCGTATATAATGGTAAAAGAGTACCCATACGAAGGTACTCAAGCAGCTTTTGAGAATGAATATATCGCTTCCCTCAAAGAAAATTATAAGGACAACGGTTTCACCTTGGATAGCCGTATGAACAACAATATCGGCGGTAAAAAAGTTACAGTGTTGGAATCTTACTACAAACTTGATGATTATAAGGTATATGACATGAGATGCATTTTAGCAGGTGATGATTGTTTTTACGTTTTCACCATGAAAGAAGTTCCTGCTTTGAATCATAATTTGATATCGGAACTTGATTTTGTGTTAAAGAATTTTACGATTCTTTAAATGGCTAAATGTCGTCGAAGATTACGATTTAAGCTGATTAGAACTTGGCAATGCTATAATAAAAAAATTATGGAATGTGAGCCTTTCAAGTTTAAATTTAGCGAGTTTAAAAGATGAGGTAAAATATGTTTTGTGAAAATTGTGGGAATTCGCTAACTGAAGATATGTTATTTTGTGATGAATGTGGAACTCCCACATCGGGCAGAAATGTTTCCGCAGAAAAAAGAAACCGCAATCGGTAAATTTGATTGCAATAATAATTTTGGTTGCTGCTCTTGCAGTGGGTGGTTTCCTGTTTGCAAACCGCAATAAGGAAACATCATATGAGGTGTACGCTCGATATGCGGATTTGTCCGATATCAGGGTAATGAAAAGCATAGAAGGAAAAAGTTTCCCAGATGTATATGTTTCCTCCATGTATGAACCTATGTACGGTTACTATTACGGTTGGGATAATATGTTTGATGGCGACACCGATACCGCTTGGGTTGAAAACAGAGCAGATACGGGCATTGGTGAATACATCGAACTTACATATCACGACGAATATGAAATTGCTGCATTTTCGATTATAAACAGATATGCAAAAGGCGACACCCCCTTTAACAAAAACTGTGCCGTTAAAAGCTTTAATATCACTGTTAACGAATTGAATTACGGTACTCTTTTTTTGGAACACAATTATGATAGGCAATATTTTGTGCTTCCCGAAACAATAGATGTTAAAGAAGGTGATGTCCTTCGATTTACCATTGAAGACACTTACCAAGGCATTTACGATGATGAATACGATACGGCAATCACGGAACTTTCTATCTATTACAGTATAGACGATTGCTATAAAGATGAGTTTAATGTATCGGTTTTGTATTTGAAATAAATCAGGCGTTCATTATCGAGTCTATCAAAGAGATAAAAGTAGCTTTAATCGTAAATTTTATAGAGTGTGTGATGAATTGTGAATAGATTTAAATAGTGTGAAATATATTATTCGGCGGTTTTTCGATGCTTGGTGTATTGAAAAGCTGCCTTTTTATTTGGTGAATAGTAAGTAGTTCATTAGTTGAAATAAAGTTTAAGTAGTTGAAAATGTCGCTTTGACGATTTTCTTCCGGTTGGGATAAGCCCATGCTAAATTCTTGCAATTTCTTCTTTCAAATGGTATAGTATATAAGATATTAATAAAGGAGCTAAGCTAATGCGTAAAATCGCAACATTTTTCAGAAGAGTATTATCCGGCAGCTTCAAGCGTTTTTTCAGAAACTTGGAATTGGTGCATAAGCAGTCGGGCAAAAATAGGATAATTTTATTTTTCGATATGGTATATTGTATCTTTGCATATGGTGTGGGGTACTTGGATTACCTCACTTTCGGATTTGTATATATAAAAAGGGACAAGCGACTTACATTCATGACAATGAACGACAATTTGGATATGGTGCATCGTCTTAACGAGCGAGAGGCTTATGATGTATTCGATAACAAGTTGATGTTCAGCGAAAAATTCGGCAAATATTTCAAACGCGACTTTTGTAATATACAAAACGGTTTTGACAAGTTTGCCGCTTTCTGCGAAGGCAAGGAAGTATTCTTCGTTAAAAAGCCCGTTTCGTTTGGAGGGCTGGGTGTAAAGAAAATCAAGATTGAAAACCGTGATTTGAAAGAGCTTTATGATGAATTGATTAAGGATGGATTCTTTCTTGCAGAGGAAGCAATCACTCAGCATCCGCAAATGAATCTTTTGTGCGCTAATTCGGTAAACACCATAAGAGTATGCACAATTCTCAGCGATAACGGCAATGCCAATGTGGTATATGCTCTTGTGCGTGTCGGCAACGGCAAAACCGATGTGGATAATATTTCAAGCGGTGGAATGTACACTCTGTTATCGCCTGAGGGTGAAATAACACATCCTCTGTTTTGCGATAAAACCGTTACTTATTATGAGTGTCATCCCGAAACAGGGCAAGAGTTTATCGGATTTAAGATACCTTATTTTAACGAAGCTTTGGAAATGTGTAAAGAAGCAGCTCATGTGGAACTCAGAATGCGTTATATCGGCTGGGATGTTGCCATAACACCCAACGGACCTGTGTTCGTGGAAGGAAACAATCTTCCCGGATACGATATGTGTCAGAACCATCGTTTCCATGACGACGGTTGCGGCATAAAGGCAGATTTTGAAAAGGCATTGAAGAATTAATCTATTGCAATTAATACCCCCTCAGAATTGATTTGAGGGGGTGTTTTAGTGTAGGTTTAGATATATCGGTTAACTGTGTATTTGATATGTAGAAATAACATAAGCGTTAAATAAAAATGCACCCTGAAATGCTATGTCATTCAAGGTACATTTCATTTAAACGATATCTACTGCTTATACCAATTCTTATCTTCTTCATCGGGAAGAAGTAAATCATCTTTTCCTATGGGTGTTCTTCTTTTGCGGAATTTTTTTACCGAATAAACCGCACACGCAACACCTAATATATAATATAGCAAGTGTCCGATAAAGGTATTCAAAACGGATTCTAAACCGGGGATATAATACAGGCAGTTTGTCAGGTTAAATGTCATGTGTATGATTATCGGTATTTTGATGTTTTTAAATTTAGCGTAGCTTATTGAAAGCACAAGTCCCAAAGCAAAGGCGTACCCTACTTGGATAAATGTGCCTATATGCATGAGTGCAAATATTGCGGAAGATGTGAAAATTGCTGTTTTTATATTAGATAGTAGCCTGATTCTGTTAAATACAAGTCCTCTGAATAGTATCTCTTCCGTTATGGGAGCGAGTAGTCCAACTAAGATTATATTTTTGATTAGATTATCGGAAAGAATTGATGTAACGGATTCGTTGTGAGCGTTGAGAACGCTTTGTAAATCGAAAATTCCGTTTAAGATGACCAACACTATATCCGTGATAAGATATACACCCACAGCGCAAATTATTGCCCAAATGACATCTTTAAATTCGATAAAGTTATAGTATCTGCGGTCAAAACATTTTACTTCGAATTTGCGGAATTTTAAAAAGTACGCATAGCAAAATGTCAAAATATATGCAAGCGCTTCTATTTCGAAAATGCGGCTTTGATAAAATTTCATGAGTGAATCAAATGCATCCTGCGAATTTAAAATTATGTTCTCTGTTAGCACTGCATAGGCGATAAAACTAAGTGATACCAAATAGCTGATTAAGAAAAATACCAAAACAGGACTTAAACAAAAAATTACCGGTGATGTCTTATGTTGTTCTTTCATGCATTTATTATAATACTTACCTTTTTAGAAACAAACCGTTATATAAAACTTGAAGAAAAAATAAATTGAATGATATTTTATATTATGT
>CAZXWI010000124.1:0-4046 GCA_964644555.1 uncultured Lachnospiraceae bacterium | reverse complement strand
GATATAATACATAGGAAGCTATCTTTTATGGAGGGCGGTTTGAGCGAAGATAAGATTTCTGTATTAATAAAAAAAAGTGCATTGATTTTCGATAAATATGCAAATCAATTACTTACTTCATATCAGTTGACCAACAGTCAATTTCGTGTTTTGATGATTTTATATAAAGCGCCTTCTTGCACTGTCAGACAGGTGGATATAGAAGAGGCTTTTTCCATGACAAATCCTACGGTAACGGGGCTTATTCAGAATCTGGAAAAGAGAAATTTTGTAAAGAGGGTTGTAAATCCTGCCGATAAGCGCAGTAAACTGCTTGTGCTAAGTGAATATGCCGAGAGCAAACGAGATGAGTTTATTACACTAGCTGATTCTCTGGAAAAGGAAATGACGGTAGGCTTATCCGAAACTGAAGTGGAAATATTGTCGGAGATGTTAAAAAAAGTAATTGCAAAACATAATATCGGAGGTAAATTATGAGTAAAGCGTATGAGTTTTTGAAGGAATGCGGAGTTTTTTATGTGTTGACGATTAACGGTGATTATCCTGCCGGCAGACCATTCGGTGCAGTGATGGAAGATGGGGAATATTTGTATTTATCAACCAACGATTTTAATCAAGCGCATAAACAGATTAGAGAAAACAGCCATATACAAATTATTGCAAAGAAAGCTCAATCGAGAGAATGGATTAGAATCACAGGCACAGCCACTGAGTGCGATGATCCGGTTTTGAAACAGAAAATGTATAATGAAATACCAATTTTGAAAACGCATTACGACTCTTTTGATAACGAGCATTTTTTGATGATCCAAGTAAAAATGGAAAATATTGAAATCAAGTAGGAGTAAAATATGAATCCAATCGAAGAACTTAAATTTTATCCTAAACATCCGTCAAACATAAAAACACATATTATCGAAACAAAAAAGATGCCTATGCTTACTCAGGATGGTGCTTTTGATGTTAAAGCTCTTTATGAAGAGTTTATTACAGACTCGGATGCATTCTTTGATAAGTATACCGACAAGCGTTTTAAGGTTACGGGTATTGCCAAAAAAGTAGGAGCCGATATTCATAATAAGCCGTCAATAGAGCTTTCCGACGGCATTGATTCCAAAACGTATGCACTTGTTATTTTCCCGACAGACGAGCATTACAGTAAAGTAAATGTAGGTGATACTGTTGTTGTTTGTGCAAATTATTTGGTTATGAGTAATCACTACGGCACAGTCATGAAATGCAGTGAACTTGTGTCGGTTAAAAAGAGGGATAATTGATGAATTATGATAACAAAATCGTATTAAACTATCCGTTTTTTGACGGTGAAAAAGTTATCGAAGATTCAGCCGTTGTTGTCGAAAACAAAGTGGTTTCTAAAATAATTAAGTCCGATAACATCAATGATAAGTATTTTCTTATGCCCTGTTTGATTGATGCACATACTCATATGGAAAACAATCGGCAAGTTGAAACCATGTTACAACACGGTATTATCGCAACTTGTGATGTGTCGGCGAGTGCTTCTCTTATTCAGAATGCGAAGCCTTTTACGATTATTTCGTCAGCATCAATGGCAATATGGACATTGAATGGCAAAGCGTATGTGAGAAATGCAATAAATTCGGGTGCCAAGTATATCAAGGTTCTATTATCCGAACCGAATTTAATGATGAAGAATGTGTTTAAGGATATTTGTGAGGAATCTCATAATAACGGCATAAAGGTGGCTGTACATGCAGTATCGGTGAAAGCTGTGCGAATGGCAGTGGAATGTGGTGCGGATATTTTAATTCATGTTCCCATGAAAGAAGCTCTTCCTGAAGAATTGGCTGAAAAAATAGCCGAAAAGGGTATATCCGTAATTCCGACTCTTGTTATGATGTATGCGTATGCAAACAGTGGCAGAAATTCTTACAAACCGGAGCATTACAAGAATGCCGAAAATGCAGTGGCACTGCTTTATAAAAACGAAGTAAAAATTCTTGCCGGTACAGACTCGAATCCGGGTGCGTATGCGCCCAAGGTTGAATACGGTGTTTCTCTGCAAAGAGAAATGCTTCTTTTGGAAAAATCCGGCATGAAACCGATTGATGTTTTATTTTCAGCCACGAGCAATGTGGCAAATACATTCGGCATAACGGATCTCGGGCAAATAAAAGAATCTCAAAGGGCGGCTTTCCTCCTCATAGAGGGTAGAGTCGATAAAAATATAGAAAATATATCTAAAATTAAGCAAATCATAATCGGTTAATATTATGTACTGATGTGGTATATAAATAAAATTTTCTCAATTTTTCATATACTTATGAGATGCAGAAAATAATTATTATTTAGGAGGTTTATTATGAACGGTATAGGTAATCTTGCATTGGGAACTATGGGAATGAATTTTGAAAACAAGCAAAGCTCGTTGCAAACTATCAAAACAGCCATCGAAAACGGTATTAACATATTTAATACAGGTGATTTTTATCAGAGAGGTGAATCGCAGGTAGTATTAGGCGAAGCATTAAAAGGCATTCCCGAAGACGATTATTTTGTATCCCTTAAATTCGGTGTAGCATTTTCACTTACAGGAGCTAAACTTGATGTGCGTCCCGAGAACATAAGACCTCAATTAGTAAATGCACTTGATAAGATGGGGCTTGAATATGTGGATTTATATCAGCCTGCAAGACAGGATATTGCTATTCCCATAGAGGATGTTATGTCGGAATTGGTAAATCTGAAAGAAGAAGGTTTAATTAGGAACATTGGATTGTCGGAAGTCGATGCCGAAACTCTCAGAAGAGCTCATAAAATTCATCCGATTCACAGTGTTGAGGTTGAATATTCTTTGCTCAATCGGGAAATTGAAGATGAATTGATCCCGACAGCTGCAGAACTCGGTGTGCAGGTTGTTGTGTATGGTGCAGTAGGTCATGGCATTTTGACTGATAAAGTACTAAACGGCGGTATGGCAAATCCGATGATGTCAAGGGGGATATTGTCGCCTTTTAACAAGAAGCATAATCTTGAAGTATTAAATGAGTTTGCCGAAATCGCAAAGGCACAAAACCTTACCATGAGCGAACTTGCCATTTCTTGGACACAGGCGAAGTATGATAATATACTCACCCTTATCGGAACAACAAATCAGAATCATTTTTTAAGTTCGTTAAAAGCCATAAATACAACATTATCCGAATCGACCATTGCCGAAATAGAAAATATCGTTTCAGCGGAAAACATAAAGGGATACTCCAAGCGTAAATGGGTATTTGAAAATGGTGTTGGAAAGATGGTGCAATAGGAATCTTTAGTTTGAAACCCTAAAGTTTAGAAAAAATCAACATTAAATCCCATAAAATGAGTTCGACATTATATCGGACTCTTTTTTAGTTTAATAAGATTCCCAGTGCCTTAGAAAATAATATATATTTAGTTATCTTTCACAATGCAAAGTTTACACAACCACTTGCGATATAATTCTCATGCGGTTAAACTATATAAGTAAGTGGCAAATATAATTGAAAATTTATAAATCATTGTGTGTTTCATACACAAGAAACGCTTGGAGTGTATTTATTTGCGTAAATATACATGGGAAGAATACTGCAAAAAGTTTTATGGTTGGGCATAAAGTACAAGAGTTCACAATTTGTCGGAGTTGATTTCATTGGGCTCGGCAGACGAAGTCGGAGAGATAATAATTGAGCTTCGATTTAATAATATTAATGCTTCCAATCGCCTATTAAAAAGAGCAGTAGATGAAAAGTTTGCATTTCCCTCATACGATTTGATAGAATTTTTATATTCGAATGATAAGCGCTTTGCTACGGCAGCGGTTTATAATTCTGCCAATCGTTTGACAGAGGAAGATATTAAAGATTTTTACAAAATGGTCGATGACGAAGTTATTATAAAAATTTGCTCGGAATATTCCCTTAGTTTGCCCGAAGAAATGCGAAATGATGAAGATTTAATTGATAGCAATATTTTATGTGAATTACAAATAAGAATTTGAAATCTAAAAATTTATAGGTGGTTATACCACCTCGTAGGGA
>CAZXWI010000123.1:0-4103 GCA_964644555.1 uncultured Lachnospiraceae bacterium | reverse complement strand
ATAGTGTATAATCGTTATATATTTAAGTCGAGGTTAGGTGGATGGACTCACTGGATAAAAAAATTATTGGCATACTGTGTAGTGACGGAAGAGTTACAATGAAAGAATTGGCGGCAGAACTCGGTTTATCAGCACCTGCCGTAGCAGAGAGAGTGAAGAGATTAGAGCAAAGCGGTGTTATCTCAGGTTACAAAGCTGTGATAAACAGAGAAAAGCTCGGAGAAAATGTATCCGTTTTCATTAATCTGGATATACCAGCCAGCAAATACGACGATTTTAAGTCGTATGCTGACTTTGCTCCCGAAATAAGCGAATTTTATTATGTTACGGGGCAGCATTCTCTTATCGTCAAGGCTTTTGTGAAAGACACCGAGCATTTGGCAAAATTGCTTGAAAAAATTCAGCAATTCGGACCTACCGAAACATATGTGGTTATGTACAGTAACATTAAAAATGAACATTTCGAAGAAATATCAGCAAATTAATTGCTGATATTTCTTTATTTGTCGAACATATCCACTAAATCCAGAATATCGTTATATTCTATATTTTCATCGTCTTGTGATATGGCTTCTTCGTTTTCATGTTTTAAATTTATAAGGCTGAGCATATTTTTTATTGTGTTGACTTCCTCCAAAACCGGTATTTCCGTTAGGTTAGGTATCTCATTTATTATGGTTTTGATTTTTTCTCCCCTCGGAAGGTCTTCAGGAAGATTTGATATCTTGTTTTTAATGCTGCCTATTTGATTAACGGTGGATTGTGCCTTTTCGATATTGTGAGTCAGTTCGTTGATGTTTTTTACTTTCTGCTCGTTCATATATGGTTTTATTTGCGAAAAAACATTCTTAAAGGATACGTTTTCATCATTTGTTTTACTTAAATCAATTGTTTTGATTACATCGATATCGTCTAATATGCTTTGCAGTTTGTATAAGGTTTTTATTGGTGCGTAATTATTGGCACTCATTATTTGGGTGAGTTTAGATATGTAATCTTTGCTTTTAGGCTTTTGTGCTATAGTTTGATTACCGTTTTCGTCCACTTCGTAGATGGGAATATCGTTTCTTGTTTCTGTAATATTGAAATTTTCAGCTGATTGGGCTAAAATCAATACCAATGCTCCGCCCAAAATCAGTTTGTTTGTATCCGCATTTTCGGGTAGTATATTTTTTATTTTCATTCTTAACTCCATAAAGGGTTTTCATAAGAAAACCCGCATATCTTATAAATCAATGAACAACAACGCAATGAGAAGAAGTATGATAATAGCATTGTTTTCAAATAAATTGCCAAGGAATCCTCCGTTATTGCATCCGTCATTGTCTTCTGAGAGTAAAATCAGAATCAATGCAATTATGATTATCCATGTAATATCAATATCTCCGAATAAATTATTTAACATTTGCCCTCCTGAATATCCTTAAATTATGTATAAATAATTAAGGGAATTATGCGGACCTGTTAGGTCCGCTGTGTTATTGATTAAACTGCCGTAACTATGATGATCAACAGCAGGAAGAAGAAAAGAAGTGTTCCCGGATCATCTTCGCCGCAAATCCCGATGCTGTCAAACAGAACTACGAGCAAAAGAAAGAACATAAGCAAACTGTTACAATTGCAATCAGCAAATAAGTCTAACATTGTTTCCTCCCGTATATTGTAAGATAGAGTTGTTTTATACTCGCTTTATAATACGCAGATAAAGAAAATGTGTGAATTTAAAATAAAAATATACATTCTTCGGTTGACACCAATATACATTTTTTTGTATAATAACTAAAAAAATACGAGCTGAGTTAACAGCTCTGTTTTAATGTATAGGAGGGTATGTTGGCTAAGGGAAATCAGGTTGAAGCAATCACATCAATGGATGAAGATTTTGCTCAATGGTATACAGATGTAATTTTAAAAACGGAAATGGTCGATTATGCACCCGTTAAAGGGTTTATGGTAATAAGGCCGTACGGATATGCAATATGGGAAAATATACAAAAAGTGTTTGATGCCGAATTCAAAAGGACAGGACACAAGAATATGTACTTCCCGTTATTGATTCCGGAAAGCTACTTAAATAAAGAAAAAGAGCATGTTGAGGGTTTTGCTCCGGAAGTTGCATGGGTTACCATGGGCGGAGAAAACGAATTGAGCGAAAGACTTTGCATAAGACCCACATCGGAAACAATAATTTGCAGCATGTATTCCAAATGGCTGACTTCATACAGAGATTTGCCGTTTTTGTATAATCAATGGTGCAATGTTGTAAGATGGGAAAAAACTACCAGACCGTTTTTGAGAACGAGCGAATTCCTTTGGCAGGAAGGCCATACCGTGCATGCAACTTTTGAGGAAGCCCAAGCAGAAACCATGCAAATGCTTGAAATATACAGAATGGTTTGCGAAAAATATTTGGCAATCCCGATGATTGCAGGGCAAAAAAGCGAAAAAGAAAAGTTTGCCGGAGCTCATGCAACCTACACCATAGAAGCATTGATGCATGACGGACAGGCGCTTCAGAGCGGCACAAGCCACAATTTGGGAGATCACTTCACAAAGGCATTTGATATTAAATTCCTTGATAAAGACAATACCGAAAAATATGCATTTTCGACTTCTTGGGGTGTTTCCACAAGACTTATCGGTGGCCTTATTATGGTTCACGGTGATGACAAAGGTCTTAAGCTTCCTCCGAGAATAGCACCGACACAGGCAGTGGTTATCCCTATTGCAATGCATAAAGAAGGCGTTGTGGAGGCTGCAACTAAATTAAAAGAAGCACTTTGCGAAGAATACAGAGTGGATATCGATGCATCGGATGCAAACTCACCCGGTTGGAAATTCAATCAATACGAAATGAAGGGTGTTCCTGTAAGAATAGAAATAGGTCCGAAAGATATTGAAAACAATCAATGCGTGTTCGTAAGACGAGATACAGGCGAAAAAATAGTTGTTTCTTTAGATGAAGCAAAAGCAAAACTCGGTGAAGTTTTGGAATTGATTCAGCAAAATATGTACGACAGTGCGTTGAAATTGCGTGAAGAAAAAACAAGCTACGCATCAAATATGGATGAATTCAAAACAAATTTGGAGAAAAATCCCGGATTCATCAAGGCACATTGGTGCGGTTGCCGTGAGTGCGAAGATGTAATCAAAGAACAAACAGGTGCAACATTAAGATGTATGCCATTTGACGAAAACGAAAAAGAAGTTCACGGAAAATGCGTAAATTGCGGCAAAGATGCCGACAAGATTGCATATTTTGCAAGAGCATATTAATATTAAAGCTGTGAAGAAAACCAGTAGAGCAGATAAGCTTTCAGAGAGTATCCGGTTGGTGTGAGGATATAGTGGACTGTCTTGAATACATTTCGGAGCTACTGCCTGAAACTGAGTAGGGTAAGTCGGGTAAGCCCGTTACAGCTGTGTGCATAGCATGATGAGGAATATTTATATATTCGAACCAGAGGTGGTACCACGATAACATTCGTCCTCTGTCCTTAAATTGGGGCAGGGGGCTTTTTTATAAACATATAGGAGGAGATCAATGGGTATTTACGAAGAATTACAAGAAAGAGGATTGATTGCACAGGTAACTGACGAAGAAGAGATAAGAGAACTTATCAATAACGGCGGTGCTCGTTTTTATATAGGTTTTGATCCGACAGCCGATTCGCTTCATGTAGGCCACTTTATGGCACTTTGTCTTATGAAAAGACTTCAGATGGCAGGCAACAAGCCTGTAGTATTAATTGGCGGCGGAACGGGAATGATCGGAGATCCGTCCGGTAAAACGGATATGCGTACAATGATGACAACTGAAACGATAGATCATAACTGCGCTTGCTTTAAGAAACAAATGGAAAGATTCATCGAATTCGGTGAAGACAAAGCGATTATGGTAAATAACGCAGATTGGCTTTTGAATTTAAAATATGTTGAATTATTAAGAGATGTGGGAGCTTGTTTTTCAGTAAATACCATGCTTAAAGCAGAATGTTACAAGCAGAGAATGGAGCGAGGTCTTACTTTCCTTGAATTCAACTACATGATAATGCAGGCATATGACTTTTTGCATTTGCATAACAATTACGGCTGCAATATGC
>CAZXWI010000122.1:0-4156 GCA_964644555.1 uncultured Lachnospiraceae bacterium | reverse complement strand
GTCATATATGTGCTATAATAAAATAAATATTAAATTTATTATCATTTCTATATGCCGATTTATGTAATTTCGGCAAATGTATTGTGTTATGAATATAAGAGAAGAAAAAGAAAGTAAAGAAAAACTTATTTTGAGTGAGTATGCATCTTTTTCGGTGAAGAGTAAGGGCAGAAAACTTTACGAGGAGGAATGCCCCGTGCGTACCTGCTTTGAGAGGGACCGCGACAGGATAGTTTATTCAAAAGCATTCCGAAGATTAAAACATAAGACTCAGGTATTTATTTCTCCCGACAGCGACCACTTAAGAACGCGACTCACCCATACATTGGAGGTTTCGCAAATAGCGAGGAGCATTTCCTGCGCTTTGGGGCTTAACGAAAATTTGACCGAAGCCATTGCACTCGGTCATGATCTGGGACATACCCCTTTCGGTCATGCAGGGGAAGCGGCACTCAACGAATTATATGAAAACGGCTTTGAACATAATTTGCAGTCGCTTAGAATAGTGGATGAATTAGAGGGCGGATGTGGGCTGAATCTCACATACGAAGTCAGGGACGGCATAAAAAATCATTGTTCGAGATACATTCCCTCAACATTGGAGGGAAAGGTTGTTAATATTTCCGATAAGATTGCTTATATTAATCACGACATGGATGATGCTGTGGTTATGGGAGTGTTAAAAGAAGATGATTTTCCTCTTAGGCTCATAAAGGTTCTCGGAAAGAACAATTCGGAGAGAATCAACACGATGATAATAGATGTTATTCAAAACAGCAAAGGCAAAAACGATATAATAAAAAACGATGAAATAAAACAGGCAACGGACGAACTCAGAGCTTTTCTATTCGATACCTTGTATACTTCCGAATTCGCAAGGCGTGAAAACGAAAAAGCCAAGGATATCGTACGAAGCCTTTATGAATATTATTTGAAAAATCCGCTTAAGATGCCCGATGTGTATGTTAAGAGGGGAGAAGAAGATATGGCTCGTTCGGTGTGCGATTATATTGCGGGAATGACCGACAATTATGCCGTAAATGTGTACGAAGAGATAATGCTGCCCAAGTCGTGGGCATAGAACAGGAGAAAAATGGCAAGGTTTACACAGGATTTTATCAATAAAGTCATCGATAATTCCGATATTTACACTATAGTGTCAAGATATACACGGCTTACCAAGAAAGGCGGCCGATATTTTGGGTTGTGTCCGTTTCCGGATCACAACGAAAAGACGGCTTCGTTTTCCGTTGTTCCCGACAAAGGATTTTATTATTGTTTCGGGTGCGAAAAGGGCGGAAATGTGGTGAGCTTTATAATGGAAATAAACCGCATGAGTTTTCCCGAAGCCATAGAATATTTGGCAAACGAAGCGAATATGGAAATAGAATACGAGGACGGCTTTAATTTCAAAGAATCCGGTTCATATACTCAAAAGAAAGTGTTGTATGAAATAAATAAAAAGGCGGCTAATTATTTTTATAAAAACCTAATGAGTTCGGATTACGCTCTTAAGTATTTAACCGACAGGGGAATAAGTCGTGAAGCCATGAAAAATTTCGGATTAGGGCTATCTCCGAGGGACGGTGGCCTTTATCGCTATCTTACAAAGGAGGGATTCAGTAAGAAAGATATTTTGGCGGCAAACCTCATAAAGGAAAATGAAAAGGGTGTATACGAATATTTCAGAGATAGAATAATGTTCCCGATACAGGATGTGAGCGATAATATCGTGGGTTTTGGAGGGCGCATAATCGGCAAAGGCGAACCAAAGTATTTGAACTCGCCCGAAAATGCCGTTTTTTATAAGGGAAGTATGCTATATAATTTGAATAAAGCAAAGGCATCACTTCAAACAAACCCCGTGATAATGGTGGAAGGATATATGGATGTTATATCGCTTTACGATAAGGGAATAAAATCGGTTTGTGCAAGCCTCGGTACGGCTTTGGGCGAAAAGCATGCCAAACTTATAAAGCGATATACTAACAATGTGGTTTTGTGCTACGACGGAGATAATGCAGGGGTAAATGCGGCAATAAGGGGCAGTGGCATTTTGGAAAACGAGGGATTAAGCGTTAAGGTGCTGGTGCTTAGTGATGAGCATGACCCGGATAGCTACATCAGAGCCTACGGTGCCAAAGAATTTGTAAATAGAGTAGCGGAGGCTAAGTACGCAACCGATTTTAAGATAGAGCAAATAAGAAAAAGATACAATTTATCCGACATACAGGATCGTTCTCGATTTGCTTACGAAGCATGTGGTGTGGTGGCAGAAGTGAATGACGAAATAAAGTGGGATCATTATTCAAAGAAAATAGCCTCGCTGGTGGATATAGACATTCTTACCATAAAGGGCATGATAACCGAACAATATGAGGAAAAAAGATCAAACAAGGAAGAAAATAAGCCCACTGAAATAAGAGAACAAAACTTTTTCGTACCGAGCAAAAAAGAACTGACTCAGCGAGATAAAACAGAGCTTTCCGTACTTAAATACATCAGCGAAAGCTATGATAAATACAAAAACTATATCGAATGCGGAGGCGGAAATTATTTCAGTGCGCAATATGCACTTTTGTATGAAGAAATTGAAAAATTGTACAACGAGAATAATTTTGTTGACATAAACAAAAAATTGTTGTATAATAACATACTTGCGGAAACGGCAGCTTTACTGAATTCATTACAGAATGAAATTAAAGATTCGGAAATCCCTTATTACACAAAATCGCTATTGATAAATGTTTACAGCGACAGGCTAAAGAGCATCAAAAGGCAGATCGATGATGAAAACACGAAACTCAGTGAAAAAGCTCAGTTATTGGCAGAACATGCATACATCAAAGAAAAATTGATGGAAATTAAAAATGAGGTAGGATATTAAATGAGTGAACTTTTTAATGTTGAAGAAATGTTGGCTTTAAATCCGGAACTTAAATCTCGCATTGACGGACTCAAGAAAAAAGTTTCCAAAGACGGTGCTTTGGCTTTTGACGAATTTGCACCTGTTTTGGACGGGCTTTCGTTAAGCGATGATGAAAGCAGTGCTGTACTTGATTATCTCGTAAAAGAGGGCTTGGTAAATTTTGATTCATACACGGAAGAACTGCTCGCCGGAGATGATTTGATGTTGGTGGATTCCGACGACGATATGGACGATGCCATGTCGGAAGTTCCCAAAGACGACGGAAGCCTTGATGTTGAGGGAATCAATATCAATGACCCGGTTCGTATGTATCTGAAAGAGATAGGTAAAGTAAACCTTTTGAGCGCTCAGGAAGAGATTGCTCTTGCACAGCGAATCGAAGAGGGTGATGTGGAGGCAAGAAGAGAACTCACCAACGCCAACTTAAGACTCGTTGTAAGTATTGCAAAACGTTATGTAGGTAAAGGTATGGCTTTCTTGGATCTTATTCAAGAGGGCAACTTGGGGCTTTTAAAGGCTGTAGAGAAGTTCGATTATACAAAAGGATATAAATTCTCAACTTATGCCACCTGGTGGATCAGACAGGCTATAACAAGGGCTATTGCCGATCAGGCAAGAACCATAAGAATTCCGGTGCATATGGTGGAAACCATTAATAAGATAACCAGAACATCTCGAGTATTGGTGCAGGAGCTTGGAAGAGACCCGACAACTGCGGAAATAGCCGCTAAATTGGGAATGTCGGAAGAGAAAGTAACCGAAATACTTAAAATAGCTCAGGATCCGGTTTCGCTCGAAACTCCTATAGGGGAAGAGGACGACAGCCACTTGGGTGATTTTATTCCCGATGAGGATGCTCAGGCTCCCGAAGATGTGGCAAGTTATATGCTTCTCAGAGAGCAGCTTTTGGAAGTATTGGATACTTTAACTGAGAGAGAAGCCAAAGTATTGAAGCTTCGTTTCGGGCTTGAGGGCGGACGAGCTCACACCCTTGAAGAAGTAGGTGATATCTTTAAGGTAACCCGTGAGAGAATAAGGCAGATTGAAGCGAAGGCTCTAAGAAAACTGCGCCATCCGACAAGAAGCAAAAAACTCAAGGATTATATGTAAAATATTTAAAGCAGATTCGCATGAATCTGCTTTTTTTACGGATAAATCTTTGCAAAGAAATAAAAACTTATTACAATTATTTTATAAATTAAATAAAGATAAGTCATCGCTTAATTG
>CAZXWI010000121.1:0-4164 GCA_964644555.1 uncultured Lachnospiraceae bacterium | reverse complement strand
ATATATGTTAATAATAACACAAATTAGATTTAACATAATCTCGGAGGAAAATAAATGAGAATAATCAAAGTCAATTTGACTGAGATGACGATCACCGAAGAACCGTTTAATCAAAAAGATTACGGATTCTACGGCGGCCGTGGTCTTGTAGCCAAATTCTTAACAGACTATTGCGACCCCACATGCGATGCATTAGGCCCCAATAACCCATTGATCTTTACAACAGGTTATTTCACGGGAACAGTACTTCCCGCATCAAACCGTCTTTCAATCGGTGCTAAGAGCCCTCTTACAGGCGGTATTAAAGAATCAAACTCAGGCGGTACTGTTGCAAGAAGAATGACGGATCACCAAATCAAAGTAATCATGTTCGAAGGACAAGCTCCCGAATGGACATACCTCTACATTGATAAACAGGGTAATCCGCATTTGAAAGATGCTTCATGTCTCATGGGCAAAAATTCATATCCTTTAGGGGAATATGTAAGAAACTTATATAATGACAGAGTTGCCATCGCTTCCATCGGTCAAGCAGGTGAACATTTGGGATTGGTTTCTTCAATCATGTGTACCGAAATGAATTCATCATTACCGTGCAGAGCCGCAGCAAGAGGCGGTATGGGTGCTGTTATGGGTTCAAAGAAACTCAAAGCGGTTATCATTGAACACGCAGATGATCCGTATATCGTACAGCTTCCCGAAGAACAGCAAAAAGAGTTCTTGGAACTCAACCAGAAAATTACAGCAGCAATCGAAGCTAACCCCCTTACAGGTCAGACGATGCCCCTTTACGGTTCGGCAGCCGGCGTTGATACAACAGGTCAAATGGGTGCTTTGCCTTGGAACAACTTCAACGGTAAATTCACACCTAATTGGGAAAGACTCGGTACTGTTCAGTGGAGAGAAAACCTCATCAACCACGGCGGACACAGCACTATTCCTTGCCAGCCGTCATGCACGGTTCGTTGCTCCAACGAATATTGCGATAAAAACGGAAACTACCTCTCAGCAGGTATCGAATATGAAACAGTAGCATTATGCGGTTCCAACATCGGTGTATTCGACACAGATGTAGTATGTACTCTTGACAGACTTTGCGATGATTTCGGTATGGATACTATCGATATCGGATGTGCATTGGGTGTTATGATGGATCAGGGCGTAATGGAATTCGGAGATGCAGACGCTGCAATCAATATGGTAAAAACTATGTTTGATCCCGACTCTAAATACGGCAAATACTTAAAAGACGGTTGTGCCGCAGTTGCAGATTACTTGGGAGTACCCGATCAGGCAGTTAAGAGAGTTCCTACATCAAAGCGTCAGGCATTCGCAGCATATGACCCGCGTGTTATCAGAGGTTACGGTCTTACATGGGAAAGAGGTCCTATGGGAGCTGACCATACATCAGGTTCTGCAGCAACATATATTCCCAACATGACTCCGGAACAGCAGGCTGACTTCTCACTTGCCACAAACTGCACATGCGACTGCTTTATGTGCTTATTCCCGTGGGCTGCAGTAAACTTCAACCCCGATGCAAAAGCAGCTATTGCAAGAATGGCAGGCCTTTTGGCAGGAATGCCCGAAGGACCGGGCCCCGAAATGGTTCTCGAAAACGGTATGAGCATACTTCAGCTTGAATATGCATTCAACGAAAAAGCAGGACTTCACCACGAAGACGATATGTTCTACGGCGGAGAAGATAACTATATGTATCAGACACCGCACGAAGCAACAAAAGGCACATTCTGGTCAGTACAGAAAGGTCCTCTTCCTGCACCTCCTCAGCCTCCTCAGGCTCCGGAAGCTGAAGAAAAGAAAGAGAACTAGGTAGATTATGCAAATCACGGTCTTGGGAGAAATCCGAAATGAGCGTGAAGAAATTACGCTCAAAGAAGTGATGGAAAAATATACACCTTACGGTGAAGAAGCGGTTATATGCGTACACAATGGAAATGCACACAAGAGCATTGAGCTTCCCGATGACATTTTGGTGTCGGAGGGCGATGTAATAGATATTGTGCCGCTTATTATCGGAGGGTAAGTCTATTTAGTTGAATAAAAACTTAATCACGGAAGAACGGTTGAAAGACTGTTTTTCCGTGTTTTAATTATAGTGAATGAGCGTTTTATTTATAGCTGTAAGCGAGAACAAAACTTATCAGCCGAAATTGCTCTTTGATATTTGAATATGCGAATCTTTTTAATTTAAAGTCAAAAAAAGGTTGACAAAATGTTGATAATTATGTAAAATTATCGTTGGCTTAACTTGTTCTGATTAGCCCCGGGATAAAGTTGAGACACAAAGAAATATATCAGTTTGGAGATAAAAATGTTAACAAAAACAACACAGACAGCCAAACCGGATCAGATAGAAAAAAAATGGTATGTGATCGATGCCGAAGGTCAGACACTCGGTCGTCTTGCAACAGAAGCAGCCGTTCTTCTGAGAGGTAAGCACAAGCCATGTTTCTCAACAAATATCGATACCGGTGATTACGTAATCGTTATTAATGCCGCAAAAATCAAATTGACAGGCAAAAAACTCGAACAGAAGAGATACTACAGATACACAGGTCATCCGGGTGGACTCAGATCGGTTTCAGCCGGCGAACTCCTTGAAACAAAACCTGAATTGGTAGTTGAAAAAGCTATCAAAGGTATGCTTCCGCACAACAAATTAGGTCGTGCGCAGGCTAAAAAACTTCATGTGTATGCAGCAGCTGAGCACAAACAGGAAGCTCAAAAACCGGAAGTATACACATTAAGAGGTTAGGAGGTAGAATATGGCAGAAATGACAAGAGCAACCGGCAGAAGAAAAACTTCAGTAGCAAGAGTTATGCTTACTCCGGGTACAGGAAACTTTGTTATAAACGGTAAAGCAATCGAAGAATATTTACCGCTCGAAACATCAAGAATAGTTGCTAAGCAGCCGCTCGCACTTACAAATACAGAATCAAAATACGATGTAAAAGTAAATGTATACGGTGGCGGACTTTCAGGTCAGGCAGGCGCTATCAGACACGGTGTTGCAAGAGCATTGAAACTTGCAGATCCTTCACTTAAAGATGAAATCAAGAAGGCAGGATTCCTCACAAGAGACGCAAGAATGGTTGAGCGTAAAAAATACGGTCTCAAAAAAGCTCGTCGTGCACAGGCTAAAAAACTTCATGTGTATGCAGCAGCTGAGCACAAACAGGAAGCTCAAAAACCGGAAGTATACACATTAAGAGGTTAGGAGGTAGAATATGGCAGAAATGACAAGAGCAACCGGCAGAAGAAAAACTTCAGTAGCAAGAGTTATGCTTACTCCGGGTACAGGAAACTTTGTTATAAACGGTAAAGCAATCGAAGAATATTTACCGCTCGAAACATCAAGAATAGTTGCTAAGCAGCCGCTCGCACTTACAAATACAGAATCAAAATACGATGTAAAAGTAAATGTATACGGTGGCGGACTTTCAGGTCAGGCAGGCGCTATCAGACACGGTGTTGCAAGAGCATTGAAACTTGCAGATCCTTCACTTAAAGATGAAATCAAGAAGGCAGGATTCCTCACAAGAGACGCAAGAATGGTTGAGCGTAAAAAATACGGTCTCAAAAAAGCTCGTCGTGCACCGCAGTTCTCAAAGAGATAATTTCTCTTTCGGCCCAACTCAACACGATACATTACAGCCCAAGACATTGTCTTGGGCTGTTTTTCATTGATTACTCGGTTTGTATCGAGGGCGTAGGTTTTGTCTGTACGTTTATCATCAGAATTAAACTCATTCCTTCGGGAATTTCCGAAGCGTTTTGGGATAGAAGGTAAGTTAGAAAATACCTTTTCTCATTGTTTTCGTTAGGTAATGTTCTTAGCCATATTGCACCGTTTATATCTCCATATACTTCCAAATCATAGATTTTGCCTTTTATCAATCATGTGCTGTCGGAGTTAATGATGAAATACTTTACGGAAAGAATATCGTCATTATTGTCATTTACGGTATATTCGTAGGTAATTTTGTGGATTATGCAGGTAGAATCATTTTGTAAAAACTCAATATTGTGATTTTGGCTGTGCCAATTTCCGTTAAGGGTATCTGCTATGTTGTTTTGGTGTGTGTTATGATGCATAAAAATTATTGCAATTATCAATATGCATATTAGGGGAATAATCG
>CAZXWI010000120.1:0-4272 GCA_964644555.1 uncultured Lachnospiraceae bacterium | reverse complement strand
TTCACTTTTTTTGAAAGTTTTTTGTCTCCATCTTCGTTTTTGGCTTGGTTATGCGATTAATTGACGATAAAAAAGTAAAAAGTTTTTTCGTTTATTTTGCATTTTTCGTGATAAAAGTGTTTATTGATTCATCAATCGACCAAAACTTTTTTTAATATCCTTGTTGTTTTAACCATATCTTCATTATTAATTTATGTGGCAGCAGCTTCACTCCCAATAATTGTAGCTTTGCTCCCAATCCGAATACCGACACATCTTTATTCTTTTTCATATCTTTCAATGCCGCCTTAACAACGTCTTCGGATTTATATACATGATTATAATAACTTATCGTGTTATCCGAAACAGCCCTATCGAAAAATTCGGTTTTTACCCACAATGGGCATACTGCCATAACCCGAACTGTCTTATTTCGCATCTCCGCATTCAAAGCTCTCGCAAAGCTCAACACAAATGCCTTGCCTGCTCCATACACATTAATATACGGCACCGGCTGAAATGACGACATTGATCCCATCAAATATATTTGTGAGTTTTGATCCATATACTCCATAGCGGAATATACTATTCCCAAAGTCGCCTTAACATTTAAATCTATCATATTGTAATATACTTCAAGGCTCTCGTCTTCGAATTTACAAAATCTGCCGAAACCCGATGCATTAACAAGCGTCTTTATTTTTACATCTTCTGCCTTATACGCATTCGCCAAAACATCTATCGAATCCACATCGCTGAGATCAAGTGCAAAAATCCTAACCTTAGCACGAAGTTTCCCACGAAACTCTTCCAGTCGTTCTTTTCTTCTTGCCACCACCCATATCTCATCGTATTCTTCATCTTTATCGAGAGCGTAGACAAAATCCCTGCCAATTCCCGAGCTTGCTCCCGTTACAACAGCTATCTTCATATATCCATCTTTCGTTTATTTTAAAATTTACTCTACATTATAAAGCACCTAACTGCCTATATCAAGCTGCATATTTAATAAATAAGCACACTTATCACTTCACAGTATCTATGCACTACTACTTAGATATCACAAATAAATTATTTACACACTTATCCTGCAATGCACACTACACACATCTATACTCTATCGGGTATATTATCATCTCGCATATAAATACTTATGCCCTATCGAGTATAATGATGCAATCTGATTGAACTGCATAAAAAAGAACAGCTTCCGCTGCCCTTTAATACCACTGTGAATACATCTTGTTCATCCAAGCATACACATCCACATTATATACTTCATTTAACATCTCTTTTGTAAACACATCGTTTATTTTTCCTTGTGTAACCACTTTCCCATGGTTTAACAGCACTGCATGGGTTCCGTAAGCTTTCGCTAAACTCAAATCATGCACCACCGACACAACTCCTCTGCCCGGAGTTTTAAGCCACTCTGTAATAAGCTCAAATATCTGTTTTTGATATATAAGATCCAAATGGTTGGTTGGTTCGTCCAAAATGAGCAATTTCGGATTTTGTGCAAATATTTGAGCGAGAAACACCCTTTGCAGCTCCCCTCCCGACAAACTCAATACGCTCTTATTTTCAAAAGGCTTCATTCCGGTCATTTCCAAAGCTCTGTCAATGAATGCTTCCCCCTCATCGTCCTTTTTCGATTTCAAAAATCCCGATGAATGAGAATACCTACCGAGAGAAACAACTTCTCTTACGGTAAACTGGTATTGCACATAATGGTATTGGGAAAGAACGCTGACCTTCTTTGAAAAATCATTCGTTTTTATATTCTTTATATTTTCGCCTTCCAGATATACTTCACCCGAATAAGGCAAGAGTTTCGATACAGCATTTACAATAGTGCTTTTGCCTGCCCCGTTAGGCCCTGCCAAAATCGTCCACTGTCCCTCTTTGAGAGTAAAACTCACATCATCTACTATAAGCTCATCCCCATACTTAACCGACATATTTTTTACTTCAAGCATTATTTACCCCTCCTTGAATTGTAAAAAATATATATGAAAGTAATACTTCCTATAAATGATGTAACAACCCCTATCGGCAGTTCCAACGGCTTTAATATTATCCTGCCCAGTAAATCCGCAAGCATCAAAAATGTCGCTCCCACTATCAAGCTCGCAGGCAACAACTTTTTATGGTTAGGACCTACCACAAGCCTTGTCATATGAGGTATAACAAGTCCGACAAAACCGATAGTTCCCCCTATTGAAACACAAACTCCAATAAGCACGGATACAGTTATCAACACAATCAGTTTTACTTTTTTTACATTCACCCCCACATGAAGTGCATTCTGCTCGCCCACCGCAAAGGCATTGAGTTCCTTAGTCAAGCTCAATAAAATCCCTCCGCATACTATAACGGAAACGAGCAATGTCAAAACATCACTGTAATCCGTAGATGCCAAAGAACCCATCGTCCAAAACATTATATTCTTTGCCTTTTGAGGTGCGAATGTTACCGCCATACTCAATATACTGTTGGCAAACATAGAAAAAATAACACCGATCAAAATTATGGTGTATGTGCTGAGTGAACTGTCCAGCTTATAAGCAAGTGAAAGAATAAGCATGAGCGATAAAAAAGCAAATATCATCGACATGCCCATAACTCCCCATTCTTCCAACCCCGGAATGGTAAATCCGAATGCTATAGCCAAAACAGCCCCAAGAGATGCCCCCGATGAAACACCCAAAGTCGAACCGTCTGCTAGTGGGTTTTGCAAAAGCCCCTGCATTGCAGCACCGCAAAGAGAAAGCGCTCCTCCCTCCAACGCTACGCACAATACTCTCGGTACTCTTACCGACATGATTATAGCCGAAGAAACTCCCTCTGCGGGAGCTTTCCCCAATATGGAATTTATTATCGTTTGCAATGTTTCCTTAACAGGCAGATTAACACTGCCAACCACAATGCTAAGCACCATTGCACCCAACATTATCAAAATAAAGATCAGGTATTGATATACCAAGAATCCTTCTTTTTTTGTTTGTGTTTTCTTGTTCATATCCTATTCATTATTAAGCAATGTGCAGGCAAATATACATCCACCTGCACAGCTGTAGTTTTATTTTATTTTAAGAATTCAGCCAAAGCTTTTGCTGCATCCACGAGTCTGGGAGCAGGTCTTGAAATTTCATCTGAATTTGCGTTAAATACTTTTTCGTTTTGTATTGCGCTTATTCCTTCCCAACCGGCTCTTCCCATTATTTCTTCAACAGGTGTCGGACCTTCTCCGTAATACATGGTAATTGTTACAATATAATCAGGATTTCTTTCTATTACCTGTTCCTGCGATATCTGAGCCCAACCGTCAACATCTTCGAAAATGTTTTTAGCTCCGAGCATTTCGCAGATTTCATTCATATAAGTGTTGTTACCTGCTGTCCACAAACCATATTCCAAAGGCGATACTTCAAAATAAACGGTTTTTACATCCTCCAAAGTTTCATCTACTGTAATTTCAGCAAAAGAATCTTTCATATTCTTAATAAGTTCGCTTGCTTTTTCTTCTGCACCCAATATTTTACCTACCATTTCGATAGCTTCGTATGTTTCTTCGATATTGTTTGCATCACTTACAAAAGTTTTGATGCCGGCTTTTTCCAAAGCATTTACCTGCTCTTCGGACTGATCCATTTTGCCCATAATAACAACATCCGGCTCAAGTGCTATAACTTCTTCCACATTTGTTTCAGCCCCCGATTTTACCGTTACCACATCATATACTTCTTCGGGATAGTTGCAATATTCGCCTCTTCCTACTACCTTATCACCACAGCCGAGTGCATAAACTATTTCACAGTCGCCTGCCGTTAACACAACTACTTTCTCAGCAGGAGCATCCATGCTTACTTTTCTGCCTGTCATATCGGTAATTACCAAGGCTTTGTCATCGGCATTATCTTTTGCACACGCTCCAAAGGATAATACCATTGCCATAACCAAAAGAATGGCAATAATTTTCTTTGTTGTTTTCATTTTTTGTCCACCTCTTTTTTTCTAATCAATAAATGCATACAGGCAACAAAAAAGGTTGCCTCCCTAATTGAGTGCAACCTCTATATTCACAAATTTAAATGAAGTAAGCTACCCATACCCAGAGGAGAATGCACATTCAGGTCTACCGGCTTTGCTTCATTCTTTGCGGCACCTTCCCGTTTGCACAGTGGTATATTGCCGCTTCGTCAGCTTCACGGTTACTGGGATAGCCGAGAAATTTCATCCCGTTCTCTCGTTAACACGGCTTTTTAAAGCAAATATGCACTACATCTATTA
>CAZXWI010000119.1:0-4313 GCA_964644555.1 uncultured Lachnospiraceae bacterium | reverse complement strand
ATAATATATAATATAACAGTAAATGATTTTTGTCAAGTATTTATAAAAACAAAATTACATATATGTTATTCAGAATTAATTTGTTTAAATTTAAAATAGGCAGATCGGAATTTCTCGAAAATCTGCCTTTATTATTAATTGCTGAGTGATGTCAATGTAAGGTTCATGAGGTAGTCTTCCATCCAAACCATGGATTCCGTAATATCATCTCTTGCTTCTTCGTCGATATCGTAACGTTCCATAAGATCATCAGCCGTCATGTAATATTCCGATTTAAATTCTTTAGCCATGAAAATCAACCTCCTTAATATTTTCCGTACTCATGTACGCAATCAAGCACAGGATTAACGTTATCCCAATTTATTTGGTTGTATCTTAATACGGATTTATCCAAATTGAATATGTATTTTCCACCCGGTGCAAGAATATCGAGCATTTCCTTTACCTTGTCGCAAGCTTCATCGGCTGTATAAGATTTAAGATACTGCACAGGGTAGAGTGCCTGAATAATATGTTTTCCGCCTACTTTTTCCTTGATTACTTTCGCATCTCCGTATTCGAATTGCAATTCGCAAAGAGGAGGAAGTTCGTCAAGGTAGTCGAGAGTTCTCATCCAATTTTCTTCGCAGAAAATATTTATTCCGAATCCGGCATTATATACTGCCCATACGGTTTCTTTAAAGCTCGGCCACCAGAACTTATCAAAGTCCTTAACCTTCATATATGTGGGCATATGCAGAGCAAAGAAGATTCTCTCCGTTGCCTGATTTACAGGTGCCGGGTTGGGTGTACCGCATTTTATCATAAGAGGTGTTATGGCATCTACAGCTTCCAAAACTTTTTCGGGCATTCGCTTCATATCTGTAAGAGCGCCTGTGAATGAACGAAGATAATCTGCGAAATAATCAAACGGAGCACGGGATATTCCTCTTCCGAGCGGTACGGTTACTTTGCCGTATTTCTGCCCGAGTTCCACGCTGGCTCTTCCGATGTGAGAGTTTACTTCGTCCCTTGTTTTTACCATTTTCAAAAGTGCAAATGCGTTGTGCGGCCAAGGCTGTGCAAATTCAGTAAATACTCTGGGAATTACCGTATCCCAAATAAATTTAACAGGGTCTTTCAAAAATTCGTCGTATTCTTCGACTTCCATACCATGCACATTCGGATGCTGCATAAATCCGTCGGCACCCATTACATTCGTACGGCTGCCGATTACCTTTGTGTAAAAGGGAGATGCTCCTCCGGGGCCTCCTACCACCATATCGGTGTCGTATACGGCATTGAATTTTTCCATAGCATCTATCTGCTTTGAATAACCGTACTGTGATGTTTTGAGATCATACCCTGCCCATTCCAATACAGCAGTGCCGTTGATTCCCATTTTTTCGGGTACTCTGTCGGGGAGTTTGCCTTCATAAATGTCGGTAAATAGTTTATTACGATATTCGCTCGTAACTTTTTCAGCCATAATATACCTCCTTATATTTATATGCTGTTTTAAAAAAGTCCTCAACGACTTTATGTTGTTGAGGACCGATTTTTAATTAAGCTTAGTTTAAAAACTATTTAAGAGCTGCCCAATCGATGTTTGATGTAGCTTTTGTTTTGCCTTCTGCAAGGTCAGCCTGGATAGCTGAAATTCTCTTATCGTTCAAGTTGTAGATGAAGAGAAGTGAAGCGAGTGAACAGCATGAAAGCAAGAACGGAGCCCATGTCCAGATTGAAGCGATACCTGCGATGATTTCGGGGGTAGCTGCTGCACCTGAAGCAACGAATTCTGTGTATCCGATTGAGTTAAGGATTGCAGAACCAACGATTGTTGTTACGAACAATGAACCGCCTACTGACAATGAGTAGATAGACATAAGGAATGAGTCCATACGAGTACCTGATACCCATGCACCGTAGTCTGCAGATGCTGCGAATCCCGGCATGATCCAGTTTTCAAGCATACCCATGAAGAAGCTTGAGCAACCGAATACAACCATGAATACTGTAGCGCTCATCTTTGAATAGAACAAAGCGATGATCAAAAGGAAGATCATGTGTGTAATATAGCATGCAGCATGGCTCTTCTTAGAATCTTTGAATACAGCTGTGTAAACGTTACCGAACATAACGCCGATGATAGCTGTAAGGTTGAATACTGTGAAGAATGTACCCATTAATACAGGATTGCCGAATACATATGTGAACTGATACATAGCATAGCTTGTGTATAAGAAGTAGTATGATTTATGTAAGAGCATGAACAAGAACATTCCGAGGATAGGTCTGTTAGAAATAAGAACTTTAACAACCTGGCTCATAGGAACTTTGTTGGCTTTTGCTTTTTCTGTGTCAGCCAAAGCTTCTCTTTCTACATAAGAACCTCTGAGGTTAAAACCGTAAATCCAGTAACCTGCGATTGTGATGATACCTGCAACAACACCTGTGAGTGCATAACCACCCTGTTCTGAACCTGTTGAAGCTGTGAATGCAGCGAGGATCCAAGGAACGATGTAACCGAAGATTGTTTTACCGCCATCACGACCAACTTTCTGGCCCATAGCGAGGAACTGACGCTGTTCCGGTGTTTTACCGAGTCTTACATATGCGCCGTTAACCGGAGCTGAACCCATAGGTCCTAAAACAACCTGCAAAATAGCGAGAACAAATACGAATGTAGCAAGTTCTGTTGTTTTGCCTGTCATGTAAGGAAGACCTGTGATAACAACTTGGATACCGTAAACGATAACTGTACCAAAGATAAGCCACGGCCAATATTTAGCGTTTTTGAATCTGAATCTGTCTACAAAAGCAGAGAATACCGGTGTAACTACCCAGCTAACAATGTTTGAGATAAGTGTCATTGCAGCTGTGAATGTTACTGAAAACTGGTAAACATTTGTGTAGAAGAAGTTTAAGTAAGTTCCGAAGAACTGTTTCTGGATACCTGCCATAAATTCTGAAAGCGGGTAGAACCATTTGAGTCGATTATACTCTTTTTCGTTTCCTGTAAGGTTTGTTTCTTGAGTTGACATAATAAAACCCTTTCTTTTATTTTTTTTGCGCGGATATAATTAACGCTTAAAATAAGTACTGAAAATTCCGCGCATTTCGCCTGAAATATTTATGTGTATGTAATTATTTCACCATCATATTATCACATGTATGTAATTCTGTCAACAGCTTTTTAAATAAAACTTATAAAATTTAATTATTGTCCGTATGCTTATTATTTTTATTGAAAAACATCTTACAAGGTGCTATTATTATATAAACATAATTTTTATAGCGAGGATAAAATTCATGATTACAGCGGATTTAAAACAGCTTGCCAAAGATTACGAAATGGGCGATATAGATAAAAGATTTTACTACAAAAGATTCAACGGCTTTCTTATAAGTGCTTATGCGGAAGAAAAAAAGAGAGTTCTCATAATCAATGCATATTTCACGCCCGAAGAATACGAAAAAAACAAATCGGCTATAGATAAAATCATAAAAGAAACCGATAAAGATAACAGACTCATCACTTACAGCTACAATAACGGTGAATTTGTATTTGAATTCAAGCCTAAAACCGACAGCTATTTTCATATGAGCAATATAATTAAAGCCATAACGCCTGAACTCAAAAAGCTCAATGCGCTCGGAGCGGATTATTGCCATTTATGCCACGAACTTCTCGTAAAGGGCGACAGGCAGTTAATCGAACTTGACAGTAGTGTTAAGTCGGTTCACCACGATTGCGAGGATGAATTAAAAGAGCTTTATAAAGATACTTTCCCGATTCGTAACCAAATTCACCCATCAGTTGGGCACGGAATTACTATCTCGGTTATTTCGGCAATCATTGCTTCATTTATGTGGGCCGTGCTATCATCTATTGATTTTATTCCCTACATATCCTCTGTTTCGGGACTTGCCATAGGTTATACAGTTAAAAAAATGTATGACTACGGCGGAGGCAAAGAAGGTCTTGCCAAAATATTGACCGTGCCGTGTGCTAATGCACTCAGTATTTTATTAGGCAGCATTTTGGCATTTTTCCCCGACTATCTTTCCCTTGTCAGAAAAGGCGAAGCTGTCAAGGTCGGATTTTCAAAACTATGTGCTATGGCATTAAGTAATTTGGCCAATACCAAAACGACTATGTTAATAGGTTTTGTGTTAAGTATAATCATATGTTTTGATATTTTTGTCAAAAAAGGCAAAATAGAAACCGAAATACAAGCTAAGGAATATATAAAACATATAAGAAGTTACTAAATTAATAAATTATCAAAAAAAATTTAATAAATGACATCTGATTCCACTGCATTACATAC
>CAZXWI010000118.1:0-4393 GCA_964644555.1 uncultured Lachnospiraceae bacterium | reverse complement strand
CTTATGCAGTTTACAATTAACTCTTCGAAACGAAATAATATAGTTAAAAATCCTCGTGATGATAGCGGTGAGGTCCCACCTGTTCCCATACCGAACACAGAAGTTAAGCTCACTTGCGCCGAAGGTACTTGTCTGGAAACGGACCGGGAGAATAGGGAGTCGCGAGGTTTTTTTATGCTTGGTTGTTTGATAATATAAGAATTATCAACTGATTATGTTAAAATATATATATGGAATATAAAGTTGTAAAACAAAGAACAAGAAGCAAACGAAATATAGAATTTGCAAAGCTGCTTAACAAGCAGTTTAATTTATCGGCACTTTGTGCTGATTATTTAATTTCCAAAGGGATTACGGATATTGATTCGGCGGAAAGATTTTTACAGCCGAAACTTGCTCATATGTATGATTGTTTTTCTTTTCGTAATATGAAAAAAGCTGTTGAGCGAATCCGTAATGCGATTGAAAATAACGAAAAAATAGTAATTTACGCAGATTATGATTGTGATGGGGTGTGTGCTGCCGTCATTTTATATAAAACACTTAAATATCTTGGTGGTGATGTGCATGTATTTATTCCGAATAGATTCTCGGATGGATACGGAATGAATATTGATGCTGTAAAGCGTTTAGCTGAAGACAAAACAGATTTGATAATAACCGTGGATAACGGAATTACAGCTATAGAAGAAATTAAGCTGGCATCATCCTTCGGAATTGATGTTATACTTACCGACCACCACGAACCACTTGCCGAACTACCTAATGCTTATGCGTTGATTGACCCGAAATGTTCAAATGATGCATATCCTTTTGATGAAATATGCGGTGCTACGGTTGCACTTAAGCTATCGGAAGCGTTGGGTATTGAATCCGAAGTGTTGTATAACGAACTGATTGTTTTTGCTGCAGTTGCCACTATTGCGGACTTAGTTCCGCTTATTGATGAAAACCGCACTATCGCATATTTGGGATTAAATCTTATATCTGAAAATTATAACCTTGGGCTTACTAAATTGATCGAAAAGTGTGCTCTTAATAATATCAATAATATATCTGCATCAGATGTTTCTTTTAAGATTGCCCCCAGAATCAATGCATGCGGTCGATTGCTCAGTGCCGATTATGCTTTTGAACTTTTCACAACGGACGATTCCGAGAGAATCAACGAACTAGCTAAGCTTTTGGACGATACAAATGAAGAGCGAAAAAAGATTGAAGAAGATATATGTTCTCAAGCAGAAAATTATCTATTGGATAATTCTCTTCTTTCAACTCAGAAAGTCTTATTTATTCCAATACAGGGTGGTCATGAAGGAGTCAACGGTATAGCTGCGGGTAAAATATGTGAAAAATATGCAAGGCCTGTTATAGTGGGTTCAATATCCGACGGCATTGTCAAGGCTTCTGCAAGAAGTATACCCGGATTTAATATACATGAAGCATTGATGAGTTGCTTTGCTTTGTATATAAAATTCGGTGGGCATTCTCAAGCTGCAGGTTTTACGATTACCGAAGAAAATTTTAAAATAGCAACCGATCTCGTTAATTTGCATGCCTCAAAAATGGGTATTGACAGAGCATTGATAAAACATGTTTTTTACGATATGGAGTCGTCCGGTGCATTTGTTACGAAAGAAGCCGTTCTGCAAATGCAGGCATTTGCTCCGTATGGTATAAAAAATCCCAAACCTGTATTTAAATTTGAAAACGCTCGTATCAATAATGTCAGCCTTATAGGTGATTCTCGTCAGCATGTAAGGTGCAATATTGCCGCTGACGGCAACACTTTTTCGGGCATAGGTTTTTCTATGGCAAGTGAATTTGAAATGCTGGATTTGGCAAAGGGCTACGATGTGTTGTTTACACCGTCAATTAACACTTTCAGAGGCATAAGCAATGTGCAGCTGGAAATAAAAGATATTCAGCAGCATATTGCAGTATCTGACGAATATTATAAAAGCCTGTATGACCACTTTTATGTGAATAATAACTCTCCCGTAGATTATAAGCCTAAATCGGAGCAGATTGTGAATACAAATATTGAGGAAATAATTGATTTGTATCCTGGTAGCATTTTGATTTGCTACGGTAAAGATATGCTTATTCATGTTATCCGATATACTAATCATAAATGTATGAAACTCAATATTTCGTATAATGAACTGAACTACGAAGAAAATTCCGTGAATATATTGGTGAACCCGACAAGTTCGGATCTGACAAATATTTCGCAGGAAATATTTGTTTTGGATATTCCTTGCTTTTGCGGATATGAGTCAAGATTCTATGAAAATAACGAAAAAGTAACATTTTTGAGAGGCGAACGATATTTGCCATCCGTCTTTATAGATAGAGCATATATAGTATTCATTTATAAGAAAATACCTGTATTGAATTCTATCGGAAATGATATAGAAAAATTTATAAAATACCTTAATTCGGAAAGCGATGTGCAAGTAAATTATTTTTTACTCAGAATATGTTTTGACATATTGGCGGAATTGGGTATAATAGATTATGAAATTATATCCGAGAAATTGTATGTAACATTTAACAAAATTTCGGGTGTTAAAGACATTTATACATCTGTGGTTATGCAGAAAATAATAAAAGCTTATTCGTAAATTCCAGGAGGCAATTAAATGGACTTAAAAGAAAAAATTCGAGTAATAGAAGATTTCCCGAAAGAAGGTATCAGCTATAAGGACATTACAACTCTTATTCAAGAACCTCAAGGGCTTAAAGAGGCAGTTGATGCACTCGTATCACTTGTTGATACCGATATTGATTTGGTAGTAGGCCCTGAATCTAGAAGCTTCATTTTCGGTTCTGCTTTGGCATACAAATTAAATGCAGGATTCGTTCCTATCAGAAAACCCGGCAAGTTACCTGCTGAAACCATTTCATATTCCTATGCATTGGAATACGGTGAAGATACATTGGAAATACATAAAGATGCCATAAAACCGGGGCAAAAGGTTTTGCTTATTGATGACCTGCTTGCAACAGGCGGTACTCTCAATGCCTGTGCTAATTTGGTTGAATCTCTTGGAGGAGAGGTTGCTCAAGTTGTTGTTTTGATTGAACTTACCGAGCTTCCAGGAAGAGAAAAACTTTCAAAATACAATGTTAAGTCATTGGTTAAATACCCATTCTAAGCTTAATAATGACATATTTTCAAATTATTATGCATTGAAACAAAGCTCTTAATCAGGGCTTTGTTTTTTTATACAAAACTCATTCGAAAAGAGCGTTTTTAATTAGCAAAGTTTATTGTAGGCAGTTGCTTTTAAGCGGAGTAAAACAAAAATACTTTGCAATTAATTTATGGATTACTTTTTAATAAGTAATCAAGGCAAAGTAAATCGATATATATAAGTCCATGGACAAACTTACATTTTCGGATGATATAACGGTAAGAATATTTTTTATGAAAAAGATGATTACTAAAATTCGATTGATATGATATAATTATTCAGTTGAGATATGTAAATTATGCAGGGAATGTGAATGAATAAAGATATACCGCAAAGACAAAATACGGAAAACAGACAAAAGCTGATGAGCGCGGCAAAAGAGCTGTTCTATAAACAAGGCTATTCCAAGACAACACTTGCTCAAATAAGCGATTTGTCGGGAGTCAATAACGGACTTATAACATATTATTTCGGTTCGAAAGCAAATATGGCAAGCGAGATATATACAGGATTAATTTTGGAAATAAGAAACGAGATAGCAAAACAGCTCTATATGCTAAAGCAGGATTATAAGCTTGAATTGGGCATCGGGTTGGAGCAAAGGCTGTTATTAAAGTTAAAATTTGAAAATTCCAATTTTCAGCGCTTTTATGTGGAATATCAATCCGAAGTTACTAATTTTTCGTCCAAGCGTTCCAATAAAAGACGACATTACTATTTATTGCAAAGAAGATTGATAAATCCAGATTTGAGTGATGAAGATCTTCTTTTGTATGAAATTTGCGGCTACAGCATAGCTCAGTCGATAGCCGAAGCTCATTTTACCGGATATTATGATAAAGATACCGTATACGCAGAAGATTATTTGCTTAAGATGCTATACACAATGCTTCGTCTTCCATCGTATCAAATCGAGTGTTTGGTGGAAGAGTCTCGTTTTTGGCGTGATAAGATCAATATAAAAATCGGACCGTATTTCAAATTGATAACATAGAAATTATTGCGAGGATAAAAAATATCTTCGCAATTTTTGTACAAATTTTATATAATCAAATTGTAAATAATGTATCATGAGAAATTAAGGTATCGGTTTAGATGCGTTTCGCTTATATATAAATATACAAAATATGCCGAACGCTCGAGAATAAGCGTGTAAATTAAGCACTGACATATTGAATATAAAAGAGATATAT
>CAZXWI010000117.1:0-4407 GCA_964644555.1 uncultured Lachnospiraceae bacterium | reverse complement strand
AGACCGATGCTCTACCAACTGAGCTATACCCCTAACTACCTATAGCATTATACAGAATAATCCCGCAAATGTCAATATAAAAAACAAAATCGTACACACATATGTCAATTTTTGTTTAAGCGTGGTTTTACTGCCTCATTTTATATGCTGTATTTATCTAATTTATAATTTTCAGCCTGTTTGAGCATTTCTTCTGCATGAGTCATAGCGGTGTCATTCACTTCAACTCCACCTAACATTCTGGCAATCTCACTGATTCGGCTTTGCTTATCAAGCATGGTGATTTTGGTGTATGTTCTCTCATCACTGACATGCTTGCCTATCAAAATATGAGTATTAGCCATTGATGCTATCTGCGGTAAATGCGAAATGCATAAAAGCTGATGAGTCATGCTGAGATCTGCCATTTTTTGTGCAACTATCTGTGCGGTCCTGCCGCTTATACCCGTATCAATTTCGTCGAAAATAAGCGTTTCAGTTTTGTCTGTGTCGGCAAATATGCTCTTTAATGCCAGCATTATTCTTGATACTTCTCCTCCCGAGGCTATCTTGGTGAGGGGTTTTAGCGGTTCTCCTGTATTGGTCGATATCATAAATTCCACAATATCATTTCCTAAACTCGATACCTTATCTTCGGTCCTTTCGAATTTAACTTCAAATACAGCATTCGGCATTGCCAAATCATTTAATTCGCTGCAGAGCTTTTCAGATAAGTTTTGAGCCACTTTCTTTCGCTCTTGCGAAAGTCTGTCAGCACACATAAAATAATTCTCTTTTGCCTCGTTGTATTCACTTTTCGCTTTTTCCGTTTCAATCTCGGAATTATCTATAAGTTTAAGAAGGTTTTCGGTATCCTCTCTATATTCCAAAATATCAGAAATATTTTCACCGTATTTACGCTTCAGTTTTTCGATTTTATTTAAACGATAATGAGCTTCGTCAAGTTCCTCTTGATTAAATTCCAGATTTTCCTTGTAATCGCGTATTACCAATAGCGCCTCGTCCAAAGCGATGGAAGCATCGTTAAAGGACTGCTGTGCAGGAGTCAATTTCTTATCTACAGCCGCCGCATTGTCAAGCCTTGCAGAAATATAACGAAGTCGATTGATAATGTTATTCGCATCCGTAAAAAGCCCCGAATAGACTTCTTCCAAATTTTCGAATATTTTCTCACTGTTTTGCATTACGGCAATTTTTTCTTCGAGAGCTTCGTCCTCTCCGACTTCGGGCATAACTTCGTTTATTTCGGAGATTATTTCAAGATATTCGTCCCTGTTTTTATTCTTTTCTTTAACTTTTTCGGTAAGTTCCTTCCAATTCGAATGTGCTTTTTTCATATGAATATATGCCGATTTCGTTTCTGCTAAAAGCTCACTTAACTCGCTGTGTCCGTATTCATCGAGCATACCTAAATGTGTAGACGAATCAAGTATCTTTTGATGTTCGTGCTGACCGTGTATATCCACCAAAAGCAGACCTATCTGCTTTAGCGAAGAAACATTTACCATTACATTATTTATTTTGCATATGTTTTTTCCGTTTGAGTAGAGTTCACGCTGTATTAAAACGCTGTTATCATCAAGCTCCACGCCCACCTCTGAAAGAGATTCTCTTAAAAGGCTGTTATCATCTTCTACGCAAAACAAAGCTTGCACAGAAGCTTTACTTTGACCTGTTCGTATATACTCGCTGCTTGTGCGGTAACCCAAAGCCATGGATAATGCACCCACCAAAATGGACTTACCTGCGCCTGTTTCACCCGTAAGTACATTCATGCCGTCGCCGAAAGTGATATCCACTGAATCAATGATTGCATAGTTTTTAATACTGAGAGATAATAACATTTTTTCACCACAAATTTATTTTATTTTCTCGAAAACATTTTTATAAAAATTGTCGTCCTTAAATTTGACAACATTGCACTTTACTTTGCTGCATCTTATTATCAATTTATTTTCGCATAGACCTATATCCTGCCCATCTATTCCGACAAATGAGCTTTCTTTGTCAAATTCAACCTTGATAACATCTTCCGAATTTAATACAATACTCCTTGCTTTTAGGCTATGCGGTGCAATCGGGCTTAATATCATAAGTTCCGACTTAGGCGATACTATAGGACCTCCCACCGACAAGGAATATGCCGTCGAACCGGTTGGGGTGGAAATCAAAATTCCGTCTGCATGGTAATGATACAATATTTCATCGTTAACATATACCTTAAAGCTTCCTACACCATTTCCAAACAAATTTTTAATTGCCACATCATTGAGTGCACTTATGAAAAACTCACCATTTTCTCCATACACATCAATCATCATGCGATTTTCTATTGAGTATTCACCATCTATGATGAGTTTAAGCTTTTGTCTTATTTCACACGGTGAAATTGCAGTTAAAAATCCCACTCTGCCTAAATTTATGCCTGCAATAGGAATACCTACTTTGCTACATACCAAAGCCGATTTAAGAAAAGTTCCATCGCCTCCTATAGAAAGTGCAAAATCGAAATTGTCTTTAAGATTATACTTTTCATCATATAACTCATATTCGCAGCCCTCAAAAGCTAAAAACTCTTTTGCCTTATTAAAAACATCGGTGGAATTTTCCTTGGAATCATTGACAAAAAACAAACACTTCTTCATTACAAAGCCTCATGAGCGTTTTTTACAATCTCGTCTATCTTTGATTCAACATTTTCCAGTTGATATTCTTCTTTAAGAGAAAACCTGCTTATGAATTCTATATTTCCCTTAGGGCCTTTTATGGGAGAAAAATCCAATTCTCTTAGGTAATATCCGTGAGAATACAAATTATCCACCACATTTTTTACTATTTTCGAATGTGATTTTGCATCCGCTATCACACCGTTTTTACCTACACTGTTTTTCTCCGCCTCAAATTGAGGCTTGATAAGAAAAACCATATCGGTATCTTCGTTTATAAAATTTAGGATATTTTCACATAACTTTGTTATAGATATAAAAGATACATCCATTACAACGATATCGATATTATCCGTTATATTTTCTTTTTCGAAGTATCTGAAATTGGTCTTTTCGAATACAATTACCCTTTCGTCACACCTGAGCGAATAAGCAAGCTGGTTATATCCTACATCTACCGAATAAACTTTTCTCGCATTATGCTTAAGCAGACAGTCGGTAAAACCTCCGGTTGATGCCCCGATATCAAGAGCAGTAAAGCCCTCAACATTTATATTAAAAACCTGAAGTGCCTTTTGAAGTTTAAGCCCACCCCTACTGACGAATGGGCAGCCGGTGTCTTTGAGTTCTATCTTGGCATTTTCATCGCATTGAGCACCTGCTTTGTCCTGCTTTATGCCGTTCACATAAACATTGCCCTCCATTATCAAAGCTTTGGCCTTTTCTCTGCTGTCCGCCAAGCCTCGATTAAATACCAATAAATCAAGTCTAACTTTGCTCATCGTTTTCCATTCTCGGTTTACTAAATTTCTTTATCAATACAATTCCGACAATTCCCAACAAAATCAATCCCAACGAAATAAGCTGAGCAACTCTGAGACCTAAAAAGTACAAACTGTCGGTTCTTAATCCCTCTATACAGAATCTTCCTAAAGAATACAAGATGAAATACCAGCAGGTAACTTCACCGAAATGCTTTGTTTTTTTTGATATTACAAATAACAAAAGCAAACATACGCCTAAATCCCACAACGATTCATATAAAAATGTAGGATGCACATTGATGTATCCCAAGCCTTTTTCGTATACGGTAATAGCCCAAGGAAGATTGGTTTGACCTCCGTGAGCCTCCATGTTAAAGTAGTTGCCCCATCTTCCGATAGCCTGCCCCAATGCAAGGCTGGGCGCTAAGAGGTCGGTAAGCTGCAAGAAATTAAAATTATGGTGTTTTGCAACTATCAAAACTCCCAATATGCCGAATATTATTCCGCCGTGTATAGCAAGTCCACCGTTCCATATTGCCAAAATTTCGTTTGGATTAGCCAAATAATATTTGAGATCATAAAAAAGAATATAGTAAAGCCTGCAGCCTAAAATCGCAAGCGGAACTACCACCAAGAACAAATCATATAACTTGTTTTCGTCCATTCCGACCTTTTTTGCTCTATGCATAAAAATAAAGAAACCAATCAATATTCCTGCGCTCAGCATTATTGCATACCAGCGAATCTCAAATCCGAACAATGTAAATGCAGTAGGGTCGGGTGTACCTAAAAATGCAAACATAATATTTTCTCCTTATTTAAGATAATAATTATACCATAAATTAGGTAACTATCGCACAAAAGGAATAATATATTATTTCAAATCTCTTATTTGTCGAGTAGTAAATATCCATTATTCAAAACATAGCTTTAAATTATAGGCATTTTGATACTATTCTCTAATTTTATAAATTTTT
>CAZXWI010000116.1:0-4436 GCA_964644555.1 uncultured Lachnospiraceae bacterium | reverse complement strand
ATTCTCTTCTCCATAAAAAATGGCGGTATCGCATGAATACCACCATTTATTATATTGCTATGTGTTAATTATTCGATAACTTCTGTAACAACACCTGAACCTACTGTTCTACCACCTTCTCTGATAGCAAATCTTAATTCGCTTTCGATTGCGATCGGTGTGATAAGTTCTACTGTGATTGAAATGTTATCTCCAGGCATTACCATCTCTACACCGTCTGCAAGTGTGATGATACCTGTAACGTCTGTTGTTCTGAAATAGAACTGAGGTCTGTAGTTTGAGAAGAACGGTGTGTGTCTACCACCTTCTTCTTTAGTAAGTACGTATACTTCTGCTTTGAATTTTGTGTGAGGTTTAATTGATCCCGGTTTTGCAAGTACCTGACCTCTTTCGATGTCTTTTCTGTCGATACCTCTTAAAAGTGCACCGATGTTGTCACCTGTTTCTGCATAGTCAAGGATCTTTCTGAACATTTCTACACCTGTTACTACAGATTTTCTTGTTTCTTCCTTGATACCTACGATCTCTATTTCTTCACCTGTTTTGATCGTTCCTCTTTCTACTCTACCTGTTGCAACTGTTCCACGTCCTGTGATTGAGAATACATCTTCTACAGGCATAAGGAACGGTTTGTCTGTTGCTCTTTCAGGTTCAGGAATATATTCGTCTACTGCTGCCATGAGCTTGAGTACTTTGTCGCCCCATTCGCTGTTAGGATCTTCCAATGCTCTGAGTGCGCTACCTACGATGATAGGTGTGTCATCTCCGGGGAAGTCATATGAATCGAGAAGTTCTCTGATTTCCATGTCTACGAGTTCGATAAGTTCGGGGTCGTCTACCATATCTTCTTTGTTAAGGAATACTACGATGTACGGAACGTTTACCTGACGAGCAAGAAGAATGTGTTCTCTTGTCTGAGGCATAGGACCGTCTGCTGCACTTACTACGAGGATTGCGCCATCCATCTGTGCTGCACCTGTGATCATGTTCTTGATGTAGTCAGCGTGGCCCGGGCAGTCTACGTGTGCGTAGTGGCGGTTTTCTGTTTCGTATTCAACGTGTGCTGTTGAAATTGTGATTCCTCTTTCTCTTTCTTCAGGTGCTTTATCGATGTTATCGAATGCTACTGCTTCACCTGTGCCGAGTCTTTCGTGAAGTACTTTTGTGATTGCTGCGGTAAGTGTTGTTTTACCGTGGTCTACGTGGCCGATTGTACCGATATTAATATGCGGTTTCGTTCTCTCATAATGCTGTTTTGCCATTTTATTTTGCTCCTTAATTTATATAATTTGTTAATTATTTAACGATTTTTTCCACAAGTGACTGCGGAACATGTTCGTAATGCGAGAATTGCATTGAGTGTGTAGCTCTACCCTGTGTTTTGGAACGAAGAGCTGTCGTATACTGGAATGTTTCTGCAAGAGGAACAAATCCTTTAACGATTCTTGCACCGTTTCGTTCTTCAAAGCCTTCCATTCTGCCTCTTCTTGATGTCAAGTCACCGATAACATCACCCATGTATTCTTCGGGTACGGTGATTTCAATCTTGAAGATAGGCTCGATGAGTACAGGGCCTGCAAGTTTGGCAGCTTCTTTGAATGCCATTGCACCGGCAACTTTAAATGCCATTTCAGACGAGTCGACTTCGTGGTATGAACCGTCTACAAGTGCAACCTTAACATCCAATGTCTGGTATCCTGCGAGAATACCGTTTTCCATTGCTTCCTGAATACCTTTGTTAACAGGTTCAACATATTCTTTGGGTACGACACCACCGACAATACGGCTTTCGAATTCGTATCCTTTACCCGGTTCGTTAGGTTCGATTTCAATAGCAACATCTGCGTATTGACCTTTACCACCGCTTTGTTTAACGTATTTGTAACGATATGATGCGGGTTTGGTGATTGTTTCTTTATAAGCAACCTGCGGACGACCTACATTGGCCTCTACTTTGAATTCTCTGAGCATTCTGTCTACGATGATTTCAAGGTGCAATTCACCCATACCGGATATGATTGTCTGACCTGTTTCTTCATCGGTTTTAAATCTGAATGTCGGGTCTTCTTCCGAAAGTTTCAGAAGAGCTGAAATCATTTTGTCTTCGCCTGCTTTTGTTTTGGGTTCGATAGCAACGGAAATAACCGGTTCGGGGAATTCCATTGATTCCAAAATAACAGGAGCGTTTTCAGCGCAGAGTGTATCACCTGTTGATACATCTTTAAGACCTACTATGGCAACAATGTCGCCTGCGTAAGCTTTTTCAAGCTCTGAACGATCGTTTGCGTGCATTCTCAAAATACGACCAACACGTTCTTTTCTTCCTTTTACAGAGTTATAAACATAAGAACCTGCTGTAAGTACGCCTGAGTAAATTCTTGTGAATGCCAATTTACCTACAAACGGATCTGCCATAATTTTAAATGCGAGTGCAGCAAGCGGTTCGTCATCATCTGCGTGTTTTTCAACTTCTTCTCCGCTTGAGGGAACAGTTCCCTTAATGGGAGGAATATCCAAAGGTGATGGCAAGTAATCAACAACGCTGTCCAATACTTCCTGAACACCTTTGTTTTTGAATGATGAGCCGCAAACTACGGGAACAAGCTCGTTAGCGATACAAGCTTTTCTGAGTGCTGCTTTGATATCTTTTGTGGCTATATCTTCGCCTTCGAGGAATTTTTCCATAATGCTTTCATCGTAATCAGCGATTGATTCGAGCATTTTTTCTCTGTATTCAGCTGCAAGATCTGCCATATCAGCAGGGATCTCAACAGTTTCGATGATTTTTCCTTTGTCATCTTTAAAGATATAGGCTTTCATCTCGATAAGATCTACCATACCCACAAAATCATCTTCCTTACCTATAGGAAGCTGAATGGGTACGGGGTTTGCTCCGAGACGTTCCGAAATCATATTAACAACGTTAAAGAAATCGGCTCCCATGATATCCATTTTGTTTACATATGCAATTCGGGGAACGCCGTATTTGTCGGCCTGTCTCCAAACTGTTTCGGATTGAGGTTCAACGCCGCCTTTCGCACAGAAAACCGCAACTGCTCCATCGAGCACACGAAGCGAACGTTCAACTTCTACAGTGAAGTCAACGTGACCCGGGGTGTCAATGATATTGATTGTGCAATTCTTCCATGATGTAGTTGTGGCAGCAGAGGTAATTGTGATACCTCTTTCCTGTTCCTGCTCCATCCAGTCCATCGTAGCTCCGCCTTCGTGAGTTTCAACAGTCTTATGGATTTTTCCCGAATAAAAGAGGATTCTTTCCGTAGTTGTTGTTTTACCTGCGTCAATATGAGCCATAATACCGATGTTTCTGGTATTTTTCAGTGCTTCAGTTCTGTTCATCTTCTCTATCCTATATTACCACTTGTAATGAGCAAACGCCTTGTTTGCTTCTGCCATTCTGTGGGTGTCTTCTTTCTTTTTAACAGATGCACCTGTGTTATTGATTGCATCCATTAATTCTGCTGCTAAACGCTCTTTCATTGTGCGTTCGCTACGTTTTCTTGAGTTAGCTACAAGCCATCTCAAACCAAGAGTCTGTCTTCTTGCGGGTGATACTTCCAATGGAACCTGATATGTTGAACCGCCGACTCTTCTTGATTTACATTCCAATACAGGCATGATATTGTTTAAAGCTTCTTCGAAAGCAGCTAAAGGTTCTTTACCTGTTTTTTCGCTGACAATATCAAATGCGCCGTATACTATCTGCTGCGCAGTTCCTTTTTTACCGTCAAGCATGATGTTGTTAACGAGTTTTGTAACTACAACGCTTGAATAAATAGGATCTGGCAATACATCTCTTTTAGATACCGGTCCTTTTCTTGGCACTTTACTTCCCTCCGTTTAATATTTAATTTCATAGGTACTCGACAGATCCTCATCTGCCGTTGTGCATTTATCTATACGATTATACACATTAATTCAAGTTAATTAATCCGTTGATTATTTTTTAACTTTAGGTCTCTTTGCGCCGTATTTGCTACGAGCTTGCATTCTGTTTGCAACACCTGTGGTATCAAGAGCGCCGCGGATGATCTTATAACGAACACCAGGCAAGTCTCTAACCCTGCCGCCTTTGATCATAACAACACTGTGTTCCTGAAGGTTATGACCGATTCCTGGGATGTATGCTGTAACTTCGATACCGTTTGTAAGTCTGACTCTGGCGATTTTACGCATAGCTGAGTTAGGTTTTTTAGGGGTAGCTGTTCTTACAACTGTACATACACCACGTTTCTGCGGATTTGCTTTCAAAGCAGGTGTTTTTGTTTTTGTAACTAAATCGTGTCTGCCTTTGCGGACAATTTGGTTAATTGTAGGCATTATCTTCTCCTTTCCGGAATAATTACTTTCGTATAATTCGCACATAAAAAACAAGCCGAATTACCGACAAATTATTTTAACATCTATATGTAAAT
>CAZXWI010000115.1:0-4490 GCA_964644555.1 uncultured Lachnospiraceae bacterium | reverse complement strand
ATAATATTTTTCTTCTTTTATTTCTCAAAGGCTCTACTTTGTTATATAATTTATAGGAAATATAAAGACGAGGTAAAATTATGTTAGATGCAATCAAATCGGTAATAAGCGGAAGTTTCGGCACCATAACATTGGTTTCGATAATAGACATCGCCATAACGACCGTAATCATATATTTAATTTTAGACTGGCTCAAAGGCTCGCAGGCAATGCAGGTACTAAAAGGTGTAATCATAATCTTGGCAGCAACACAGCTAAGCGACTGGATAGGGCTAACCACCATCTACTACATTCTCAAAAATGTAACTACAGTCGGTATTATAGCCTTGGTCATAATGTTTCAGCCGGAGCTTAGGCGAACTCTCGAAAAACTCGGCAACACCAAATTAAAAGACTTTATCTCATCTCTTTCCAAAGATGATGATGTAATAGATAAGGACTATGTCATAGAGCAGGTTGTTTCGGCGGTTTCGGAAATGTCCAAAACCAAAACGGGTGCTTTAATAGTTTTTGAGAGAGAAAATATTTTAAAAGATATTATCGATACAGGCACATGCCTTGATTCCGTAACCACCAAACAGCTGCTTATAAATATATTCACACCGAACACCCCCCTTCATGACGGTGCAGTGATAATAGGTAAAAACGATTTACGAATCAAGGCAGCGGGGTGCTTACTGCCGCTTACGCAAAACCGTAACCTCAATCAAGAGATAGGTACAAGGCACCGCTCCGCAATAGGAATAAGCGAAATTTCAGATGCAATAGTAGTTATAGTATCGGAAGAAACAGGAGTAATTTCTTATGCATTAAACGGCAAATTATCACGTTTTTTAGATGCTAAAATGCTTACTTCCGTTTTAAGCGAATCATTAAGTTCAAATTCCAAACCACTCATTGCAAAAGGAGAAGAATAATGAAAAAAAATCTTCCGAAAGATAAAATAATCAGAGCCGTAATTTCTTTGGTGCTTGCCATATTTCTTTGGCTGACTGCCACGGCAAACACGAACCCCACCAAAACGATGAAAATCAGTAATTTGGATATAACCTATACAAACCTTTCGGAAACATTGGTTATAGACAATCCCGAAAATAAGATCGACATCAAACTCACAGGACTTTCTTCGCAAATCAATAAAGTATCAAAATCCGATATCCGAGCATATGTTGATTTAAACAATATCTCAAAATCAGGCGAATATACCCTTGAAGTAAAAATAAGCGGTCTGCCTGACGGAGTGAGCGTGAGCGATATTTCATCAAAATATCTGCTTTTGAAGTTAGGTAACTATGTTTCGGCTCAGGCTGATTTTGAAATAGAGGCAATAGGCACACTGCCCTCATCAAATGTGCTTTTATATTTAGATTATGACAATATTGATATTTCATACACCGCCAGCGACAACCTTACGAAAAACGGCATTACCATAAAAGGTTATATAGATATAAGCTCCAAAACTTCTTCATTTACGGAAAATGTTTATCTTAAAGCGTATGATCAATCCGGAAGTGAACTTGATTATGTAACGATTGAACCGTCAAGTGTTGAAGTAAATGCCGTTATAGGCATACAAAAGCCGGTCAGCATAAACCCCATATTGGAGGGAGAGTGTGAATCAGGCTACAATGCCCTTAGTACAACGCTATCTAAAAACGAGGTGGTAATTGCGGGAAGTGCCGAAGCTATTAACGAAATAAATTCCATAGACACTCTGCCCATTTCCATAGAAGGAAAGACGGAATCATTTGATACCGATATCGAATTTGCATTGCCCGAAGGCGTTCATTTATATGACAACAGCGAATTTAAGGCTCATGTGCAAATAGAAAAGAATTCTACAAAAGAGTTCACCTACTCCAACATACAAATACGAAATCTCGGTCAAAATTTAACATGCACATTTAATGATTTCGAATCGCTTAGCATACAATTAATAGGGCAAGAAAATGGGCTTGAAGAGATAAACCAAGACGATATAACCGTTTATATCGATTTATCGGATTTATCGGAAGGCGAGCATAATGTAAAAATACAATACGATATGCCCTCAAATGTAACGATAAGCTCCGAATCACAAAAAACAGTATCAATAACACTTAAAAGCGAATAAATAAAATGAAATATTCAGCCGTAAATATACAAATCAATATACAAACTTTGCAAAATAATAACGAACACGATGTTATTATCAATCATCTGGGACTTGACAAGACCAAAGTAAACGATTTTAAAATAATTCGTAAGTCGCTTGATTCCAGATTCCATAAATCAAAAGGGATATTCTATACATACAACATTGAGTTTGCATATCCCGATAAAATCAAAAAAAAGAATATTACACCGCTATGTAAAAAGGAAGTTTCCACCCTACCGAATATAGGTAAAATAAATATCCCCTCGGAGCCGGTAATCATCGGTGCAGGACCTGCAGGGCTTTATTGTGCTTTGCGCCTTTGCGAGTATGGTATTAAATCAATCATTATAGAGCGTGGAAAAGACATCATTGAGAGGCAAAAGGATATCGACCTAATGCATACCGAAGGAATTCTCAATTCCGAATCGAATGTACAATTCGGTCTGGGCGGAGCCGGAACCTATTCGGACGGCAAACTACGCACAAGAATCAAAAGCGAATTGATCGGATATGTGCTAAAGCGCTTTGTGGAGTTCGGGGCAAACGAATCCATAATATATGAAGCAAAACCACATCTCGGAACAGATAAATTAAGCGAAATAATCACCAAAATCAAGGATTACCTCATTAAATGCGGATGTGAATTTCGTTTCAACTCCCTCATGACCGACATTGAAATACATGATGGCAAAGTATGCGGGATAATACTTAACAATACAGAACATATTAAATGCGATGATGTAATCTTATGCATCGGAAATGCAGCAAGAGATACATACGAAATGTTATATAACAAAAAAATCGCCATGCAGCCGAAACCCATAGCTGTGGGAGTCAGAATAGAGCATAATCAAAGCATTATAAACGATTATATATACGGAAAGTATTCATCTTTACCATATCTTCCGACTGCAGAGTATCAATTAACATATCAAGATAAGGACAAAAGAAGCGTATATACATTTTGTAACTGCCCCGGAGGCGTTGTGGTAAATTCGTCATCGGAAAAAGGAGCTCTTTCCATAAACGGAATGAGTTATTCCAAAAGAGATCTACCCAATGCCAATTCCGCATTAGTAGTCAATGTGAGAACAACGGATTACAAGGACGACTCCCCAATTTCCGCTATAGAATTTCAAAGAGAAATCGAGAAAAAAGCTTTCGAACTTGGCGGAGGCGATTACACAGCACCTATAATGAATATTTCGGATTTTATAGGCACAGCTGCTTCACCAAAGTGCAGCCCAAGCATAAAGCCGGGATACAAATATGCAGATATTGCTACAGTATTTCCCGAATTTATAACAAATTCATTAAGAAATGCAATGAGCGAATTTAACAGTAGGATTCAAGGCTTTGACAGCGGCATAATAACCGCATGTGAAACAAGAACTTCCTCCCCTGTTAAGATGCTCAGAAACAATATTACCAACGAGAGTATAACCGTAAAAGGATTGTACCCCACAGGTGAGGGCGCAGGATACGCAGGCGGCATAGTAAGCAGTGCCGTAGACGGAGTAGTCAGCGCCGATAAATTAATTGAAAAATACAAGGAGAACTAATGGCAAGATTATTCGGAACAGACGGTGTGAGAGGAATTGCCAACAAGGAATTAGATCCGATTTTGGCATTTAACCTCGGTAAAGCCGCATGTAAAGTATTAAAAAAAGACAATGCTAAGCCTGTTTTTTTGATAGGCAAAGATACGAGAATTTCGGCAGATATGCTTGAAAACGCCCTTTGCGCAGGCATAATGAGCCAAGGCGGTGATGTTATAAAAGCAGGAGTTATCCCTACTCCGGGAGTGGCTGTGCTGATAAATAAATACAACGCAGACAGTGGCGTTGTTATCAGTGCCTCGCATAACCCCTACTACGACAACGGCATCAAATTTTTCAATTCAAAAGGTCAAAAGCTGAGTGATGATATCGAGGACGAAATTCAAAGAGTTATAGAAAACAATGACTACAGCGAAGATTGCACTCACGATAACATCGGGAAATGCACACAGATTGCCGATTCTTACGAAATATATGTTGAACATATTTTATCAAAATTTCCGAAGTTTAACTTAAACAACAAAAAGATTGTCCTCGACTGTGCAAACGGAGCTTCGTTTAAATCCGCAGAAACTGCATTTAAAAAGCTTGGGGCTGATATAATCTGCATTAACAATACCCCAAACGGTATAAATATTAACGATAATTGCGGCTCTACTCATTTAGATGCGCTTAAAAATGCCGTAAAAGAAAACAAAGCGGACTTAGGCTTTGCCTTTGACGGAGATGCCGACCGTCTGCTTGCTTGCGATGAAAACGGCAACGAGATAAACGGCGATATGATAATGTATATC
>CAZXWI010000114.1:0-4491 GCA_964644555.1 uncultured Lachnospiraceae bacterium | reverse complement strand
GTGTAGTGAACATATACATACTGTCCATTTTCTTCATCACCTTGCCAAATAAATTCGCCTTGCGTAAAAGTACCATCTTCAACGTCCCAACCTGCAGCTTGCATAGTAGAAGAGTCTACAACAGGACGAATTGTTAAATCAACATTCCCATCTTTACTTAAAGATTGGAGTTCTGTTTCGACTTTCTTTTTCTCTTCCTCGATAGCCTTATTCGCTTCTTCGGTAGAGATTGTTAATGCAATTTGAAGGTCTTCAGGAGTTAATTTTTCTACTGCGTCTTGACCAAATTTGTCAACGAGATTTTGATATTTGTCGGAATATATACCATTAAATGCAAGTGCTATATCTTCAAGATTATCGGCACTGTCAATAACTCCTATTTCAACAAGTTTATTTATAAACTCATCATATTTAGGATCATTGAGCATTTCAGCAGTAACTTTGCCTTCTTTACCAAGATCTTGTAACCCTTGAACAGTATCATCAAATTGCCAATTATCCACCAAACGATTAAATGCGTTTGTTTTTGCATTATCTCCACCCATAGCTATTGCCATTCGGTCTTGGAAGTCTGCAATATAATCAAGCCATTCATTAACTGCTTTTTCATCTTCTGTGGTAGGGTTTTCTATATAGCTAATCTCATCAGAAACATTTTTCCATTCATCATTTTTGTCATTTAAATATTGTTCAATTTCATCAATTCGTTTTTGGATTTGTTCTTTTTCTTTTTTAGTTTTAGCTTTCTCTTTTTCAGTTTCAGCTTCAGCTTCAGCTTTTTCAGCATTAGCTAAATCTTCAAGAAGTTTGTCACGAATTTCAAATTGAGCATTTATATAGCCTGTCTCATTAGTAAGATATTCGTCCGATATACTATATTGTCCCGCTGGCTTTTTACCATCTGGATTTACTTCGTGTTCAAATGGATTTTCAGTATCACTGACCATTGTAGCGACAAAAGTTTTATTTTTTTCTTTATTCTTTTGTTTTTCTTCAAGTTCCAATAAGTCAAGTTTTCTTTGTAATTCATTGTTAGTTTTTACAAGATTATCGTATTCTTCTTTTTCTGTAAAAGTAAGAGAATCCTTACCCTCTAATTCATTCATACGGTCAATCGTTGTCTCCAACTCAGAATTTACAGATTGAATTTCAGAAGTTATCTCATTATATTCACTTTTTAAATCATCAAGTTGTTCTTTATACTCCTCTGTAGAAGTTATAAGAGCATCAGTGATTGCTACTAATCCAACAAAGCCAGCAACTATCCACGTTATAGGATTCGTTAATAATGCTTTTGTTACACCCCATATTGCTTTACCAAGTAAACCAAAAGAAACAGTAAGTCCTGCATTAGCACCTGATAATCCAAGAGCAGAGATAATTCCTTCTGCTTGTGCACCAGTAATTCCTTTTTGTGCAAGGATCGCTTCTAAATCAGCTTTTGTACATGCTTTCTGAGTCAACAATTCACCAGTCTGTTGATTCATCAAGCCTAACTCAATTAAAATTGCTTTTGATTTTTCAGTGCTTACACCTTTTTGTGCTAAAGTAGTTTGTAATAATTCTGATTGAATTGTATTTTCAGAAGCAATTAATCCCATTTGAGCAAGGATTTGTTCTTTCTGTTCAGCAGAAAGATTTTTGTATGATAATGCAAGTAACACTTGTTCTTTGTTTAAGCCACTTAATGCACTTGCATATTGTTGAACAACTGTGGAGTTTGAAAATAGATGTGTCGCACCGTTAGCAGTTGTACTTAATGTAGATATATTATTTATAGCTTTTTGTACATCATTTAAGCTCGTTAACCATGTTTTGAATGTCGTACTATTAATTTGCTTTGTGGATAAGCATTTTTATTTGACTTCAAATGAGTACATTGATATAATATAAAGTATCTAATTTTTAGGAGGTAACGGAAATGAACAATAAAATCATTGAAGATTTAGTTGAACTTGGCATATATAACTCAAAAACTTTGTCCGAAGAGGACTATAATAACCTATCAAAAAACAATACAAATAGTTCCTTGACTTATATAACTGGTCGTTACGAAGGTGGTAATGACGATTATAACAAATACTTTAAAGAAATTGATACTAAAGGGTTAGCATATGATGATGTAAGACTTCAACTTGAAATAGATAGAACAAAAAATATTAAGTCTATCAAAAGTATGGTCACATTTTTTGTTGTGATTACAGTTATTGCTTTAATAGCAGCGTTTTTCTTTGGAATATCATTGTCAGACGCTTTAAGCAACAGTAGATACTAAAATAGTGGTATACCCTATTTTAACTGGCGTTGTATTATTACTGATAGAGCATTGGAAAGATATTTATAATTTTATATTATCCCTAATAAAATAAGTAGAAGTTTTCCACCATAATAACCGGCAAATACTCCAAGTGGAATTAATAAATTGTTTGAAATTTTTTTCGTTTTCATATGAATCCTCTTTTCTTAAAAATTAAAAACAATGACACTGTAATAATTGTGGTAGTGATTTTTAATAGAAGATAAGTATAATAAAATAGCCCTGTGATTGAACATAGGACTATTTTTTATATGCAAAATATTAAATTATGATAGAAGAGAAGACTAGACGGCTTCTTCAACAGAATCAATCCTTGTTGCTTTGTCGAGAATCTGTTTAATTTTTACTCCATCTTCACTTATCTCTTCAATGAACTCAATAATCAAATTATATATGTCAGGTTCAATAGTACCTAGATGTATGTATTTTATTTTCTCTTTGTCAAAGTAAAAGAATTGGTCTGCTTCAACGAAAGAATATCTGTTGTCATCTTTTCGTCCTTCAACCATAACTTTATCATCTTCTGAAATAGGAAAATTACCAGCATACTGCTTTAACTTTTCTTTTCTTTCCTCTGTATTGGCAGAAGTAAGTAGAAGCCCAATAAAGTCAAACTTGTAAACACCTCTTACAATTCCGTTTGTATCATCCAATACAAGGAACGGATGCATACCAACAGGCTTTCTTTTGTTCTTTGCATTGTAAATTAACAAGATATCTCCAATTTTACACATCTGTTCTCATAATCCTTTTCCGCTTTAGTGGTTTTCACTTTCTTTTGACCCAATATAACATTTGTTGAAAATTCAAAAGGAGTGACATTTTCAAGAGCATCATCATATGAAATTATATCATCAGAAAAGTTTAACTTACTAAAATTTAATCTACGATATTCGCCCATAACAATATCTCCTTTCTTTGACAAGTATTATATCATTACATAAGAGCTATTACAAGAAATTTTTACCAGTATTTCACTGCCAAACAATAAACTACTATTGATTCAGATATTGGTAAGACTATGAAGTGTAATAATTGCGGATATAAGTGGTAGGATAGAAGAGTGGTGTAATAAAAGACCTAGATTGATTTCTAGGTCTTAAATATTATTTTGCAATGCGAAAGAGACTAGATTTCTCTAGTCTCTCAATGCCCTTACGGGTTAATATGCTCCAAAAATGCCTAAGTCAAATGACAAAGGTTATTTTGCTTTTACACTTTTGATTATAAATTACTATATATATTATGTCAAGATAAATCTAAAATATTCTTAATGTTTTGTTTTACATAAGAAAAATCTGTCTGCAAATCATATATTTTCTTTGATTGGTCAAGTCTCATAAGACCTGCACTAAAAATCTGATTTATCTTAAGTTTACTGCAACCATCTTCTTCAAAATCTTTTATTTTTATAATCATTTCTCGTTCCTTATCTACAGGATTAGAATCTTGTTTAATAGATGTTAATGGTATAACAACTAATAAACTTCCCAAATCTTTTAATATCAAACACCAATGACTGTTATATATTTCTTTAGGGTAAGAAGTTTCAATATAAAAGTATGCAACTTGACCCTCTTTTGGCATATTACTCTTAGGTACACTAATTTGAATTGCAGACAAATCTTTTGATGTTTTAGCATTCTTTCCAATTGAATTATGATATCGTTCTAAATTGTAAACAAGTCTATTAAAATTATAATAAAAACTTTCCAAATCAAAATTCTTTAATTTATCAATTCTTCCTATCAATCCATGAAGACGTTTTATTATTTCAACTTTATCCATTATATTTTCCACCAATCATTAGTATTATAATTTCCATTATATACCAACAATCGACAGAATACTATTCAGAACATATGTTTAAGCAAAGCAATCTCTCAAAAGAATAAATCCTACCAAATCAGCAAACAATATGATATAATCGTCCATATATTCAAAAGGAGCAGAGTAATGAATCATACATCTATAAGCAACTTCCTGAACAATGCAGAAGATATTATAAATAATACAGTCGCCAATAACGAAATAACCGCAATCAAAACAGAGGACGGCAGTGCCGTACTAATGTCAGGAAAGCAATACAATTATTTGGTTAGTCAACTAAGAGATAGATATACATTGATGAATGGTATGAAAGAAGAGTAGCCGGATGACTACTCTTTATCTTC
>CAZXWI010000113.1:0-4510 GCA_964644555.1 uncultured Lachnospiraceae bacterium | reverse complement strand
ACCCTCGTATATACTACTTTATTAGATTTTAAACCGGCTAAATATCACATTTATCGTTTTAATTATTCTTTCGTTTATTTTCGTATTCACCATGATAAATAATCCATCGAAAATCTTTGAAAACTATGACAAACCAAGGCTTTAAGTCCCATAAAAAAATCAAGTATACAATATGTATACTTGACATTTTTATAATCCCAAAACTTCCCAAAATGATGTAAATATTCCAAGTCCTGCGGTAAAAGTGCCGATGGCACTGCCGAGATTACCGAGGACTATTACCAACAGCACTTTGGTGAGTTTATTTTTACGAAAACCTCTGAATGAAGTCAAATCCTCCGAAACCCTCTCCACATCGGCAACGGTCGGTTTTGATATTTTTGCCTGCACATATCCCGAAAACCAGCCTGCCGCCATTATAGGATCAAGCGAGGTTATGGGAGCAACCACAAAAGCAGTCAGTACCGACAATATATGCCCTCCTGCAATGATTGTTCCGATTGCGGATAATGTGCCGTTATGCACTACCCATTTTATAAGCTGCTGAGGCAATACATCGGGAGCTTTGATAAATGTGGTTACAAACATACCCACTATCAATAAAGGTATTGCCCATGAAATGATTTTACCCACTTTCCCTGCAGGTGGCGTGGTATTTATTTCATCAATTCGCTCTTTGGGAATATCTTTTTCTATCAAATCCTTTATTCCTATGGTATGAGCCGCACCCACCACCGCAACAACGGTTTCACCGGGTGCATTTCTTATGCCGTTTGCCAAAAATTCATCTCGCTCGTCCACAAGATATGTTTTAAGTTCAGAAAATTCTCCCGATAATTCACTGAGGGCATTTTCGAGCATATCTTGCTGCTTTAATTCTTCTAGATCATCTTCGGTGATTCCCTCATCATCCAAAAATGAGAATATAAGGTTGAACAAAAGCTTCATTTTACCCATAAAGCTCATTTTTCGCCACACACGCATGAATGTGGTTTTGATGCTTCTGTCTATGGTTACTATTTGAGCATTTACTGCCTTTGCCGCTTCTATGGAATAAACCATTTCCTGCCCTACGGAAACATTGAATTTATCTCCAAGGCGCTTTTGATAGGAAGAAAGGATCAAATTGGCAAGTAAAAACGATGCTTTCTTTTGCTTAAAAACATCCGCAAGATCCGTTTCGCTCCACTTTTTAGGGTTTAGCATATTATTGAGCCTTTCTTCGTCCAGCTCAATACATACACTTTGGGGCTTGACTTCTTTTATGAGTTCTTCAGCTTGCTTGGCACTGTCCGATGAAACATGGGCAGTGCCAAGCAAATATATGGTTTTATTGTTGGTTTTAATTATATTGACATTTTCCAAAATTTAAATCAACTGCATCCTGTAGTAGTTCCGCAATCCGCACAGACTTTACATGTGCCGTTTCTGAATAATCTTGTGGAAGAACAGTTGGAGCATACCTCCCCGTATAATCTTTCCATATCTTTCGTATCGGCAGGAGTTATTTCTTTTGATGTATCGGCTACTGTAATTACATTCGTTCCCGATACACTGTCCTCGCAAATTCTTTTGAATTCATCGGGTTTAATCTGGCAGCGAGAGAAATCTCCGAGTTCGATATCAATTATTTTGCTTATCAAGTCCGCAATACTTGATGCGGTTTTGATATAAGGGTGTCTGGTAACGAGTCCGCTCGGCTCGAATTGCTGACCTCTTAAGAGGCGCGCAATTTCCTTTGCGGGAACATTATATTGGAGCATATTGGATATGGTCTTTGAAAGTGATGCCAAAAGACCTTTTACAACAGTTCCCTCTTTGTCGGTGGAAACGAACAATTCGGCAATCTGACCGTTAGTGTAGAAGCCTATTGTTATGTAAAGTTCGATATCACCTATTTTTGCCGAGTGAGTTCTGCTCATTCTCATGCCCGAAGGACGCATTCTTTCGGGAACGGAATTACGGCAATTTTTAGCGAACTTAAGAAGTTCTGCATATGTGTAGTTCGATATATCGTTAGCATTGCCCGATGAAGCCGATGTATTAAGAGGCTGACAAGCTTTGCAATTATCACGATAAACAGATATTGCCTTGATACCGGTTGCATATGCGAGTTTGTAGATATTGGATATATCTTCCTGTGTTGCATATGAAGGGAGGTTAACGGTTTTCGAAACGGAGCCGCTTACCATAGGTGTGATGGCTGCAACCATCAAAACATGACCCGTTGGCGAAATTTCGTTGGCGGTTTCGAAAATCTTTTTATGTTCTTCTTTAATATATGGGCAATCTGCCAATGTATAATGAACATACATACCGGACGAATCTTTTTCAAGTAAATAATCTTCCACTTGCTTAATGTCATCCTGAGAATAACCGAGATTGATAAGTGAATCTACCAATACAGGGTTTGTTATCTCCATAGTGCCGCCGCCGGCAAGAGTTTTGTAGATAATGTGCGAATAGAACGGTTCAACTGATGTTGCACCGCAGTCCATGGCAAATGAAATCGTTCCGGTAGGTGCGATAACGCTTACCTGAGCATTTCTGACCCCGTATTCCTCAGCCATTACCAATGTATGCATCCAAATCTTAGTTGCGGCTTCACAAATATTTTCAAAGCCGATTTCGGAAAGGAGTGCAGAATCCAATGTAAACGGTGTATAGTTGAGGTTTTCGTATTCGTCAGTAAGGGCAAGAGCTGCTCTTGCGTGGTTACGAAGCACTCTGTTTAAATATTCGCTGTTGATGGAATATTTTTCGAATGCTCCGACTTCTTTTGCCATAAGCGCAGAAACATAGTAAGAATATCCCGTCATAATGCTGCATATTGCACCTGCAATATTTCGGGCTTCGTCACTGTCATAACCGTACCCTGCAACCATAAGCAAAGATGCGAGGTTGGCAATGCCAAGACCCGTGGTTCTGAACATATGTGTCTTTCTGGCAATGTCCTTTGTCGGGAATTGTCCCCAATGAACAGATGCTTCCAAAACGAGCTGAACCAATGCTACAACATGCATAAATTCGCTGACTTTAAATTCCTTTGTTTGCTTATCGTAGAAATGATATATATTAATTGAGGCAAGGTTGCATGATGTATCTTCCAAGAATGCGTATTCGCTGCAGGGGTTTGTGCCGTTGATGCGGTTATACTTTGCGTTGTATACACCGTCTTCTCCGCAGGGGCAGGTATGCCATGCATTGAAAGTATCGTCAAATTGAAGTGCAGGGTCAGCACATTCCCATGATGATTTTGTAATCTTATCCCAAAGCTCTTTTACCGATATTTCTTTATCTACACTGTTATCTATTCTGCCTGTGAGTTTGAGCTTGGAATCAGGTTCTTCATCCAAATGCATGACCTTTGTCATAAAATCTTCGTTAGTTCTTACGGAATTGTTGCCATTTTGGCCGCTTACGGTGTTGTAGGCTTCGCCGTCCATTGATGACGAATAACCCATTTTGATAAGCGCACGAACCTTATCTTCTTCCTTCGCTTTCCATGTAACAAATTCCTCTATTTCGGGGTGATCCACATCAAGGATTACCATCTTTGCGGCACGCCTTGTGGTTCCGCCGCTTTTGATAGCACCTGCGTTTCTGTCAAGCCCTCTTAAGAAGCTCATAACACCGGAAGAAACGCCTCCGCTTGAAAGCTTTTCATTGATTCCTCGAATTGTGGAGAAGTTTGTTCCCGCACCCGAACCACCTTTGAAAAGCTTGGTTTCGGTAACATACTGCTCGCTTATGGAATGTTCGCCTACAAGCTTATCATCAATAGATAAGATAAAGCAAGCAGACGCTTGAGTTCTGGTGTATCTGTCGGGGCTTTTTACAACACGCTGTTTATCTGTGTCGTAATAGAAAAGATCATCGCTCTCACCTTCGATACCGTAGTTTCTTTTAAGTCCTGTGTTGAACCACTGCGGTGAGTTGGGTGCCCACATTTGAGAAAGAAATGCATATACGAGTTCATCGTAGAGTATTTGCCATTCTTCTTTGGTATGGATAATGCCCTCTTCGAGCAATGCATCTACCCAGAAGCCTACCATTCTATCGGCAACCTGCTTAATGCTGGTTTCGCATCCTTCGGGAGTATTCACTCCTGCTTTTCTGAAATATTTTGATGCTATAATGTTGCAGGCGTTCTTGGAATACCCTACCGGAAATTCCAAATTCTGCATGTCAATAATTGATTCGCCTGTTGCGTGATTGATAAGTCGGGCTTCCGTTGTCTTATATTCGAACAGGTCATAAACGCTTTTTTCGGGGCTTTCTTCAAGCTCTTTAGTGAACTTTCGCGTTAAAAGTTCAGAAATTGACTTCTTCATAATTACCTCAATATATTGTGTTTTTCATTTTGCATTGAGCAAGATATAGTATAATTGAAATGTATGTTAAAAGCAATACTTTATTGTAAAATGAAATAGTTTTTTATGAGTTGATTCATACCAAAGAGAACATAAAACGCACAAAGAATCACATTAAATCATTATATATATAAATA
>CAZXWI010000112.1:0-4609 GCA_964644555.1 uncultured Lachnospiraceae bacterium | reverse complement strand
GGTTGCCATTGTGCCGAGCATCTTGTTCTACTTTACCGACAATACGCTGATCCAGGCGTTTGGCGGCACCTCGATTCTAATCATGGTGGGCGTTGCGCTCGATACTATGAGCAAGGTCGAGAGTCAGCTTAAGATGCATGACTACGAGGGTTTCTTCAAATAGGCTTTCAAGCCGGGGAGAAACCCTCCCTTTTTTGTTTTGATATATTTCGTCAAGTATTTCTGTTATTTTAAAAATACTTTTTATGTAATTATATATTTTGGTGTTGCGGATATAATACTCTTCGAATGTAAATGCAAATATTCCCTTTAATTCTTTTATTATAGATTTTGCATCGTTTTGAAGTATCTTTATTTCGTTGGCATATTCTATTTGCTTTCTAAAATTATACGGTGAATAGGAAATATTTTGAAGCTCTTTAAAGAACATCGAATAGTCTTTTTCTTGAATATATTTGTAAAGCAGTTTTGTGCTGTCAGAATATGTCGTGATTTTATCAATTCGTTTGCCTTCGGTATCGTATTTTACACATAATTCATATGCACTTTCGAATAATTCAAGGGAAAGCTCTATTTTGTGCGTAATGAAATCTATCGCTTTTTTTACTGCAACACTGTCTTTGAATTCTTCAACGGTTGAAATATTGAAATCTTCGTATGCGTTTTTCAGCCAATTTATTTTATCAATACGGTTTTCGGTAAATTTATATATTGCTTTTATGCTTTCCTTTAATTTTGTATCATCGGCTTTGTTGGTATATGTGTTTACGAATGAGAAAAAATCTTCGTCATTTGCTTCATACAGCGTTTCAAAAGTTTCGTCTATGGATTCGCTCAATAAAATATCTTCGTCCGCATCGCTGATTATGCCGAATGAGGGGTCTATTTGTGCCGTTTGGTAATATTGCTTTATTATGTTTGAGCATAGCGCATGCACTGTGGATATTTGCGATGATTCAAGCTTGGCAACTTGTTTGTATAGATTTTCGTCATTTGATGATTTTGCCTGTTTGATGAGGGCAGAGCGTATTCTGCTTTTCATTTGAGATGCGGCGGCTTTTGTGAATGTAACCACCAATAATTCATCTGCATTGGCAAGCCCCTCCTTGATGAGGTTTACTATTCGCTGTGTCATAACAAATGTTTTGCCGCTGCCTGCTCCTGCACTGACTAAAATATTTTTCTCTCTGGTGAAAATTGCTTCCTGCTGAGATGGGGTATAATTTATTTCGGTTGTTTTTTGTGTTTCGGAGTTTTGCATAAATGCTTGTCCTTTTAATTGTTTTTATATTTTGATAATATATCCTCGGCTGTTTTGGTGGATATTTTGTTGTGTCTGTTTTGAGCAAAATCCGTGGAGAAATTACAAAAGCTTTTGTATTTGCAATAAGTACACGGAGATTTTGACGAATGAGAATATGGTTTTATCGGAATTTTGGCATTGAGTATGTCCTCTGAAGTTTCCGTAGCCTTTTTCAGTGCAAAATCGAGTATTGCTTCAAATTCTTCTTCGTTAATGAGTTTGTCGTTTTTATTGATATTGCCGTCTTTCATTTTTACCGGTTCTATGAAACTTCCGCTCATATACTCGTTATCCATTGCCTTTATGACCTTTACTTCGTCAAGCATAAGTCCGCAAAGGTTGAACTGCTTGGTAACGGATGTAATAACATTTTCCAAATCCTCACTGCTGTTTACTTTAACCATAGGCTGTGATAAATGCAGGTAGAATATGCCTGCGGCTTTGTCGGTGTCATTATCATTGGTGAGTGCCTTGATATATATGGGCAGCTGTAAGCTCAGCCCGTAGTAAAGCTTTGTGAAATCAAAATCCGTGTTGCCTGTTTTGTAGTCAATAATTTTGATATATTTTTCGTTTTGCATTTCGCATATGTCAACTCTGTCAACTTTTCCCTCAAGGTACACTTTACCGCTTTCGGTTTGAATACATATGGGGTGATGTTTTCCGTATTTGCCAAAGCCCGTTTCCGTTTCGCTGACTGTAAAATCAGAGCGCTTCAGCTGTTTGATGATTTCAGTAAGAGCCGTTTGCGCAGTTTTCTTAAGTTTGTTTAAAAGATATCTGCTGTTTGAAAATCGTTGATACATACCGGTTTTGTATTCGCCGATTATTTTTTCGCTTAATTTATCGGCAATATTTAGTATTTCTTCATCGGTTATTGACAAAATATCTATAGAGCCGTCAAGGAGCATAAGGGAGAAATTTTCCACTATTTCGTGCATTACATTTCCCGTGTCATAGCTTTCTATTTTATGCACATCTTTTTGCTTTAGTTTCAGCACATATTCGGCAAAGAACGAAAAGGGACATGAGGCGTATTTTTCCAACTTGCTTATAGATGTTTTAAGTGGCATTTCCAAAAGATTGCGGTATGCATCTTTATCATGAATTACGGCATCATTCGAAAAGGAAAGTCCGTTTTTAACCATAACGGAATATGCAAGCAGTTCTTCTTCGGAATTAAAATAAGCGTTATATCTATCATATATGTAATCGTTTACAGCCTCGTGCTGGTGGGGTTTGTGATGTCTTTCGCTTAAATTCACCGAAAGGTAGTTAAATGCACTTTCTTTGGTACACATAATATCCGTTAATTCCACTACAGCGGAGTTTGAAGAAAACATCGTACTTAATTTTTCGTATGTTTCCGACGGCACTGATACATTATCACCGTTTTCTTCATATATGCATGAAACATACAGCCTTTGAGTGGGCTTTGACAGCAGGGTGTAAATAATGAAGTTCTCTTTATTTATTCGGTACTCCGATGTGCTTATCAAATTAATGCCGAGTTCGTTAGCTTTGTTTTTTTCTTTATCGGTAAATACCGAGGCGGAAATATGTGTGCTTGGAAATTTTCCCTCATTTGCACCCAATACGAATAAACACTTGATATCGGAAGCACGGCTTCTGAGGGTATCACCCACATTAACCTTATCGATTACGGACGGAATAACACCTACATCGCAATTATTGAGTGCATAACTCAGCATTTGGTTTACCAAATTGCTGTCGTATGCTTCGTCTGAGAAGAAATCATACATAGAATCCAAAACCGACATAAGCTTATTGTTTATTTGTGCGTAAATGTTGGCATTTTCGTAGTCGCCGTTTAAGCGAAGTTTTTCTATCGTCTTGTTAAGATTTTCGTTAAAACCTATCGAATTGAGGTATTCAAACAAAGCCTTGGTATATTGCCCGATGGTTTTAACGCCCGAAATCTTTTCTTTATATAAAATAAATACATCGGAAATCTTTTTTCGTGTCTCGTTGAGAGATTCCAAGTCGATGGGGTTATATTCGTCATTAAGGATAAATTCGTTAAAAAACATTTCGCCTTTTATGCCGTATTTTGTTATATAGTTTTCTATTTCACAACATTCTTCATGCGATATATCAAGAAATCCCGTTTTGGCAAAGGCGATTATATCGGATGAAGTTATGTGTGTATTCGAAAATATAAGGCACATAAGCGCACGAATATGCGGGCTGTAGGCTATCTTTCTTCGAGTATCCGAAAAAAACGGAATATCGAATTCATCGAATATTTCGCTTATGATGTGGCTGTATTCGTTAGAGTCGCTGATGGTTATATTGATGTCGGAATACCTGTATGAATCTTCTCTTACAAGCTTTTTTATCAATGCAGCGCAATGAAGCACTTCTTCGTAGGTATCTTTATATGTATTGGTGTAGATATAAGAAGGTTTATTATCATAAATATCGGGAGTGAATTTTGCGATATTTCTTTCCAAATGCTTAATGGCATTCGATGAGCTTTTCTTCTCTCCCATATCGGTTACTTTAAAAGGGATATTGGCTTTATTTATGCATTGCTTTATTTCGGATAAGGTATATTCGCTGACATCGAAAAAGTCTTTCGGCGAATATGTAAGTGCCATGGTGCAATCTTTGGCATACTTAAAAATCTCCGTGATAAAGCTTAAATCGCTTTTGTCAAAGGAGTAAAAATTATCGAAAAAGAAATATGAGTTTTTGACTATGTCGCTATCGGATATATATTCACAACATTTTTGCAAAAATCCGTCTTTGTCGGTATACGCTTCTCCAATGTATTCGTTGTATTCATTGTAAAGCAAGCCTATATCTTTTATTTTTGCTTTGAGCAGTTCATCGGCAGAAGAATCCTTTGCATTTTCGAGCATTTCGTATGATATGGAGTTCTTTTTTATTTCCCCGAAAATAACTCCCACATTGTCGGCAAAACCCTCTTTTGTGCAAACAGCTTTGAATACATCGAGCTTATCTTTGTTTTTGTTGATGATATAGCGGATTATCATATTTCGTGCTTCGTCATTAAGCACTTTTAATATGCTCTCCGAGTCATTGCCGAGAATTTTGTATGCAAGCTTTGTAAGGTTGGTTACGCTTATTTCGGAGCTTGCATTACAGTTTAGGTTGTTAAAAAGATCCCTTTCCGCAATGAATGTGTATTGCTCCGGCACTACAATAAAAACTTTCTGCTTATTCGGCAGTTCTTTTATTCGTTTGAATAATTCGGTTGTTTTTCCCGAGCCTTGTCGTCCGATAATAATTTCCATAATTTCATTATATCATATTTAATAA
>CAZXWI010000111.1:0-4665 GCA_964644555.1 uncultured Lachnospiraceae bacterium | reverse complement strand
TGTTGTACATAGAATGGCATTTTCTCAGAATGCCAGAGGGAAGGGATTGTCCAAGGGGGCGATTACCTTGATTAAAAATTTCTGTATTGAGAATGGGATCGAAGCAATTCGTGTAGACACTCAAGACGAAAACAAAGTAATGCAGCACATCCTTGTGCGTGAAGGATTTGAATATTGTGGTTTGATCACTTTTGATGGAGGACCAAAGCTCGCATATGAATGGGATCGGTAAATCTAACTGCAATAAAAATAATGTGATTGAACTGTTTTTATTGAATGTGGATTTTATTCTATGCTAAGGTATTATCATCGAAAATTATGCTTTACACTAAGTCAAAGGAATTTCCTTGACTTTTTCTTTTGCCCAAATCAGGTATATGTTTTAGATACATTCTAACCGTGTTAGAACACATTTGAAAATAAAAAATAACTTCTAAGCATGTTAGAAGTTATTAATTCCAAATTATTGCATCTTTCTACCTCAGCCTAACCCGGTTACAAGGTCTTTGGTTAATATATCTTTACCCCTAAATTTTCCAACTCGGTTAGAATTCGGTTATTGCTATAACTTACCCTAAAACCTCGTCAACGGATTAAACCTAATAACCACTTTCCCGATAATATCATCTTCACTTAAGCACCCAAGGCTTCGTGAGTCTATGCTGGATACTCGGTTATCGCCCATAACGAATATGTGATGAGCGGGTACGGTTATTTCTTCAAAATCATCATATACCAAATCGTCAGAAATGTATTCTTCGTTTAATGCTTTCCCATCAACATACACGGTGCTGTCCTTAATTTCCACGGTTTGATTCTCGGTGGCAATAAGGCGCTTTACATAGTTTTTATCTTCCGATATCTTTATTACGATTATATCGCCCTGCTTGGGTTCGCTTATGGTGTAGGATAATTTAAACAGCCCCAGCCTGTCATCGGGGTTTAATGTAGGATACATACTCGACTGCTTAACAACCACGGTTTCGAATACGAAACACCTTATCAAAAAGGCTATGAGGAAAGCTATTATAAAGGATACTATCCATTCTTTTATTTCTTTTCGTTTTTCTTCTTTGCTCTCGGCAGTTTCTTTCTTGGGAGTTAATTCTTCTGTCATAATTACTAATTATACTCCCTTTGCCGATAAATACAAATATTTTAATTAAAAGATTCCGCCCACCTGAGTATCCTGCTTCGTATTTGCACTCGTCCGTTTGTTTTTTCGTGGTAATTCCGTGATTCTTCATCGCTTTTAATATCTAAAAAACAAAGAGGAGGATATAATACGCACCACCAATTCTTTCCCTTGCCCTCTCCCAAAATTATTTTGAGAGCCGTATATTCTCCGTTTGGAAAGAGTATATCAGCGTAATATTTATCGGGAAATATTTCGTTTTTGACTTCTGCTTTGCAGTTATAGTCAAATCCGTGGGAAGTTAAAAATTTATCCACCTTCTTTTCTATTTCGGGTATATGTTCTTTACTGAATTGTACAGATTCTTCTTTGCTTTCCAAAATAGAAAAATAATTCGAATATTCGCTTGTTATCATATCCTTAACTTTCAGCTTTATGATCTGGTCCGCAGGAGTATCGCTGTTGGCTTTTATATGAAGTCTTAATACTTCTTTTGATATCGTGTCTGAATTTTGCGAATATAAAATATTTTCGAATTTTTCACTTTTGATTTTCATATTGCAGTTTATGTAATATGTAAATAGTGTGCATATTACAGATGCAATGCATAGTGTTAATATAATTTTCTTTTTCATTATTATTATTATCGGCTCTTAATCGAAGTTTAATCATAAAATATATTAAATATATTCCAAAAGTTTTACCACAGTGGTAAAATAACTCGGTTAAAGGAAAGCAGAATGAGAAAAGTAAAAAAAGTACATAAAAGTGAAACAAAAAATACAAACAAAACTTCGGTAAAGAAAAAACGCCCGAAGAAAAAATTGATAATAGGCATATTATCGGCTCTTTTGGTGATAGTGTGCATAGTCGGATTGATAATAACAAACCATGAAACGGTCCTTTCCTGGTTTGGTATGTCGAAAGACATTACCACTACATTAGGGGATAAAAACCAAAAATACAGTATGCTCTCTATAAAAGAGAACCTTTATGAAAATTTCGATTCCGACATTCTCATAAGTGATGTAAATACCGTAAATATATTGGTTTTCGGGCTTGATGAAAACGAAGAAAGACACTCCGAATATGTAACATTTCGACCCGATACTATAATGCTTCTCAGCGTAAATTTCAAAAGCGGTGAAATAAATCTGGTATCCATTCCTCGTGATACTTTGGTATATCTTCCCACAAGGGGAGGAAAGGACAAGATTAACACTTGTTTTTACTACGGTTCTCTCGAAGCATACGATACAAGCGAAGAGATGTTCCGAAACGGAGTTAATACACTGAAAAGTGCCGTAAGCTATCTGTTCGGAGGGATTAACATCAACTACTATGTGGGTGTAAATATGGATACGGCAGTAGATGTTATAGATGCAATGGGCGGAGTAACATTTAATCTGGAATACGATGTTTATTACGACAGCACCACTCTCTTTTACGAAGCAGGGGAAAGAGTTTGGAGCGGAGAAGATTTCATTACTTTGGCAAGGCTCAGAGGTTATGCCGAGGGTGATATAGAAAGAACGAGAATGCAGCAAAAGCTGTTAAAGGCTCTCTTTGCGGAAATCAAAAATATCAAATTTACCGAACTGACTTCGGTTATTAAGCTGGCATATTCATCTCTTAACACCGATATAGATATGAAAACCGCAGTGTCATTCGTTTTAGCGGCTCTTGATATAGATTTATCGAATATGCAAACTGCTACTTTCCCCGGAAATTTCGGAAACTGGTACGGTGTTTCATATTGGATAATCGACCAAAATGCGAGAGTACCTTTCATTCAGGAGCGTTACGGATTCAGACCGTCATATCTTGAGCAGGACGAACGCTATAAAGCAGAGGAAGTCGAGGAAGAACAAACTTCGCCCACTGACCCAAGCGAAGAGGAATCTTCGAGCGGAGGAGGGGATGAGAGTTCATCTCCAAGCCCCGAACCGACTCCCACTCCTAACCCCGAAGCCCCATCTCCCGCACCCGAAACCCCATCGAGCGATGAAACGGCAGGCGAATAAAGTAAATTAAACGAATAAAAGGAAGCATATATTGTTTCCTTTTTTGTTTATTAGTGGTAAAATATGCTATAATGAGGTTTGGTATGAGTAAAAAAACGAAAACTAAGAATAAAAAGAAAAAATCAAGGGGTTTGATAATATTTCTAAGCGTCTTGTTGATTTTGGTCGCTTTGGTGGGCTTTGCCATAACCAATTATGAAACGGTTTTGGCTGCGTTCGGCATAAGCTCTGATTTTTCCAATCAAACGAAAGAGAACGATAAATACACAATGCTTTCGGTTAAGGAAAATTTGTATGAAAGCTTAGATCCGAATGTATTGCTCGGCGAAACCAACTATATCAATGTGCTTTTGTTTGGGCTTGACGAGGACGAAGCTCGCCATGATACCTACACGATATTCAGACCCGACACCATAATGCTGATAAGCGTGAATTTCGACACGGAAAAAATCAGTATACTCTCTGTTCCGAGAGATACCTATGTGCCGATTTACGGACGAGGAGGCAAGGATAAGATAAATTCGTGCTTCTACTACGGCTCTTTAATGGGTTATGACACAAGCGAAGAAATGTTCCAAAACGGTATGGAAACCCTCAAAGGAACAGTCAGCAACATCTTGGGAGGAATCCCCATACATTATTATGTTGGGGTAAATATGGATACGGCTGCTTCGATAATAGATGCTATAGGCGGTGTGCCGTTTAATCTGGAATACGATGTTTACCTTGACGGAAACAATCTGTTCTACACGGCAGGGGAGAAAGTTTGGGACGGAGAAAACTTTATTACCCTTGCGAGGCTCAGAGGTTATGCCGACGGTGATATCGAGAGAACTCAAATGCAGCAAAAATTGTTAAAGGCTTTGTTTGATGCCGTAAAGAATATCAAGCTCACAAAGCTGCCCGGTGTAATAAAGCTTGCTTATCAATCGATAAACACCGACATAAATATGAAAACCGCAGTTTCATTCGTTTTGGCGGCAACCGAGATAGACACATCTAATATCCAAACGGCGACAATGCCGGGCTTTTTCGGAGCGTACTACAATCAATCCTATTGGGTAATAAATCAAACTCAAAGGGTAGCGCTCATAAGGGATTTGTACGGAATAAGCGCAAGCTATATGGAGCAAGATCCCGACTTAATAATCGAATACCTTTACGAAACCATTGACGGAAAAGAGTACCGCTACTATATAAATCAAAATTCGAAAGCCAGGTATGTGGACGATAACGGCAACGAATGGACATATGACCAGCTTGCGAATTATGTGCATAAAGAAGATATTACTCCGACTCCCGATGACACACCTTCGGGCGGCACGGGAGAAGAAAGCGGCGGCACAACCGGAGGCGAAGGCGGCACTGCTCCCCCCGACACCGGAGGCACGGAGGGCGGAAGTACCCCCCCGACAACTCCCACTACACCGGAAGCCGGCGGCGAAAGCGAGGGTACTCCCGAAGAGTAGGTATAATAAAGGTTAAGATTTCGTTAAATGATAATGT
>CAZXWI010000110.1:0-4914 GCA_964644555.1 uncultured Lachnospiraceae bacterium | reverse complement strand
CTATTAAGAGTGCAGGATTATTTTTTATCATCTCTTTTTGATAGAAAAATTTATAAAAAGAGCGTACTGTGGATAATTTTCTTTTTTTGCCGTTTTCATCATTGGTAAATGTCTTTATTATATCCGGATTATTTAAATCGGGAATAGAATACAGATTTAAAAATTCGGAATAAATGTTAAGCTCTGTTGCCGATATCAAATCCAAATCTTCGACGGTAAAATCATTTTTTGATTTTCGTAATTTGAAAGTATCTATTTCGGTATACAGAAAGTAAAAAAAGATTCTTAAATCGTATGCGTATGCGATTCGTGTTTTAATTTGTGTAGTATCTGCTTTAGCACGGAAAAATAATTTACAAAACTCAGGAAGTTCATTTTGCAAAGTTCGCAATTTTTTTATAAGCTGTTTGTTGTTTTCTGATGTGTAATCGTTCATAAAAAACCTCTTTAAATCGATGGGTGATAACATAATTATTATATCATAAACTATTCGCTAAACGCAGGTTTAACGAATAGTTTGATACATTTTTTCTATATTTTTATCTTTGAAAGCGGATTTTTATTGATTTTATCAAAGTGTGCTTTTTCTTTTAAATTCTCATATGTTTTGAGTGATGACGCATTCTTAAGCCCCAAGTATTCCTGTATTTCGGCATAGTCAAAGTCGGAATATTTTTTTAATAGATAAACACCGCTTTTTCTTAAAGTTTCACTCGTCATTCCCGTAGAATATAACCCGGCACTTTTTAAATGCTTAACCACAATTTGGTGGATTGTTCGCTTTCCCAATGGGTTTATTCCATCTGCCGAAAAAAGATTTTCACATGTATAATTACGCACTTCCAAAATAAAACGGCTTAAAATCGATTTGAGAGCCTCATTTTGAGGTACTTTTTTCGTAATTTTGTTGTTTTGCGTTACATAAATATAATCTTCGCTTATATCGGTGCATTTTAGATTTATCACATCATTAACACTGAGTCCTGCAAACAAAAACAGCATCAATATGGCAGTATCTCTGATTTTATTGCGTCCTGAAACCGAATAGAGAATTTTCTTACATTCATCTTCGGTGAAAAACACTTTTTCGTTTTCGGGAAGCTTTTGTGTTTTTATGTCTTTGGCTATATCTTTTTTTATATAATTGTTATCGGCTAAATAAGCGTAAAATTTCTTTATTGATGAAAGTTTTCTGTTTATGGTGGCTACAGAGTTTTGTTCGGTTTGTTTTAAATGCATCAAATAAGCGATTATATCGACATTATCCGAATGTGTAATAAAATAATCTTGTTCGTAATTAGGATATCTGCTTTGTAAAAAATCCATAAAGCCGTTTAAGTCATATAGATACCCTTTAGCGGAATCTTTGGGATATGTGTTTATGATATATTCTTTATATTGTGTAAGTTTGTCCATCTCTTTTAAAAATATGCACTAAATATTTATTTAGTGCATATTTCCTTTACTTTTCAAATTACCTTTTCGGTAGTTATGATTATCTTAATTCTATATTTAATTTTTCTTTTAAACCTTTGAGTATATTTGCGATTGCTCCATCTACATCTTCGTCATGCAATGTTGAAGTTTCGCTTCTGAACAACAAATTGAATGCAATACTCTTCTTCCCTACTCCGAGAGATTCACTTCTGTAAACATCGAATACTTCGCAATTAATCAAATATTCTCCGCCAAATTCTTTAATTACTTTTGTAATTGTATTTGCAAGAACCTCGTCATCAGCAAGAAGCGCTAAATCACGTTCTACAGAAGGATATTTTGCAGGAGGCATAACTTTGATCTCAATACTGGAAGATGTATCTATGATTGGTTTAAGCGATAATTCCGCAATTATAGTTTCATCGCAAATCTCGTATTTTTTAGCCAAATATGGGTGGATTTGTCCGATATAACCGATATTTTCTCCATTTAATAATACATATGCACTTCTTCCTGGGTGCAGGAAAGTTTCTTCGGCTCTGATATATTCGATATTATTTATTTTCAAGCTGTCAAACAAATAATTTACGATTGATTTTAGTTCATAGAAATCGCTGTTGTATTTACCCAAAGAAATCTTTTCGATAAATTCAGGAAGATCGTCTTTATTTTCGTTCTTTAAATAAATCGATGCCAACTCGAACATAAGCTGAGGCTTGTTTTTCTTGTTGTAATTGAGTTTAAGTGTTTCCAAGATACTGGGAGCCATGCAAGTTCTCATAACCGAATTTTCAGTACCGAGCGGATTGATAAGAGTCATTGGGTAGTTTCTTATATCGTCTTGAGCTAAATTCAAATCCTCAATTGCGTTCGGACTTATGAATGCGTATGTTAAGGTGTCGCAGCCTCCTGCATTTATAAGGAGGTTTTTGATTTCCTGTTTCGCTCTGTAATAACTGTTTTCTTCCGAAATATAATTGGAACTCTCGAGTCTGGTCATAGGAATATTGGTATATCCGTACATACGGGTAATTTCTTCGGCAAGATCCTCTTTTATATTGATATCCTGTCTGAATCTTGGTACGGTTACATTGATAATATTTTTATCAATTACAGGCGCAAATCCCAAATCATTGAGGTAGCCTGCGGCTTCTTCAATTGTCAAATTAAGACCGATGAATTTGTTATACCAATTTATATCTATCGAAAGTTGTTTTGGTTCAGGCAAGTTTTCGTAAACGTCTATAACACCGTCGATGTATTCGGCAGCACCTATTTCAACCATTAATGAAGCAGCTCTGTCTGCGGCATATTTTGTTAAATTAACACTGATGCCTTTTTCATAATGAGCGCTGGCTTCTGTTCGCATACCTAATTTTTTAGCGGTATTTCTTATGCTTACACCGTTGAAATTAGCAGATTCGATTACAACAAATTTACTGTTTTCATCAATGTCGGAGTTGCCGCCGCCCATTACACCTGCAATGGCAATCGGGCCGTTTTCGTCATTGATCATTAAGCAGTCCGAAGTAAGTGTATGTGATGTGCCATCTAAAGTAATGAATTCGTCACCTTCATTTGCATTTGCAACGATTATTTTATGACCTGCAATCTTATCGTAGTCGAAAGTATGAAGCGGTTGACCGATTTCGAGCATTACGAAGTTGGATACGTCGACGATATTGTTTATCGGACGAACACCTGCTCCCATAAGGCGAATCTGCATCCACATGGGAGAAGGTTCGATTTTCTTTATTTTGAGCATTTTAGCCGTGTATCTGGGGCATATGTCATAATTTTTAACTTCAACTGTAAGATAGTTATCTATATCGTTAGTCTGTGAAGTAAATTCGTATTTCGGGAAGTCAAACTTTTTATGCTGTGTAGCGCTTGCTTCGTAAGCAATACCCAATACAGAGTTGCAGTCCTGACGGTTGTTTGTCAATTCAAACTCCACAATGTAATCATCAAGACCTAAAACCGTTTTGATGTCCTCCCCTATTTTTGTGTCTTCGGGCAAGATATAAATTCCGTTTTCCGAATGTTTGGGAACGAGCGAAGAATTTATTCCGAGTTCCTGAGCGGAACAAAGCATACCTTGGCTCTCAACACCTCTTAATACGGAAGTTTTGATTTCCTTTCCACCGGTGATAACCGAATTATTTCTTGCCAAAGGAACGATATCCCCATTTTTTACATTCTGAGCGCCTGTTACTATTGTATATGTATTTTCGTTATCATCAAGGGTGCATATCCACATATGATCCGAATCGGGATGGCGCTGTATTTGCGTTACTTTTGCAGCGACTATATTGTTTAAATGCTCCGCACGATATTCATACCCCTCAACCATAGTTCCCGAGAGAGTCATCATTCTTTCGAACTTATGAATATCATTTGGTATGTCTACATAATCTTTAAGCCATATTGTAGGTACAAACATATTATTTCTCCTTAAAATTGTGTTAAAAAGTCGGTATCATTCGTAAATAGATTTCTTAAATCCCCTATACCGTATTTAAGCAAAGTCATTCTGTCCAAGCCCATGCCGAATGCAAAACCCGAATATACTTCCGGATCGATTCCGCACGCTCTCAAAACATTAGGATGTACCATACCACAGCCTAATATTTCAATATAGCCTGTACCTTTACATACTCTACAGCCTTCGCCTTTACACATAAAGCAGGTTGCATCCATTTCGGCACTCGGTTCGGTAAAGTAGAATTGGTGAGGTCTGAAAACAGTTTGGGTATCTTCGCCGAACATGAGCTTGGCAGCGTAGTCCAAAGTGCCTTTCAGATCAGCCATTGTAATGTCTTTATCGATAATAAGTCCCTCTAACTGATGAAACAGAGGCGAATGGGTTGCATCGATTTCATCGTTTCTGTAAACTTTGCCCGGAGAAATAACTTTGATAGGCGGTTTTGTTCCCATCATAGCTCTTACCTGCACAGGAGAAGTCTGCGTACGCAAAAGTATATCTTCATCGAAGTAGAAAGTATCGCTGTAATCTCTTGATGAATGTGTTTTCGGTACATTCAAATAGTCGAAGTTGTATTTAGCCCATTCGATTTCAGGCCCTTCAACAACAGAAAATCCGAGGGATTTAAATACTTCTATCATTTTGTCGATAGTCAGATAAAGCGGATGTTCATGCCCTACTGGCAATTTTTCATTGTTAAGGGTGATATCTATGCTCTGACTGCGGAGTTTTTCGTTTAAAATTTCATTTTCGAATTTTTCCTTTTGCAATTTGATAGCTTCTTCTATCTTTTCCCTTGTTTCATTCGCAATCTTTCCTATCAAGGGGCGTTCTTCAGCCGAAAGCTGTGAAACTCCTCTGAGAATCGAAGTTAATTCTCCTTTTTTACCAAGGTATTTGACTCGCAAGTTTTCGATTTCATTCAACGATAAGGCATTTTTTATGTCTTCTAAAGCGGTGAGCTTTATATTGTTAAGTTGTTCTTTCACTGT
>CAZXWI010000109.1:0-4944 GCA_964644555.1 uncultured Lachnospiraceae bacterium | reverse complement strand
CATTTTTATGGCGAAATGTCAATGATAATATATGTTTTAAAACATTATATATCTCGAATTTTTTGTATAAATCAGCCGAAAATTGTTTTATGTATATTTATAATTTGAGATCTTTAAATGAAGTAACAAGGTTTTTTGATTCATCTCGTATTAATGTTCTCAATACAATGGAAACAAAGTGATAACTAGATACCTTATGTAATAAAAGACATATGAATAACACAAGCCGTTTCGACAATGAAATCAATGAGCCTAACAACATCAAAATTTCGGTAATGATTTTGAAATGAATTTCGAAGCAAATCCAAATAAAAATCAAAGTGCATTAAATATTTTGATATTACTTTGCCTATGCATTATTTCCCTTATTTTTCGGAATAATGTTTGTAAAAAATAAACAAGTGTCGAGAATTGTGTTTGAAACTTTTCTCGGCACTTTTTTACGCATCACAAAAAATACATACTTTTGCCGTTAAGAAAGAGCAGCAGGCTGTAGCCGAAAAATACGAATATTTTCGGCTACAGCGCTTGCATAGAGAATCCCTCACATATCATTTAAATCTCAATTTCCCGAATCCCCCGGGAAAAACTGTGGGAACGGAGTGACGGTTTCGTCCAAGAAGTTTTGGCAGAAATCCACTTCGCAAGGGTCTTCCTGGCATTCGGGAGGAGTTTCGCAGAAACCGAAGTTAGGCACTTTGAGCTGCACATCGGACACTACCTTTATTATAAAGAAAAATCCGAGTGAAAGCTGAATGGTGTTGCACTCTGTAATATTTGCGCAGCCCGTTTCCACCAAACTTTCCGCATACGGTTCAAACCTTCCCTGTCTTAAGTAATCTCTCGGTGCGTAAACGCATATGTTCACAGGCACTCTCACAATATTGTCGCATTGTGGATTTGAGTTGCATATAGGTCTTGCAGGGACTTTCACTATCGCTCTGTCGCTTCGTCTTTTCATTACCACCCATACAGGCACTCCGACTATCATCTTCAGATTGGCATTGCATTCATCTCTTTCCGTGAAAAATGGTTCGTTTTCGTAATGTTCCACTTGTGCTTTTCCGAATTCGGTATGCATATATACATAATCATCGGATGTTCCGCATGGCAGATCCAACATAAACGGCAAATTTTCAAAACAGGTTCGTTTACTGCATGCATCATAGACTTTTTTGACTATCAAACAGTCTACACATCTTTTTGCGGAATTATTCATAACTCTATCATCCAAAATCAGATTTCCTCCTATTTATTTACTGTTCAATTACATAGTATGAAAAAAAATAAAAAAAGTGCTTAAAAAAAAGAGGGTTTTTTCGTTTTTCGGAAAATATATATAGTGAAAGAAAAATGAAATGTTTTGTGGAGATATTTTACACATCAAACTTCATTGAATTATTCAAAACTTAAGTAACATAAATTTAGGAGGTAAAAATGTTATCAAAGGTTTACACATCCACAATCGTGGGGATAGAAGGGAAAATAGTGGGAGTCGAAACGGATATTTCAAATGGGATATCGTCGTTTCTTATGGTAGGTCTTGCGGATATTGCCGTAAGGGAAGCAAAGGAGAGGGTGTATGCCGCCCTTAAAAACAACGGATTTATCAACCCGAGCAGCAAAGTAACAGTCAATTTATCGCCTGCCGATATAAAAAAGGAGGGTACATTATTCGATTTGCCCTTGGCAATAGGCATATTGATATCATCGGGACAAATAATTATAGAAGAAGATTTAAATACATACATAATAATGGGTGAATTATCCCTAAATGGCGAATTAAAGCCCGTAAGGGGAGTGCTGCCAATGGTTTTGGACGCACTTGAAAAGGGGTTTGAGAACTTTATTGTACCGAGTCAAAATGCTCAGGAAGCTTGCCTTGCAGGGGGAGGGAATGTTTATGCGGCTCAAAATTTGAGAGATGCAGTGTATCATCTTTGCGGCAGTACAAAATTGACAAAATCTTTTTACGATGCTTCTGTTCTTATGCAGGACGCAAATAAGTTTGATATTGATATGTCGGATGTGCATGCTCAGCATCATGTAAAACGAGCTATGGAAATAGCCGCCGCAGGTGGACATAATATGCTCATGATAGGACCTCCGGGAAGCGGCAAAACAATGCTTGCCAAGCGTTTTATTACCATACTTCCCGAAATGAGCATGAAAGAAAGTCTTGAAGTAACCAAAATTTATTCCGTTGCAGGGCTTTTGAAAAACGATACGCCCTTAATAGTACATCGTCCTTTCAGAGCCCCTCATCATACCATATCGCCCATTGCATTGGTCGGAGGTGGGAGGATACCGCACCCCGGTGAAGTGTCGTTGTCGCATAGCGGAGTATTGTTTTTGGACGAATTCGCAGAGTTCCCCAAATGTGCTCTCGAAGTTTTGCGCCAGCCATTGGAGGATAAATCCGTTACCATATCAAGAGTAAATTCCACCATGACATACCCTGCAGGGTTCTCTCTTATGGCAAGCATGAACCCATGCCCTTGCGGCTACGCAAATGACCCTAGGCACAAATGCACTTGCTCTTCCTACGAAATAGAGCGTTATTCCAATAAAATATCAGGCCCTTTAATGGATAGGATAGATATTGTGGCACAGGTTAGTGTGGAAAAATACGAAAATCTTATAGATACTCAAACCCCCGAAGAAACCAGTGCCGAAATTCGTTCAAGAGTAAATAAAGCAAGAAAGATACAATCTGAGCGCTACAAAAACATCAATGCCGAATGTAACGCACAACTTACTTCCAAACAGGTGGAAATTTATTGCACACCCGATGAAGCGGGGTATGAGCTGATGAAAACCGCTTTTGATGTATACGGATTAAGCGCCAGAAGCTATCATCGCATTTTGAAACTTGCCAGAACCATTGCCGATTTGGACAATTCCGAAACAATTACCTCCTTACATCTATCGGAAGCCCTCCAATACCGTTCGGCGGATAATCGATAAAACATAGCCCGTTTGCCTTATCTGCAAGCGGGCTGTGTGATTTTTATTTAGTAAAAAAGAAGAAGATGACTTCTTCTTTTTTTGTCTTATCAATCCACATCTGTTCTTGATAATATCTGCGCAGGAGTTTTTCTTAATGTGTTAAATACGGGCAATAATCCGAAGATTGTATTAAACACGAACACGATAACCACGCTTATTATCACTACTCTTATATCGAATGTGTATAGATTGCTGAAATAACTTAATTTCGAAAGTTCCGACAAAACATATCCCATAATGCCGAAACCTATAGCCGATGTAGTCAACGTTATTGCAAATATTTCACCGAAGAACATCTTGTATACATCGCTTTTCTTAAGCCCTATTGCTCTTAATGTACCAACTTCCTTTACTCTGGAGAGGAATGACGAACGCAGAATCAAGAATATTTCTATAAGTGAAATCAAAAGCACAACTGCGGTAATTATCAATGTTGTTTTTACACTTTCCTTTATGGAAGCAATGTATTCCTCTTTGGCTGTAGTGTAAAGATCACGGATATTCATGTTTTGCGATAAGAAGTAATCCATTACCAAGTCTTTATCGGTGGGGTATATGGTAATATCTTTGGTTGAAGATATATACTTATATTTCACCGTATTCTTGTTGGAATACAATTCATCGGTATTGCCGCTGATTTCGTAATATCCTACAACTACGAGCTTGTGTCCGTTGACTTTGTAGTCGGTTTCCTTATCAAGCTTCATATCGTATTCGTGCATTTTATTTACGATTATTTCGTAGTCGTATTCGGGCATTCTTCCCTTTGTAATGGTTATTTTGTCCTTTACTTTTTCCACATCCACAACATTTGCAGTGTTTTCCGAATCATTTCCTGCCGAAAAATAATTATATGAGCCGTTTGAGTATATCTCAAAGAATTGATTTTCGTTTGCGTAAATGCTCGGGCTTACATTGTCGCATATGCCGGATATGATATACTCTTTTTTGTTTGAAAGAGTCATTTTTTTGCCTATAAAGTCTTTTTCTTCTTTAAGGCCAACCATCGGTGCGGTGCCGTATTCGAAAGTGTCGTTCAAAACCATTTTGTCAAGCACTATTTCGTATTCATTTTCGGGCATTCTGCCGCATATCAAATCACTTTCCGAAATGAGATCTATGCTTGATAAAGAGCCTTGTATATTATCTTGAGCGTTATTTGTTTGATAGTAATATCCACTGTAGTCAACGGTAAAATGCACTATCGAATCTCCCGGCATTATGTAGCCCACTCCGTCAAGGTTTTCATATGTGGTGTAATCCGAAACGGTATTTTGGGTTGTGCTTAAGAGCAGGTAGTCCTTGTTAAATGAAATAAACTCATCGTCCGTAACAGTTGTTATCCCGAATGCACTGCTTATGGAATACATAATAAACATTGACGAAGCTATGAACCCAACAAGCAGAATCTTTTTCAAAATAGGGTAGTTGAGTACTTTCTTAAAGCCGTTTATTACGAGAGTTATGGGGTTATATATCGAATGATAATGAATCTTTTTCTTATTTATTTTTATTTTGTCGTATTCGAAATGGTAGCCTTCGTATTCGTCCTTCGATATTTTTTTGTAATTGTCGCAAACGAGTTCTATTGCCGAATTATCGTCTACTATTTCGCTTTTGCCCGAAGCATTTTGTATGTAGAGGTTTCCGTTTTTGATTACCACCGTTACATCTAAGGGTCTGCTGTCGTCCGAATAAAAGTCTATGTTTAGTTCCGGACTTCTTAATTTTTTCTTAGTCGGCATATCCAAAAGATAAATCTTATTGTCTATTCTGTAATCCAGTTCATCGTTATGTTCGTTTAGGTAGTCGTTTGTAACTTTTCCGTCCACCAATTCGATTATTCGTGTGGCATAAAAATGTGCCAAATCCTTTTCGTGGGTAACCAAAATAACGAGTTTGTCTTTTGATATTGCCTTTATAATGTTCATTACT
>CAZXWI010000108.1:0-4947 GCA_964644555.1 uncultured Lachnospiraceae bacterium | reverse complement strand
TAGGTCAAATTTGATTTCGAAGTTCGTGACCAAATTTAAGTTACATAGGAGAGGGATTTAGAAATCAACAAAGAATTTCCCTGAAGCCACTTCTCGACACCCATTTTCCCCAAGAAAATCAAGGGTTTTCACGATTGGAGTTAAGGATGCTATAGGAGAGAAGAAAAAAGGTCTACCTTTGCACATATCAATCTTCATTTTAGTTAGGAAAATCAATGCTTTCAGAGATTCAAGTTAAGGGAGGTATTGGAGAGAAGAAAAGTTAATATTGCATAAAAAATTAACTTTTCCTTGTATACTTTTTTTGAATAATGTCCACAACCATTTGACAATACTCAGGTTTTTCAAGGTGTACAACTTCTTCTCCAAATGGAGAAAAAGACATAAAGGGGACGAGTAATTTTATCAAGAAAAATTTCCCTAAAGATATTTTTTGAGAGTTAAATTATATCGGTTAAGCCGATACAATTTAAACTTTCAGTTAAGTAAGCTATTGGTAGGAATAAAAAATAGTCAAAAAAGTTACTTTTTCAAAATGAAAAAATTGCGGAAAGTATTGATTTTCTTGGAAAAAATGAGCATCAAGATAAGGGAACTATAGGAAGAGAAATAGTCGAATTTGCTAAATTAAAAAAAGCATCCAAAACTCCTTATTTTTCAAGGGATTTAGGGCTTGCATTTTCAAATTGAGATTTTCCTAATATGATAGAGAATGTAATGGTAGCTAAATTACCGAAAACCCTTAATCTACATAGGGTTTAAACCCATCACAAAATTTTCTATCTTATGGTAGGAAGATATATTATTTTTTCACGCAAAAAATTTGATTAAAGAAAGGACACAAAAAATGAAAATTGAAAAAATGAAGGAACTTGTAAATTTATTAAATCAATATGAGGTGGATAAGGTAAGTGAGTTAATTAAAGATTCAAGTCGTCCACGACTAAATGACCACCAATCATATTTTAGTAGTATGGATTTAATAAGACAACTTATACAAGAAGATATTGAAGCAAAAGAAAATACAACTGAATAATTAGTTAATAAAGGTGTTGCTATTATGGCAATGCCTTTTTTATATGCAAAAAATTTTATTTGTGGGACGGTATTCTCAACTCTTTTGAGGGGATGAGTATTGTAACACAGGAAGGAGCAAACAATGGAATTAACAGAAATGAATTTAACAGAGGAACAGTTGGCTAATGTACAGCGTTATGTACAGTCACATGAGGATCGCATCAGAACGGACTATAGCAAAAGATTGAAGGACGCTAATGATGAACTTATGAAGTATAAGCCAGTTGAAAAATCTGACAGCGAAAAGGCATTAGAGGAAAGATTATCTGCCCTTGAAGCCAAAGAGAAAGAACTTGCTAACAAAGAAAAAGCAATGACGATTGCTAATAAGTTGAAAGAGAAAGAACTTCCAACAGAGTTAGCAAAATACCTCAACATTGGTGATGACGTGGACACTACTCTTGATGAATTAGGGACTATGTTTGGTAACTACTTTCTCAACGGGAGTAACAAGCCGGGAAATCATAACACCAACAAAGGAATCACAAAGCAGGACTTCAAGAAAATGTCCTATGCAGAACGTGCAAAACTTTTCCAGGAGAATCCTGCATTATATCAAACACTTAACAAGTAAGAGAGGTGAATTATAAGACCTCTTTTTTTGTTGGGAGAAAGGACGGTCTAATGGATGTAAATTCAATTCAGACATTGATTGCAAGTGTAGGATTCCCTATTGTGTGTGTTCTTGCACTTGGATGGTTTATTTATGTTGCGTTTCAGAAATTTACCGACACTAGCGTAAAACGTGAAGAAAAACTTTACACGATTATATCTGAAGCACAATCAACAAATCGAAAATTATTAGAAACTAATGCGGAGTTCGTGGGTGTATTAGACGCTTACAAAACGGATTTAGTTGAAATCAAAAATGATGTAGCAATTATCAAAGAAAATTTGAAAGGTTAAAAATGGTGAAAATTTATGAGTACAGTAACAAATACAAGCACAAATGCAGTAAACAAGAATGTCATTATTCCTGAAGTGTATGCCTCTATTGTAGACCAGAAGATTGCAGGTAAGGTAGTAATCACACAGGCGGCTGAAGTTATCGGTGATTTAATTGGACAGCCGGGCGAGACAATTAACCTACCTGCATGGGTATATGATTCTGATGCCGTTGACATTAAGGTAGGTGAACCAATTCCTACTACTAACTTAAAACAGACAAACAAACAAGCAACAATTAAGATGGTAGCACCTAATGGTTACAGTGTTAATGACTACGATGATGCAGTAGCGTTTGGTAGAGCATTAGAGAAAGCAGCAGATTTTCAAGCGATTGGTATTGCAAGAAAGATTGATGCTGATCTTATTGCAGACGCATATAAGACACCACTTAAATATAAACTTGCTGCTGATGGTGAAATCACTTTTGATGAAGCCAACGGTATCTTAGGGCTTTACGGCGATGATGCCAATGCAGAGAGCTTTCAGTTTTTAGCAATTCACAGTGCATACATTCCTTCATTCCTAAAAATGGATGGCTTTGTATCTGCTGAAGTCACACACACTGCTGATGGTAACGGTATTATGACTAACAACCTCTTAGGTTTCTTTAGAGGAATTAAAGTCGTAGTTTCAGATCGTCTCTATGATACCTCTACACAGGAGAAATTTATTCTTGCAATCAAGAAAGGTTCTCTTGCAATTATTCCTAAAGAAACGGTACACGTTGAATTAGCAAGGGATGCTTCTACTCGTACATCTGTAATCTACACAAGCCAGTATTACGCAACAGGTCTTGTAGATGATAGCGGTGTTGTACTTGCTAAGAAAACATTACCAAGCGAATAATCAAACACACATAAAATGACAAACTAATAAATTGGGGAGTGACTTTATGTGTGTAAGGTTGCTCCCTTTTTTTACTGTCAGGAAGGAGTTGAAAAATGCTTAGTGGAGATAAATTAAAATTCCTACGCTATACAATGGGAAAGACACAGAAGCAAGTTGCCGACTGGTGTAATGTAACTGACCGTTATATTAAGATGGTGGAACGTGGAGAAGAAATTCCGTCAGAAGAAACTTATAAGGCAATGCTTAATTGCATTTATGGTGTGGGTAAGCCATTAGCAAAGACACCACGTTACAATACGAAGAAAGCAAAGGAACTGAAAGAGAAAGCCAAAGAGAATAAAGAGTAGGCGGTGATACTATGGGTCTGTTCAGCAAGATTTTTGGTGGTAGTAGAGGTGCTAGAAAAGTAGCCACTAATACTTCATTCTTAGGTGCTTATAGAGAAGCAGGTGGACAGAGTTATTCCGGCGGTGGATGGGGATATGACCGATTTGTGAGCATAATAGACGCTCATAGCAGTACAGAAGAAATGGTTGATGAGTTTCAACTGTATGATGAATCATGTCCTTATCCATCTGTTGACGGTTATGCCAATCCATACACACAGGCATATATGGAAGAACGAGAAGCAGCACAGGAAGAAGCCATGTTCATGCAAATGCTCGGCATAGAAGTTGATGTTGAAGAATTGATTGACTGGGACACAGTTGAAGAAAATGCTTACGAATATGCTTGTGAATTATTTGAAGCGTGGTATAACAGGTCTGAATGGATTCCGCAAGAAATTATGGACTATGCTTGGTATGCCCTAAGTTCACACAACTATTAGTAAAGGAGATTATAAAGTGACAGGTGCAGAGTTTCGCACTTGGCGAAGAAGTCAAGAAATTTCTCAACAAGAGGTCGCTGATAAAGTCGAGTGTAGCAGGTCTGCAATCTGCCGTTGGGAAAAGGGAGAGTTTGATTTTCTCCCAAGTGTATATGAAAAAATAATGACATTTTACAAGTCGGTTACAGTTCGTGACTGACTTTTCTTTTGGGCGATTCAGCCCGTTTATCCATTAACAATTAGAACTGGGAAGTATTACAGAGAATACAGCCAGTATAAAAAAAGGAAGAACTCAAAATCAGAGAGAAAGGTAAGGTGAAATAGTTTGCAAAAAGTACGCAATTATTTCATCTTCATTGATTATATGCCTTTAAGTGGACTATTTCACTTAAAGGTAAACAATTAGTGAGAGATGAATATTTAAGCAAAGTACCAGATTGGTATAAGAGAAATGACAAATTAGATTTAGTTTTGAGTGATGATATTGATTCACTTGCAAGCGTAGCAGTTGTACAAAGCGTACACCCAAATTGGGAAGTTGAATACTTTTATGATTTCAATAACATCTACACAAGTAATGAAGTTTATTTTAAGGACAAGAAGGCACCCACAAGAGTATGGGTTGATGTTGCTATCGTTAAAGAAGAAATGGCTTTTGATAACCATATCAGTAGAAAAGATGGAGAAGATTATACTAACCCATTATGTATCAATCCAAATCTTCTTGCCAATGTATCGAATTATGGATATACGAACAAATACGCAGGTTCTACTGCTCTGCTTGTATGGAGTTTATATAATCTGCCATTGCCAGCAACAGAAGAAGGAAAGATGTTGCTGCTTGCTATTGATAGTACCTTTAAAGGTTTTTATGACAGTAGATTTAGAGGAAGAAATAAGTTTTTCCTATGTGATGTATTAGGATTTGAAGAATTATATGAGGTAGAACAGCGTCACGAGATTAAAGAATTTTATCAGATTATTAGTCAGTATGGATTATCACAGAAAATTAAATATAACAAAGAAACCAATCGTATTGAAACAGCATTAGATTTAGAAACGATTGGAGAATTATTAGGTATAGAGATTACATTGCCAACAAAGGAATATCACCATTGGAGAAGTTTTAAACAGTATGAAGAAAATATGTGTGGTGTTTCTTCTATCAAGGACTTGTCAAAAGGACTGGTTACATTGGCATTTACATTTAGGAACAGAGCAAAATATTCGGTTCTGTGTAAACC
>CAZXWI010000107.1:0-5003 GCA_964644555.1 uncultured Lachnospiraceae bacterium | reverse complement strand
ATATATACCTAAACTAATTTATTTTTAATATATGCATAACCTTGTACTAATTATATAACACTATAATGCGATTGTAAAACTAAAATAAGAGGAAATAAATTGAAGAAAAGACTTTACAAAGACAAAGAAACAGCACAACTTGCAGGAGTATTAAGCGGAATAGCACAATATTTAAACCTTGACGCAACGGTAATCAGAGTATGTTATGTATTGTTGTGTGTATTTCTTTTAAGAGTAATCCCCGGAATCATAGTGTACATCGTTTTGGCATTCATTATGCCTGATAAAAACGAAATCGGACATCAGGACTACGAAGTTAAATAGAAAGGCTCAATGATGAAAAAATATTTTACTGCAAGCCTGATACGAAACGGCATACTCGGTGGAGGTATTATAATAGATGATGAGTGTTTATCATTCAAAACAGGCAAATTGACAGTACCCGATGAAATACGGAATTTGAAAATTCCATTTGAAAATATTTCATCTGTATCAAGCAGACTGTATCTGTTTCTGCCAATGGTTACCGTTTTGTTAAAAGATGATACACAATACCGATTCATTGTAATAGACAAGCAGAATTTTATCAAAAGGCTTAAAGCTCGATTAAATTAAAATTATATAAATACCCTTCTTAAAAGGCAGACTCATATTTTACAAGTCTGCCTTTTGTTATGCAATTATCTTATGTAAATAATTCGGCTTTATTCTTTAAGCCGTGCTTTAGCCGTGGACAACATCAATTTGATACGGTTAAGCTGGTTTACTTCCGATGCACCCGGGTCATAATCGACTGCAGCGATATTAGCCTGCGGGTAAGCATTTCTGATTGCTTTTATAACGCCTTTACCAACTACATGGTTCGGTAGGCACGCAAACGGCTGAATACAAACAATATTGGGAACATCTTCCTTGATCAATTCAAGCATCTCACCTGTTAAGAACCAACCTTCTCCGTATTGGTTCCCGATCGACAAAAACGGTTTTGTCATTTCTGCCATATTTTCAATTGCCATTGGTGAATCAAACCTTTCGGATTTTTCCAATGCATCAAGTGCAGGTTTTCGGATCATTCTCACGGCTTTAATGCCTATCTTCGATATGATATCCGATTTTTTCGCAGCTCCCAAATACTTTGCCTTATATTGAGAGTTATACAGGCAATAATTGAAGAAGTCTATCAAATCGGGTACGATAACTTCAGCGCCCTCTCTTTCAAGCAAATCGACCAAATAATTATTGGCTAGTGGCATATATTTTACGAGTATCTCACCGACTATTCCTACTCTGGGCTTTTTAAGGGATTCATCTATGGGAAATTCATCAAACTCTTCAACTATGCCTTTACAGTTGCTCTTATATTTTTTGAGACTGTTAGGACTGTTAAGAGTTTCGATGCATTTTTCTTTCCATATTCTGCAAAGTTCGTCAGCCTCGCCTTTAGTTTTTTCATAGGGGCGTACTCTATATAAGCATCGCATAAGAAGATCTCCGTACACTACCCCCTGCACCACATCGGCCATAAGTGAAAGAGGCAGTTTAAAGCCCTCATTCTTTTCCATTCCGTTGAAGTTCATGGATATTACGGGAATATGCGCCATATCGGCTTTTGCCAATGCTCGGCGTATAAAAGCCACATAGTTGCTTGCTCGGCAGCACCCACCTGTTTGAAACATTATGACAGCAAGCTTATTAGTATCGTATTTGCCCGACAAAACAGCCTGCATTACCTGCCCGACAACGGTCATTGACGGAAAACACGCATCGTTGTTTACATATTTTAACCCTGTATCGATAGCTTCACGGTTATCGTTATCCATAAGCACCATATTGTAGCCGTGTTTACGAAATACCGGAACCAATATATCAAAATGTATCGGACTCATCTGCGGCACCAAAATCGTATAACCAGAATTATACATCTCTTTGGTGAATTCTTTTCGTGTATAGTTTGCTTTGACATGATTATGATTAATATTTTTTTCTCTTCTCATATCCATAGCAGCCAATAACGAACGAATACGAATACGAACAGCTCCCAAATTATTTATTTCGTCTATTTTAAGAAGCGTATAAAGTTTATTGTTTCTCTCCAATATTTCCGAAACTTGATCAGCTGTTACCGCATCAAGCCCACAACCGAATGAATTAAGCTGAATGAGTTCCAAATCATCACACTTACTCACATATTCGGCTGCCTTATACAATCTGGAATGATAAACCCACTGGTCCACTACTCTGAGTGAGTCATTATTTTTATCAACAGGAAGGCTGTCCTCCGTAAATACATATAATCCGTAGGAAGAAATAAGTTCGGGAATACCGTGATTTATCTCAGGGTCTATATGATAAGGTCTGCCCGATAATACTATGCCCCTGAGATTATTTTTTCTCATTTCTTCAAGATTTTTGCTTCCCTCTTTTAAGATATCTTCTTTGGCTTTTCTTTGCTCATTCCAAGCCATTGATACGGCTTTTCGTACCTTTTCTTCCGAAATATTCCATTCTTTTTTTGCAACATCCACCAAACGATCCGCTGCAGTTTTCTCATCGGCAAGAGATATGAATGGGCGAATGTATTTTATATCGTGCTTTGAAATATCGTCCACATTATTCTTAAGATTTTCCGCATAAGATATAACTATTGGACAGTTATATTGATTCTGTGCATTTTCAGTTTCCTTATATTCATAGAAAACACAAGGATGGAAAATGCTTTTCACTCCATGTTCAATAAGCCACTGCACATGACCGTGAGAAAGTTTTGCCGGATAACATTCGGATTCGGATGGGATAGATTCCATTCCAAGCTCGTATATTTTTCTATCCGAAAAAGGCGATAACACTACTCTGAAACCAAGCTGTTTGAAAAATGTTGCCCAAAACGGATAATCTTCATACATATTAAGCACACGGGGGATTCCTATTACACCATTCGGAGCATTCTCCTCTTCAAGAGGCTCATAATTAAAAATACGCTCTCGCTTGTATTTTACCATATCGGGAACATTATTGTTTGCCTTAGACGAACCGGCTCCTTTTTCACAGCGGTTTCCGCTTATATGCTTTCTGTTACCGGGGAATATATTTACCGTCAACATACAATTATTGGAACATCTGCCACAGCGCACCCCTTTGGATTCGTATTTCAGATTGATTATGTCCTCTAATGGCATCATGGTGCTTTTTTCATTTTTGTAGGAATTCTTGGCAACCAATGCCGCACCGAATGCACCCATAAGCCCCGAAATATCGGGACATATTACTTCTACACCTGCAATTTTTTCAAATGCACGAAGTACCGCTTTATTGTGGAACGTGCCACCCTGCACAACAATATGTTTACCTAATTCTTCGGCACTGCTGAGTTTGATAACCTTATAAAGTGCATTCTTAATAACGGAATAAGCCAACCCTGCCGAAATATCGGCAACGCAAGCTCCCTCTTTTTGCGCTTGCTTCACATTGGAATTCATGAAAACGGTACATCTCGTTCCCAAATCGACAGGAGATTGTGCAAAAACAGCTTCCTTGGCAAAGTCCTCCACAGTATAACCCAAGCTCACCGCAAAATTTTCTATAAACGAGCCGCACCCCGAAGAACATGCTTCGTTGAGCATTATCGTATCAACGGTCTTATTTTTCAGCTTAATGCATTTCATATCCTGACCGCCGATATCCAAAACGCAGTCCACATTTTCATCAAAGAATGTGGCGGCAGTACAATGAGCAATCGTTTCAACTACTCCCTCATCAAGGGCGAATGCTGTTTTTAAAAGCGACTCTCCGTATCCTGTTGAGCAAGATCTTGCAATTAATGCGGTATCAGGCAGAATCCTATTTAATTCGGCTATTGCGTTTTGCGCCGTCATTACGGGATTTCCTTGATTGTTTCGGTAAAAACTGTATAAAAGTTCTCCACTCTCCCCTATCAAAACAAGTTTTGTCGTTGTAGAGCCTGCATCAATTCCTAAAAAACAATTTCCCGAATAATCGGAAAGTGCGGTTTTTTCAACCACAGCCTTTTCGTGCCTTGTTATAAAATGATTATATTCATCTTCGTTTACAAATAAAGGCTCAAGCCTCGGCATTTCAAAGTCGATTTTGACACCGCCATCCAACTTATCAATGATATCACCGATTTCAACTCCACTAACCTCACCGGATTCCAAAGCAGCGCCCATAGCCGCAAAAAGGTGTGAATTTTCTGGGTCTATTGTGGTTTCATCGGTAAGGTGTAATGTGCGAATAAATGCCTTTTTAAGTTCCGTTAAAAAGTGCAAAGGTCCACCCAAAAATGCTACCGAGCCACGTATCGGTTTGCCACACGCCAAGCCGGATATTGTTTGATTGACTACTGCTTGAAATACGGAAACAGCCAAATCGGCTTTCGTTGCACCTTCGTTTATAAGGGGCTGTATATCCGTTTTGGCAAAAACACCGCATCGTGCAGCAATTGGGTAAATTTGTTTATATTCCTTTGCAGCCTCGTTCAGCCCTTCGGCATCTGTTTGGAGCAGAGCCGCCATTTGGTCAATAAAAGAGCCTGTACCACCTGCGCATACACCGTTCATTCGCTCTTCTATGCCATTATCGAAATAAATTATCTTAGCATCTTCGCCTCCCAATTCTATGGCAACGTCGGTTTGAGGCGCTGTATTCTTCAATGCTCCGGCAACAGCTACTACCTCTTGAACAAATTCAAGATTGAGTGCTTTTGCCAAATTTATTGCACCAGAACCGGTTATTTTCACTTTTAATACACAGTCCCCTATCTTTTGCCTTGCATCGGATAAAAGATCCTTCAAAGTTTTTTGCGTATTCGCATGATGTCGACAATAATTTCCATATATCATTTTCCCGAAGTCATCTAAAACAACAAGCTTAACGGTCGTTGAACCGATATCTATACCGGATCGAAATACATTCATTCCCAACCTCCCACATTAAAAATTTATATATTACAAAAACTATGGATAAAAATAATCCCGTGACTATAGATA
>CAZXWI010000106.1:0-5003 GCA_964644555.1 uncultured Lachnospiraceae bacterium | reverse complement strand
TAAGAAAACGAAGTGCATAATAATAAGATTTTGATTTGTTAATATTTTATAAATAAAATCAATTTTAAACCGATAGATTCTGTTTGATACATAAACTATCGGTTTTTTGTAAATTATTCGGTAAAACTTTTCAAAAAAGGAAAAGACCTCTCTTTAGAGATGCCTTTTCCTTTAATATAAAATCATTAGAGAAGAAAATGTGTTATTATGCTTAGGTATTACAAACCGCAAAATTTGATTTGACACAAGAAAATCAGGATTTAAGATGATTGCGAAAATGAAACACACCTAAACATAACAGTATCTATTTTCGGTTTTATTATATACCATATACCTTAAAATTACCTAAGAAAAAATAATTTTTTACTCAATTTTAAGTTTTTCGATTTCTGATATTACTTCTTTTGCAAGAATTAATGCGTTGTGGCTGCTGCCTATATTGGGAATAAGCACGGTAATGGCATATTTAGCTTCATTCATCGGATAGAATCCGCTGAACCATGCATGGGAAAGCGCACCTTCTATATTTTCGGCAGTTCCTGTTTTGCCTGCTATGCCACCGCAGAATGAAAAATCAACACTTGAAGCAGTTCCCGAAAGATAAGTTTCTCTCATTGAGTTTTTTAGCCAGATGAGAGTTTCTTTTTTAAGAGCTAAGTCGAATTCGGCTTTTTCGGGGTTTGGCAGTTCACTTCCTGCGGCATCGGTGAGTTTTTCGGTGATATATGCTTTTGGGGAAGCGCCTTCGGAGGCTATGGCGGTTGTTATATTATTAATAAGATATGCACTTGCTTGGGTATTGCCCTGACCGAGTGCGGAATTGAAAATATCCATATCATTAAATAATTCGGACGGCACAAAGCTGTCGTATCCGTCGTATTCTAAAATAAACTTGTTTTGAGGCTCTTTGCCATATTCGTTAAATCCCAATTTCTTGGCATTATCAAGCATATACGAACAAAGTTTGCCATCAATAGAAGTATAAGTAAGCTTTTTTGCCAAATCATAAAAACAGCAATTACAAGAGAGAGCCAAAGCTTCCGAAATGGTGATTTCACCGTGGGCTGTTTCGTAGATGCAACCTTTTTGCTCGCCACCAACATCTACTGATGAAGTGCATAAATACTTTGTGTTATCATCTATAATGCCCATATCGTAGGCGGTTAATGCAGTGATTATTTTCATAATGCTACCGGGCTGATAAGATAAAACAGCCTGATTCATATATCCTCCGTAAGAAGCCATTGCCCTTATTTTGCCGGTGCTTACTTCCGTTAAGATTACCGAGGCATATTCAAAACCTATATCATCAGCACATTTTGCAATGGTTTCTTCCATGGTCTTTTGCATATAATAATCAATAGTGAGATACACATTGCCACCCTCATTGATATGGTTTGAACTTACATAATAATTATCGTCCACGGTATTGCCGTTGGCATCCACATATGAATACACCCCTATTGCAGAGCCTCCGTTTAATAAAGAATCATAACAGCGCTGTAAACCGCTTATGCCCTTGCAGCCCGATTGTGTGGTATTATTTTCGTCGATTTCAACATCACCTATTAAGTTTTTCGCTACACAATCAATGGGATTATCACAAAGGGCTAAAAAGGGGTATTCACTGTTTCGGTTGGTTAAGGGGATAGAATTTCTATCGTAGATAGTGCCTCTTGGGTACGCAAGCATGATATTTTTTACATATTGGTTTGCCAGAACACTTTCGGTTACATCTTCGTAAAAAATTGCTTTGTAAGTAAATGACGCACAAACAATAAGCATTATAGAAATAATACATAAAAGAAATTTCAGCCTGTTATCAAACATTTTTTCTTTAGCCATATTTACCCACCTTTACATTATGTAATTAGCTTTGACATGAAGAAAATAAATATTCGTAAAAAAATACGAACATTTTATCGAAAACACTTGACAAATGAACATGGGTTCGATATAATACAAGCATACTTAATAAATCTTTCAAATTACTTTCATTTTTGGTTAAATAAGTGAACATTCGGCGTCAAGAAGCAGCGCTCGGTGTAAGCTTTACCGGGAAATTGCCTTGATATATTTCAAGGCTTATTTTCTTTTTTGAAATAGATTTTATCCAATTGCAAAAAAACAAATATAATGATAAAATTTAAATATGGAACAAATCGAATTAGACCAAATCACAGAAACGCTTAAACAAAATTACCCGAACGCATCGTGCGAACTGAATTACGAAACTCCTTACGAACTGCTCATTGCTACGGTGCTTTCCGCACAATGCACAGATGTGAGGGTAAATAAAGTAACTCCCGAATTATTTTCCCATGCCGACACTCCCGAGAAAATGATAAAGCTTGGGTACGAAAAAATATACGAACTTATAAAAACATGCGGTCTTGCAAGCAGCAAAGCAAAAAACATTTTGGAATTATCCGATAGGCTTATTTCCGACTTTGGCGGGGAAGTGCCAAATAATATGGATAACTTGATAACACTGCCCGGAGTAGGAAGAAAAACCGCAAATGTGGTAATGGCAAATGCTTTTAAAGTGCCTACCATTGCTGTGGATACGCATGTATTTCGAGTATCCAACAGGATAGGTTACGCCAAGGAAAAAGATGTTTTGAAAACGGAACATAAACTCATGCAGGTAATCAATAAAGATGATTGGATACTTATGCACCACATATTAATCCACCACGGCAGAGCCATTTGCCACGCAAGAAATCCCGAATGTGAAAACTGCTGTATAAAAGATATGTGTCAATATTATAAATCGCTTTAAATAAAATAATAAGACTTCGTTTTTGAGCATAGACTTAAATATGAAGTCTTTTAATATATCACAAATTTTATCGTATATATTCTGCTTGTTTTTGCTTATGTATTTTGTGCTATTTCCCGAAAAAGCATCAAGTGCAACCATTGATAGCATACTCCTATGGGCAAACAAAGTTTTGCCGAATGTTTTTATTTTCGGCTTCATAAGCAAGGTAGTGATAAATATGAATGAATCAAACGGCATAAAGCCGATAAAGAAAATATTATACAGCCTTAATATATCGGATAATGCCGCTAACATATACTTGATAAGCCTTGTATGCGCAAGTCCTCTTTCGGTAAAATGCGTATGTGAAATGTATGAAGAAAACAAAATTACTTCTGATGATGCACAACACCTCATCACGCTCTGCTCTGCGATAAGCCCTTTATTTTTATATTCTACAATGGGAATTTTAATGTATCAGAAAAGGATTTATGCCATAAGTCTTTTAATCGTCAATTACATAGGCAGCTACATTACTTCGTATATATATAAATTAATTTATAAAACAACATACACTCCCCCTAAGCCACTTCCGATAACAAAAAGCGAAATACCTTTTTTCGATTTTTTCACAAATGCAATAACCAATTCAGCGAGTACGGCTATAAACATAGGTGCGTTCGTTGTCTTTTTTTCGGTTGTGATAAGAGCGTTTTCAGACTTTAACATTGTTAATGAAAACTCCATTTCTTTCGGTATACTAAGCGTATTTACGGAAATAACATCGGGAGCTGTTGTACTGAAAAACTATTTACCCAAAAATGAATTACTCGTTATGGCGGTAAGTTATGCATCTGTGGGATTTGGAGGGCTATGCTTTTTAATGCAGAATTTGTCTTTTATAACAAAAACGAACCTGTCTGTAAAAAGGTTCGTTTTGTTTAAGATTATCAATGCTGTGATCAATGCTGTTTTGGGGTGCATTTTACTACTTATTTTTAATTCTGTCAGATATCTAATTTGAGATCAGAATCTTTTATCCAGCCGTTCTTTTTCATGAAAGAGCTGAATGCCGAAGTTAAAACAGCAGGCAAAATGAAGTGCATAACAAGCACCATAACGAATATTACAGGAGTAGCTCCCATTGATTCGAATGTGCCGAACTGCCCTACCAAGCCGCTCGTACCCATGCCTGCACCGTAGGGAAGATTGGTCATTTTGAGCATTACCGTACAAACAGGACCCAGCACTGCACTGGAGAGTATTGTCGGCAGCCAAATTATGGGCTTTTTCATGATATTCGGTACTTGCAGCATGGATGTGCCCAAACCCTGAGCCAAAAGGCCACCGAAACCGTTTGCTTTATAGCTCATTACGGCAAAACCCACCATTTGACAGCAGCATCCTATTGTGGCAGCACCTGCAGCAATGCCGCTTAAATTAAGCATCATGCAAAGTGCGGCGGAGCTGATGGGCAGAGTCAAAATCATTCCCATTATTACCGAAACCAAAATTCCCATAACAAAGGGCTGCTGTTCCGTTGCCCACATGATGATCTGCCCGAGTTCATTCATAAATTGCGATATTACAGGCCCAACCAATGCCGCAACAACTCCTGCGCAGATGAGCGTTACTATCGGCGTAAGAAGGATATCCAGCTTCGTTTTTTTACTGACCAACATTCCCGCAACATTACCGACAATTCCTGCCAGAAGCGCACTGACAGGGTCTGAACCTATGTATCCTGCGGCACCGCAGGCAAAGATAACCAATGGGTCGGATTTAAGGCCGTAACTTACCGCCATGGCTATTACGGGAGCGGTCATAACCTTGCAAGCCGGAAATACCGTATCGCATAAAAAAGGCGTTATTACAGGGTGATTGACAACTACCCCTATTTGATTGAGAATACTGCCCACTATCAAGGTGGCAAATAACCCCTGAGCCATGTAGGTCAGAGGATCTATAAAATATCTTTTAAAGAAATCTTTCATAAATAATACCTCGCTTTATTTAGTATTTTACCACTGCAAAGAAAATTTTTAAATAACAAATTACGCTTTTGACTTTAAGATGTAATCGGATATCAATTAAAAGGAGGAAAACAAAAGCGAAAGATTAATAATTATGGGTTTTTGAAGGAATATTCAAGGGAAAATGATCTTGATAGATTTAAACCTTATAATACAATATAAAAACAAAAAAGAGAGATAAAAATTCTCTCTTTTAAACTATAAGT
>CAZXWI010000105.1:0-5269 GCA_964644555.1 uncultured Lachnospiraceae bacterium | reverse complement strand
ACAAAATAAATAAATAAATTTTATGTTCTGGTGATGAATTATTATTTGTAATAAATACAAAAAGCGGTATAATCAATTGTAACAAAAATATAACAAGGAGGATGTTTTGGAAAATACACTAAACCCAACAAACGACGAGGTTTCGGATAAGCCCGAAAACAAACCTAAAAAAAATGCCAAGGCAGAAAACCGCACCCCGAAAACAAAATCCGGATTCATCTTCAAAAAAGTCTATATTACTACCCTTGCCAACGCAGGGGTGATGATAAAATATAAGAAAACAAAAATCCTTATCGATGCATTGCAATCGGCTAAAAACAGCCCCTACCCAACAGAGGACGAAAATACCTTAAACGATATTATAACGGGAAGCGGAATTTTTGCGGGAGTGGACATAATGATGTTTACTCACGAACACCCAGACCATTTCAACCCCAATATGTGTGTTAAAGCGCTTAAACATAATCCACAGCTTCAAATAGTAGGTTCTAAGAAAGTAATCGATTATATAAAACGCTCCCCCGACTTCGAAGAAGATTTTCTGCCAAGACTTTGGCCGATGCAGGCAGCAAAATCATCCGGAGTTGAACTCTACATTCGTAATGTCAACATTACCACAATCGGTTTAAGCCACGACACCCACGAAAAAGATTGCGAAATAAACAATGCGTATTTAATAAATATTGCAGGCAAAAATATCTTGCATGTGGGTGATGCGCAGTGCAACATCGAAGAATTCGAAAATACCGAATGTTTAAAAAGACCGCTGCACGCAATGTTCGTGCCATTCACATATGTGGGTTCCAAAGACGGTAGACAGGTAATCACAAATTGCAAACCGCAAAAGCTTTTTATCAATCATCTGCCCGACACACAAAAAGACTCCAATAAATGGAACGAAAAAGCAAAGATGGCTCACGAACAACATTCCGAAGAACTGCCGACAACGATTTTTGCCGACATCAAAGGTCAGGAACATATAATATAGAAAAATAAAAGCAGATAATTAAAGCTACTCAGTTACGGTACTTTAAATTATCTGCTTTTGTTAATTTAAATTGCCGCCCGATATACGAGCGGCAATAATTTTAATTTGTTACCTTTTGTGTTTTAACGCTTGCTTCGTGTCCGTTTAAGTCCACCTCAGAACCGTCATTTTCACCGAAAGTCAAATTGTCGGTAAGGGTTTCTTTTTTAATATATTCTTCGTACGCTTTAACGGCATTCATAACTTCGTCATCGCAGTTTATGGTTAAGTTTATTCTGTCCATAACTTCGTATCCGTTATTTTTTCTTAATTGCTGAACTTTGGAGATTATCTCTCTTGCGTATCCTTCGTCAAGAAGCTCCTGAGTAAGTTCGGTATTGAGGATTATGAACAAATTATCCTGCATCTGCACATCAAATCCTTCTTTGGCATTGATTCTGACATCGAGCATATCTTTGGTAAGAGTGATATCTTCTCCTTCGATATTTACCGAAACATTGCCGTTTGTATTTATTTGATGCATAAAAGATGACGCATCACAAGATGCAAGGTAGCTTGCCAAAGCTTTGACTTTAGCACCCAATGTTTTACCGCAAACCTTGAAATCGGGTTTGATGGTGAAGTTCATATAATCACTCAAATTAGATGCGAAAATAACCTCTTTAACATTGAGTTCTTCTTTGATAAGCTCTGTTAAGTACGATATATCATCTTCAAGGCTTGCATCTACCATGGCAGCTTTAAGCGGCTGACGAACTTTTATTTGAACTTCTTCTCTTGCACCTCTGCCAAGACTTACGAGAGTTCTTACAGTATCCATTTTGTACATAAGAGAATCATTGATTTTTGTTTCGTCGCATACAGGGTAGTAAGCAAGATGTACACTTTCTTCCCCTGTGAGATTTTTGTATATCTCCTCAGTAATATACGGAGCAAAAGGAGCAGCTAATTTGCAAACTCCGCAAAGCACATTGTATGTTGTGAGGAATACGGCTTTTTTGCTATCCGACATACCACTTTCCCAGAATCTTCTTCTGTTTCTTCTGATGTACCAGTTCGAGAGATCTTCGTTAACGAATTCCTGAATAGCTCTTACGGTTTTGGTGGTATCGTATTGGTCCATATTTTCACGGCATTCTTTTACGAGTGCGTTGTATTTTGAAATGAGCCAATCATCAATTTCTTCGGTATAAGTGAAGTTTTCGGCATATTCTTTCGGATCGATTCCGTCTGTATTGGCATACAAAGCAAAGAATGCGTATACATTCTTAAGTGTTGTAAAGAACTTGCTGATAACTTCTTTAAGTCCATCCTCATCGAATTTTGTCGGTGTCCATGCCGGAGAAACATACAAAAGATACCATCTGAGGGCATCTGCGCCGTATTTGTCAAACATATCAAACGGATTGACTGTATTTCCTCTGGATTTTGACATCTTCTGACCTTTGGCATCAAGAATAAGATCGTTTACCAATACATTTTTATACGGTGCATTTCCTGTGAGGAATGTGCTAATGCACAACAGTGAATAGAACCAGCCTCTGGTTTGGTCGATTCCCTCACAAATGAAATCTGCAGGGAATTGATCCTTAAATTCTTCAAGATTTTCGAAGGGATAATGTCTTTGAGCAAAAGGCATTGAACCGCTGTCAAACCAACAGTCGATAACGTCTTTTACACGGCTCATGGGTTTACCGCATTTTTCGCATGTTATATGAACATCGTCCACATACGGGCGGTGAAGTTCTATTGTTTCATCAATATCTTCAATGGCAAGTTCTGCCAGTTCTTTTCTGGAACCCACTGCGTGAGTATGTCCACATTCGCATTTCCAAACATTAAGCGGAGTCCCCCAATAACGGTTTCTGCTTATTGCCCAGTCCTTAACATTTTCAAGCCAATTTCCGAATCGTTTTTCACCTACGAAATCGGGGAACCAATTAACTTTGTTGTTAGCTTCGATAAGTGCATCTTTATATTTTGTTGTCGAAATATACCAGCTCGGTTTTGCATAATACAAAAGCGGAGTTTTACATCTCCAACAATGCGGATAGTTATGTTCGACTCTTTGTTTTTTGTAAAGGTTTCCTTCCGATTTGAGGTATGTGATAATGTCCTTATCGGCATCCATTACAAACATATCTTTCCACGGAGTTTCGGTATATTTACCCGTTTCGTCAACAGGATTAAGTACCGCAAGATTATATTTAACACCTACATTGTAGTCATCTTCACCGAATGCGGGAGCGATATGAACTACGCCCGTACCGTCGGATACGCTTACATAGTCGGCACAGCACACGATGAATGATTTTTTGTTTTCATCTGCCTTAACAAAAGGCATGAGCTGTTCGTATTCTGTATATTCGAGATCTTGTCCTTTCATTTCTTCCAAAATCTCGTATTCGCCCTCAATTACCGACGAAACCAATTCTTTAGCCATGATATAAACATATCCGTCGTTTTTGAGTTTTACATAATCGACATCTTTATTTACAGCCAAAGCAACATTGGAAGCTAAAGTCCAAGGTGTGGTAGTCCAAGCAAGGAAGTATTCGTCTTTATCCTTAACTTTAAAACGAACATATACGGTATCGGTTTTTATCATCTGATAGCCCTGAGCTACTTCATGAGAAGCAAGTCCTGTTCCGCAGCGGGGGCAGTAAGGCAGAATTTTATGACCTTCATACATATATCCTTTTTCGAAGAACTGCTTTAATATCCACCATTCAGATTCGATGTAGTTATTATCAAGTGTAATATACGGATCGTCTAAATCGATAAAGTAACCCATACGCTTGGTCATTTCACGCCACATTGCTTCGTATGAGAACACCGATTCTCTGCATTTTTCGTTAAATTCTTTTATGCCGTATTTCTCAATATCCTGTTTACCGTTCATTTTAAGAGTCTTTTCGACTTCTATCTCAACGGGGAGTCCGTGAGTATCCCAACCGGCTTTTCTGATTACTCGCTGACCGAGCATGGTGTGGTATTTATTTACGCTATCTTTCAGCGTTCTTGCGATAACATGATGAATTCCCGGTCTGCCGTTGGCAGTGGGAGGACCTTCGAAGAATACGAAGTTGTCGCATTCGTTTCTCGTTTCGGTAGTACGCTTCAAAATATCTATCTCGTCCCAATATTCAGAAACGACTTTTTCATTTTCCGAAACTGTGTTTTTGTTAAGCTCTTTAAACATTATCTCCTCCTAAAAAATAAAAAAATCCCGTAAAATACAGGACGAATGAAATCCGCGGTACCACCTATTTTGGCATGAGCCCACTTAATTACCTTAACGCGGTATATACGCAAAAGCTTACTGCTGTTTCGGCTTTTGAGCTAAAAAGTGATCTTCCTTAAAATTCGCACTATCCGTTTGCACCGAACACGGACTCTCTGAAATGCTTGTGATAAGTACCTGTCTTTCTCAACGCTTTCTGTTATTTTACATTAATAAATACTTAAAGTCAATGGATTTTTAATCTTATAATTGTCAAAGCAATTTTTAAATGTTATACTTAAATAAATCAATACTCACTCTGACAAAGGAATAATAATTTATGAAAAAGATATCCACCAATAACGAATCCCCAATTTATATGCTGTGCGCAATTTTAGCGGGAATCATACTCGTTGCATCGGGAATTGCCATAGCATTTTTTCCTAAAATGGCAATGTCGATAGCACTAATCGTAGCATCTGTACTGTTCTTCGCATTCGGTATCACGGACTCGATTTCGGCTTTGCGAAACAAACAATCCGAAATTGATTGGAAGACGACCTTGGGTAACGGGATACTTACGCTTCTCGTCGGCATATTTATTTTTGCCACAATATATGTTCCGACAATCACACCGCTGAAACTCATCGTTGTATTGAGCATCTGGGCTGTTATACGCTGCATACTTCTTATTATAGGATTCATAAGCGGTAAATTCAAGAAAAAAGAAAACCTCTTGCAGGCTTTGATAATGGGCTGTGTGGGAGTATGCGCATTTTTATTCCGTGATTTAATTATTGCATCCACAAAAATAATCGGATATGCATTAATTATAATAGGTGCTTTGATATTGGTGTATGTGTTCCTCAAAAAAGCACTTACGAAAAAGGAAGAGCCTACAGGTGAAATTCCGGAAGATGGGAAAGAGGGCATTTCAAATAGTGAAACAAAGGCTTTAGACGAGCCTCATGATGTCGAATCGACTAAAGACGAAGAATCGGCATCAGAACAAATTACTTGCGAAAGCGAAACAAACGAATAAATAGGCATAAATATTT
>CAZXWI010000104.1:0-5143 GCA_964644555.1 uncultured Lachnospiraceae bacterium | reverse complement strand
CTGCAAACGGCATTCGAGATTATTCTAATCTCTCATTGAGCAAACTCCGTTTGCCCTTAAATCCTGCACAACCGATTAATTTATCAAGCAAGCTTGTAAATTATTTCGTTTGTTTGGCCTTAACCGTTTGACAAAAGTAAAACCGTAAGATGAATCCTATATTCGTCTTACGGTTTAATTACACTAAAAAAAATTGTGTTACGAATAATTCTCCTGGCTATGCATCATCGCTTAGATTCGCCTTCTCACAATAGCTATTTTGTTCACTATTGCAATGGCATAAAATGAATCTTTGCTCCGCAATACAGTTGACCTAATTCGGCCAGTGCACTCGCTTTAGGGTTCCACGCCTAAGCTCTCTTGTGTGCGTTCCTATGGATTCGGATTAAATATATTAAATTTGCAATATAAATATTAACACATTTTCGTTATTTTGCAAGTGTTTTTTTGATAAAATGGCATAATTAAAGCATTTTTATTTATTTGTAGGATTTATTCCTTTATACGGTGGCTCAAAGTCTGGTTGTATACCTATAAAATAAAGATCCAGCCATTTTTTCATTTTGATTATTGTTTCGTCTGCTTTTTGTATATAATCGCTGCGAATTAAATTTTGATAATTTGGACTGTTTTCGGTTATTATATCGTAAACATACTCTCCGTTACTTAAAATTATAATATTACCTATTAAAGAACGGTATTCATACAGATACTTCAATTTAGATTTCCTTTTTAAGTATTTTATCTATGTGTGATAATTTCTTTTGTATGACATCATCTATATTGTCTATATACATTCTTATATTTTTTATGTTATACACATTCTCGAATCGGTCTTCGTCGGCAAAATAAATTTTAGTAGTGCTTGCTGCTCCGGCAGAAATGACACTTTGCCTTTCGCCCATCATTCTTACATTATATATACATCCGTAACCGGGTTTTACATAACCTGTATTTTCCGAATTATCCAATGCATTTTTCTGCCTGTAAAGATAGTAAGGCTCGTATCCGTTTTTGATTAATTTATCACATGAAGAGTTCATATACTCGGCAATGGGAAGTTCTTTTTTATTAAGTTCATCAAGGAGTATTTCGGAAGTTCTTTTTTTACATAATGTATGAAGTGTAATACTTTCGCAAGATGTGTTTATTATATCGTTTAAGCTCTTATCGAAATCCTCTTTTGTTTCATCTGAAAGCCCGTAAATGATATCACAATTTATATTATCAAAACCAACTTCTCTGCACATTTTAAAGCAAGAGAGAAAATCTTCGTATGAAGCTTTACGGTTAATTTCCAAAAGGGTTTTGTTATTCGTTGTTTGAGGATTAAGGCTTATTCTGGTTACGCCACCGTCTTTAAGAGCTTTAAGTTTTTCATAATCGAGAGTATCAGCTCGCCCTGCCTCGAAAGTAAGCTCGGTTATGTCGGGGCAAGACTCTTTGACAGATGATAAAAATCTTTTTATTTGAGGGGTGGATAATATTGACGGAGTGCCTCCTCCAACATACAAACAATCCGCTTTAAGGGGCTTAAAGTAATTTGTAACAGCTTTTAATTCCTTTATTAGTGCATTTAAGTATTCTTCGCATAAATCACTTCCTATATCTGTTACAGCAGATGGAAAAGAGCAATAACTGCATTTACTAAGGCACATGGGAATATGTATGTACATACAATACATTTCATCTTTAGGATACAGCATGGACATATTATTATCTAATGTTTTAAAGAGCAGATTAAGTTTTTCATCGGAGATATCGAAATTATCCTTTATATATTTCTCGCACTCATCATCACTCAAACCATTCTCTTTGAGTTTAACCAGTAATTTAAGAGGCTTTACTCCCGTTAAACTCCCCCACGGCTGAGCATGTTTCGTTATATTCTTTAACATTTTATAAACCGAAAGCTTTGATGCATATGATGAATTATGCGAACTTACACAAACATTTTCATACCCCAAAGAAGTGCAAAGTGAAATAAAGCCGTTTTTACATTCGCTTGTAGTTACATCGAGTGTAAATTCGGCTGTATCACTTAAAGCACTAAACGAAGAGTTAAACAAATTAACCACTTCTTCAAGGGCTGAGATATGTATTTTGGTCTGTGTGTTGTTGGTGAAGTTTATGTGTATCATTGATATTTGTCCTTTTTGTGGGGAATATGTGGGGGAAGCCCCCACCACCCTTTACACTAACGAAATTGGCATAAAAGCTGAATGGAAGGCTTTCCACATAATATTTACTCTGTATACCTAACCGGCATAAGCAAGAATACGAATCTGTCGCTGTCTACGGGTTTAATGAGGCACGGGCCTACGGAATCTCTGAATTCCATAATGATATTTTCGTCTTTGACATTTTTTAGGATATCACCTAAGAATTTAACATTGAATGCTATTTTGATATCATTACCTGTTTTGCCTGCAGGCACATCTTCGCTTATTTTACCTACATTGGATTCTGAGGAGATATTAAGCACATCATCGCAGAAGTCGAGTTTGACCATTGAATTTTTGCTGGCATCGGTTAAAAGACCTGCTCTTTCAATGCCTGTCAAAAGATCGTTTTTGGATATTTTAACTACGGTATTTATCTCGGAGGGCATTAATGCTTTATAGTTAATGTACGGACCTTCGAGCAAAGTTCCCGCAATTTGAGTTTCACCCATATTTAAAATAAATTTATTTTTTACTATACTTATTCTGATATCGTCCTCATACAAAGATACTATCTTTAAAAGCTCTGTTAATGTTTTACCCGGAATTATGGCACTGACTTTTTCTTCAACGGAATTTACGGCTTTTTCGAAGCGTGATGCCATTTTATAACCGTCGAGAGCTGTAAAGGTAACATTGTTTTCTTCAACTTCCATATAAACGCCTGTTATAACCGGATTCATGCTGAGGGTGGGTGCGCAAGCGAAAATGCTCTCACGGACCAGATCTCGGAAAGTTTCGTTTTTAAGAATAATTTCGTTTTGCGTGGTTTGGTTATAAAACATAGGATAACTTGAAGCATCCTGAGCTAAGATATCTACATTGGTTTGAGCACAGGAGATGTGCATGACATAGTCCTCGTCAACATCGAAAAATACTCTTTCGTTCGGAAAACTTCTGATTAAATCGTAGATGGTTTTTATGGGAACTAAAAGTGTCCCCTCTCTTAATACCTCCGCAGGCATTGATGTAATAATGGAAAGTTCGAGATCGTTTCCTCTCATTATTATTTTGCCTTTAACCGCTTCTATATGTAAGTTGTCCAAAACAGAACCCATGTTTCTGGAACTTATGGCTTTTGATGCCGTGGTCATCGTTTTTAAAAATTCATTTACTTCTGCTGAAAATTTCATTGGGTTTTTCCTTTCTTTTTAACTTCGCTTTAAGCTTAAAGCCGACTTAGCCTGAATATATGGGTTATATATAATTATTATATTTAGCAGTAGTAGCATCTGTAGTAGTGTCGATAATGTCGATAAGTCGTTTTTTTGCTTTAATTAAGCTTATTTCGATGTTAAGAAATGTGTGTTTAACTGTTAATAAAGCACTTGATAAGATGTTTGTAAGTTGTTTAAAGTTAAATTAAATGTTCTTTAACATCTTTCTTATTTCCGACATACGCTTTTTAAATGTTTCGTTTGATTCTTCGTCTTTATGGATTTTATCAATGGCATGAATAACCGTTGAATGGTTTCTTCCTCCGAAAGTATCGCCTATGTTGGGAAGAGATAATTCCGTGAATTCCCTTGTCATTGCCATTGCTACCTGACGGGCAAGTGCAATGTTTTTAGTTCGTTTGGATGAAAGTATATCTGCAAACGAAACACCGTATTCTTTGGCTATTGTTTGGATTATTATTTCGGGAGATAAGTGCTTTTCTTGAATAACTATGGAGTCTTTTAAATGGCTCTTTAATGATTCCACTGTTATTTGCTCACCCTCTAAATCCTGAATTGCTTTAACTTTAAGCAGTACACCTTCAAGTTCTCGGATATTATTGCCCAGATGCTGCGCTATAAAATCTATAACATCATCTGATACGAAAAAATTGTCATCTTCCGCTTTTCTTTTTAATATTGCAACCCTTGTTTCGAAATTCGGTGGGCTTATGTCGCAAGTAAGACCCCATTCGAACCTTGTTTTGAGCCTTTGCTCTAGGTTAGGTATTTCGTTGGGATGTTTATCGCTGGTTATAATTATTTGTTTTTCCGCATTATGCAGTTCGTTGAAGGTGTGGAAGAACTCTTCTTGAGTTCCCTCTTTTCCGGCAAGGAACTGGATATCGTCAATTAACAAAACATCTACATTTCTGTATTTTTTTCTGAATTGGTAGTTCGTTTCCTTTTTTATGGCATCAATAAAGTCGCTGGTGAATTTTTCGCTTGTTAAATATGCCACATTTGCGTAGGGTTTTTCCTTTAAAACATATTGTGCGATAGCCTGCATTAAGTGAGTTTTACCCAACCCAACACCGCCGTATATGAAGAGCGGATTGTATTTTTTGCCGGGTGCTTGAGCTACCGCAAGGCTTGCTGCATGAGCCAGCCTGTTGTTAGAACCCACAACAAAAGTATCAAAAGTGTATTTCGATGAAAAATGCGGGTGAAATTGCATACTCGAACCCTCTGATAATGAGTCGCTGTAGATGTCGATATATTCGTTATCGTCAACTATGAATTTAACGGAGAGGTTTTTCCCTTCGTTGGCATATCTTACGGCTTTACTGATGAGTGCTTCGTATAATTTGATGATGAGGTTTCGTTTGTAGTCCTCGTCTACTTTAAGTATGTAGGTGTCGCCTGATAGGTAGACGGGTTTTATATTGGCTATATATTCCTCGTAGACCATAGGGCTTAGTTCGGGGCGCAGATAGTCGGTTGCTTTGCTCCATAATTCGTACATTTCGTTCATTGTGTCAACTCCGTAGCTTTAGTTATAAACATAATAAGTTTTGAACATGATTTTTCTTTTTATTAAGGGCATATTTTAAATTTGCCGATAAAAAAAGAACAGTTTGTCGATAAGTTATTAACAGGTTATAGAAAGAAAATTATCGAGAAATGTTCATAACTTTAATATATTTTGTCGATAAATATATAATAACAGAAATGCAATAAATTATCAATCGCAAAATAAAGAAT
>CAZXWI010000103.1:0-5432 GCA_964644555.1 uncultured Lachnospiraceae bacterium | reverse complement strand
GCCGTCAAAAGAGCGAAAACTAATTCCAATTGCGGATGACAGCGCAAAATACGATGTTTTTCTGGCATATAAAAAAGACAACGAAGAAAAGCTTTTGCCGATAATAAATTGGATATTAAATTTTTGTAAAGGAATTTAATTTTAACGAAAATCAAAGATTGATTATATATTCCAAGGTGTTGGTGATGGGGATTAAATTTTTCAGTTTCCCGAAAGGAATATGCCAATAACAAGGAAACATTTTTCATCTACACATACAGAGAAGAAAAGAAAGGTTACACCGAGGCAATAACAAAAGCAGTTGCAACTCACAACGCAAAAATTCTCGGGGAATTCGGTTGTTTCGGCTTTAACACTTTCGGACCTATCAAACTCATAGGATGAATAGCAAAAGGACACCCCCGATGAAACCAACAAAGAAAATGTATTGAAATTAGCCCTTTGCAATTACATTTTCGGATATGGTATAATTAAAATATAAATACCATTTAAGGAGAATGTGATGAATTATTACGAAGTGTTTATCGAAGATATCAACCCCTGCGGAGGCGCAGACCATGCCAAGAAAGAGATGATTGAAGTGGAAGCGGAAAGTCCTATGGCATATGTTAAGGCAAATAAAAGATTCCCGATTATCGACTCAACCGAAATGGGAAACGGTGATATTATCATCACAACAGGGGACGGAAGCGGAAATATTGTAAAATATACATTTTCGGAATAGTAAATTTCAGCTTAAATAATTTAAATAATGCTCATATCCAATTATTCAACGGATATGAGCATATTTTTATATAATTTTATATTAAAGAGGTGCTAAGTGTGTTAATGCTGTAATTACATTATCATGTAATGCAGCGGAAAGGGCTGTTTACTTTGTTTCTTTTGGGGCATAGCCAGCTTTTTCACAATTTCGAATATTTGCTCATTCGGCCAACTCCATTTGCCTTAAATCCCACATAAGTAAATACTTTATAAGCGAGATTATAAAGTATCTACTTATTCGTCTTTAACCGTTTTTAAAACTTCTTGCTTCCTCCGCCATGGGTAGCACCCGAAGAAGATGTATGAGTGGTGCTTTCCTGCTTTGCTTTTTTCGTTTTATCCACATGGCTGTACATGAAATATTCTCCTCCGTTTCTTATGTCGATAGTGTCTTCTTTGACATAATTATTGGCAAATTTTTCGGCTTGCACGGATTTAAGCTGCGATTTCCATGAAGAAACGATTATAAATGCAATCAAAATGCCTATTGCCAAAGCAATGGGAATTTTTAAGAGTGGATTCGGGGCTGACAATGTTTCGCCCGAAGTCATTCTGTTGCCGGATTTGGCAAGTTCCAATAAGTAATCTATACTTTCGGCATATTTAACAAATGCTCCGTAAAAGTCGTTATCGTATAAATAAGAACTCATTTCGTCAAATATGTAATCCAAACCGGTATCGGTTACGGCATATGTAGCATATCCTCGTGTGCTTAGGAATAATTCTCGGTCATTATCAACCCATACCAACAACATTCCGTCACGCTCGGATGTTCTGCCGTAGCCGCTGTAATCGTAAAAATCATCGGCAAGAGCAGTTCCGTCATCATATCCGAAATCGTAGGTATCTGATATTATCAAAAGTGCTGTGTCGCAATTATATCTATCGGAAATATCACTAAGGCGCAAAAGAATATCGCTTTCGGCTTCATCTGATAAAATATCGGCATCATCAATAAGGAGAGGCAGTTTTTCTTCATCGGCATATGCAAATGAAAATGCCAAACAAACAGACAATATGACAATTAAAATTGCCGCTAATTTCTTTTTCATTCTCATGCCCTCCTAAAACATCTTCCATACGAAGAATAATAAAATATATGCTATAACGCTGATTCCACCTGCAAGAGAGAAGAACCATTTCTTTGCAGCAGCGTTGTCAACAGGAAGATCACCTACAAATTTACCTGTTTGACCGTTCATGGCAAAGGTGTATTTATTGCCGTTATATGTGGTGTTAAGAAGCCACACGGGATACAAGGCATACTTTGCTTTGGCACTTGATAAATCGATTTGCGAATATTTGCTCTGCACGGTTTCGTAGCCGACAACGGAGCTTTCCAATACTTCTTCGGTGGAAGCCTTTACTCGCTCGTTGGCTCTTTGGATACTGCCGTCCACATCTATATCGTAGCGGTCTGCACAGTATCCTGCAAGATATGCTGTTTTAAATTCAACAGCATCATCAATGTAAAACGGCTCTATGGATTCCATCAAATTATCGTCCATTTTGCTTGAACCGTCCACCGGAATATTTTCAAAAGCAACACGACCGCTTCTTTCTATATTAAAGTGTGATGTTTCGACATAAGAATATTCGGAATCTTCCCATCTGCGGGTTTTGGTACCTTCAAAGGTAATATTGGCATCGGCTTCGGTGTCAAACAACCATACGGGAACATATACGCCTTTTATCTCGTCAATATGGTTTTTATCTTTGAATACTTTCGGCAAAAGCTTCTTGCCGAGCAAGTGGTTGTTCAAAGATTCCTTTGCGGCATTTTTATCAAACTTAAACGGAATGATAAATTCGGGGCAAAGACCGTTTGAGAAATTATCGGAAACAACCATGGGGCTGTCACAATATGGGCATACGCTTGCCGATGTGGCTTTATCGGCAATTATTTCGCCTCCGCATGAATTGCATACAAAGCTTTGCAGCTGCTGAGCCTCTTCGGGAGAAAATTCCTTTATGGAAGAAGTATCCCAAGAAGCGTTAACATCTGATTTAATGATATTTTCATCCTGTTTATTGATAGCTTCCATGCTCATTACGGTATCGCAAAACGGACATTTTACATTTTGAGTTTTCGTATCAAATTCCATGGAAGCACCGCAGGAGGGGCATTTATAATTAAGGTTATCGGTGCTCATTTAATCTCCTTTTTTAATAAAGGACTATCGATTTCGATAAGTCCTTTATCTTAACTGTTAGCTATTTAGAATTTTGTTCCGCATTCGGGGCAGAATTTAACATTACTATCTTCTGTTTCGAATCCGCAATTTGCACATTTATGACCGCTTGTCGGTTTGGGGCTTCCGCATTCTGCACAGAATTTACCTGTGTTTACAGTTCCGCAAGTACAAGTCCAGCTGCCTGCAGGAGAGGGTTTTGCACTGCCGCATTCGGGGCAGAATTTACCTGTTGCGGTATTGCCGCAAGAACATTTCCAGCTGTCTACGGCAGGAGATGTCTGAGCCGGCTGAGGATTAGACGGTGTAAAGAGTGCCGAATTTACAGCACCTTGAGCCATATTCATGCCCATAAAGCCTGTCATTGCACCGCCTGCGTTATTGGCTGCGTCTTTCATGGCATCTGCAGTTGCCTGAGCAAGAGTAGCACGAGCAAGATCAGGATTAACCAATCTTGCGGAATCCTGAATGGCTTTAATTCTTGCATCATCTTCAGGAGTGAGAGTTACGGGGTTCATTGCTATGCTGACTACAGAAATACCTCTTTTTTCTGCCCAAAGCTTTGTGAGTTCTTCGTTCATGAATGTGCAAAGTTCGCCAACATGAGCAGGGAGCATACTCGGTCTTATTTCGAGATTCGAAAGTTTGGCTACAGCAGGCTGAAGTGCGTTAACGAATTCGGTTTTGAGCTGCGAATCGATAACATCTTTTGTGTAAGCGCTGTCGATATTGCCGCAAACATTGGAATAGAACAAAATCGGGTTTGTTATTTTGTATGAATATACACCGTTGAAACGAATGGATACATCAAGATCCATGCTGATGTTTCTGTCAACTGTTCTGAACAAGATGGGGTTGGTTGTGCCGAATTTATTATCCATAATTTCTTTTATGTTGAAGTAATAAATTCTTTGATCTCTGCCGGGTTCGCCGCCTCTTTTGAAACGATCAAGCATATTTGTGAGAGTTGCACTGACGGCTTCTTTGATATCACCTGCAAAAATGCTGGGTTCTGCGGAAACATCGTATGTATATTCGCCGGGTTCTGCACAGAGTTCAACTATCTTGCCCTGATCGGTAATGAGAGCGCACTGCCCGTCTGCAACAACGATACCGCTGCCGTTTGAAATAATGTTGTCATCGCCTTTTCTGTTAGAAGAACGGCTTCCGATGTTTCTTTGACCTTTTACTACCAAAACATCGTTTGGCAATGAATCACATGTAAAAAATTCCTGCCATTGATCTGCTAAATTACCGGCTACCGAACCGATTGCTGCTGAAATAAGTCCCATAATTCTTCTCCTTTATTAATTATAGTTTTGCGGATGATATTTCATCCTATGGGTTTATTTATATTTATTCGACTGTTAATCTGCCGTAAATATCGGAAGTGAGATTGTTGTGTGATGATAAATATTCGTCCAAAACATCTCGACATGATGTTGCCACAATCCTTGCTTTGGCATTCTTTTCAAGTTCGGATAGAGGCATATCGAAAAATTCTCCTACGCTGTTAAAGTGGAAATATTGAAGCCCTATTTTATACAGTTCATCACCGCAAACTTCTTTTCCGTTTAAGCTGAACTCCTTGAATTCATGATTTGCCTTATTATAAACTACTTTCATGCCTTTGGAGAATTGATAGAATTCGCAATGATCGCCCTCCCATGTTTCATCACGAAGCATGAATTTAATCATATGTTTAAGCTGCGCTCCTGTGGCTTTAACAACATACACGGCATCATCATACGGAAAGCACTCCGCCAAATCCTGAAACAATACTATAGGGCCGAGCTCTTCGTTACGAATACTGCCCGAACCGAGAAGCATAATATCCAGCTCAAGACTATCACGCAGTATATCGGCAAAGAGGTTTCCCAATGCAGTTTCCTGAGTGCGGCAGGGGTGAGTAAGCCTTTTCTTAAAATGAGTTACCATCCTCCCATATTTTTCATCGGTATGGGATTTATAGTGCATGACTATATTTTCTATTTTCGTATCTCTGGGGCAGGTTGCGTCGTTGATGGGAACTGCTTGCCATGTGTACGAATCCACGCAGTTGTTGTCGGTATCAACGATTATATCGAATCTGCCGATTTGATCGGTGCCTGTGCCTGCCTGAACTATGGTTATGCCGTTTACATTAGCAGGCTCTTCTATAAATGTATGCGAATGACCGCCGACTATTACATCAACTCCCCACGCAGGGTCGAGCGCTTGGGCTAGTTTTTTATCTTCTTCGAATCCGATATGGGTAAGAAGTACCGTCAAATCTATATCAAGAGCATTATAAGCATCGCATATCTTGCCTACTTCCGAAGCAGCCTCGTTGATGTCGATAAACGAGCCGATGATTCCGTCGGTTTTGGTTTGCGAAATAACTTCCTGAGTGATTATGCCGATAAAAAGAATTTTCATGCCGCCTATTTTTTCGATGTGGCATGGGTTAAACAATCTGGCATTGTTTGTGGTCTG
>CAZXWI010000102.1:0-5552 GCA_964644555.1 uncultured Lachnospiraceae bacterium | reverse complement strand
CATATATTATAAATATATTGTGAGAAGATGTCAACGATTAAATTAAATTTAATAGTATAATTTTAACATAGGTTAATAAAAACACAATTAAATATTGCACTTTTGAAATGTTATGGTATAATAGGTACATAGAAATTGCATACAGACCATTTCGGAGGAAACATATGAAAAAATTAATTGTTAAAGATGTAAGTCAGTGTGCGGCATGTTTATCATGCGAACAGGCTTGTTCGGAAGCTTTCTACAAAGTGTACAACCCCAAACTTTCTTGTATCAGAGTTGGCGGAAATGCTGCCGAAATCAATATCGACACTTGCACACAGTGCGGTAAATGTCAATTAGTATGTCCTAAGGGAGCTATTTCTCAAAACAAAAAAGGCACATATGTAATCGACAAAAAACTTTGCGTTGGTTGTTTGGCTTGCGCCGACATTTGTCCGCAGAATGTCATTTGCAAGTCTCACGATAATTTATTCGCAACAAAATGTATCGCTTGCGGCATATGTGTAAAAGCTTGCCCGCAGGAAATACTCGAAATTGTTGAAGAATAAATACTAATTTCCTTAAATTTCTCCTGAATAATCGTAAGATTTATGTTATAATAAGTTTTACGATTATTTATTTTTTACGGAGATACTTCACAATGCTTGAATTAATGATTCTTTCAAACCTGATGTTGAAACCATGTCATGGCTACGAATTAAAAACAAAGCTCCAAGTACTCAATCCCAACAACAACAAGATTTACCCACTACTCAAAAAACTTGCCGCTGCGGATTGTGTTACTCTTGATATGCAGCAGCAGGACAACAACCCACCACGCAAAGTTTATTCCATAACAGAAAAGGGCAAAGATCGTCTTATAGAGCTTCTGAGCAACTACAACACAAAAAATGCCTTTTCAGACGATGAATTCTATATCCGTGTTGCGTTCTTCCAGCTTTTGGACAACGACACAATTAAAAACATTCTTGAAACGAGAAAACATGCGCTGAGCTCTTTCGGAATAACCCTCGGCATAATCGAGAATTTACAAAATTTTCCGGATATGACCTACGACATTTTGCTCTTGCAAAACTACTTAAGCGCTAAGACTCAAACGGAACTCAGATTTATCGACACTCTGAAACAAAAATACGGAATTACTGATTAATTTAATACCTACATAAAATGCAGCACCTACATTTAAAGGGTGCTGCAATTATATTTCATACTTACAACATAAAGGTAAACATCATGCATACGACTAAACAAGACAGACTCACAGCACTCAAAGCGGCATTTCCGCACACAATACCCATTATGGCAGGTTTTCTCTTTATGGGCATCACCTACGGCATCTACGCTCGCACATCATCTCTTATGGCATTTATTCCCATACTCATGAGCATTACTGTATTTGCTGGCAGTGCCGAATTTTTGGCGGTGGGGCTTTTGACGAGCTCTTTTAATCCGCTTGAAGCATTCACCTTAACCCTCATGCTCAATGCAAGGCATTTGTTCTACGGCATATCAATGCTCGATAAATATTCAAATGTCGGGCTGAAGAAAGCCTACTTAATATACGGTATGTGCGACGAAACATTTTCGGTAAACTGCTCTGTAGATATACCCGAAGGGGTTGATAAGGGCTGGTTTATGTTTTTCGTTACTCTTTTGGATCATACCTATTGGGTATTGGGTGCATCACTCGGAAGCCTTTTCGGCTCTTTCATCACCTTTAACACGAAAGGCCTTGATTTTACCATGACCGCCATGTTTACGGTAATCATGCTCAATCAATGGCTTAAAGACGATAACCACACAAGCGCTCTATGCGGCTTTGGCATATCACTGCTTTGCCTTATCATATTCGGAAAAGATAATTTCATCATTCCGGCCATGATACTCATACTTCTGTTACTTACCATACTCAGACCTTATCTTGAAAAGGAGGACAACTAATGAACATAACCGAACAACTCATAACCATATGTATGATTGCCCTTGCCACCATCATAACCAGATTTGTTCCGTTTTTGATATTCAAAGAAAACAATACCCCAAAATACATTCATTACCTCGGCAAAGTTCTGCCGGCTGCGGTATTCTCGCTTTTGGTGGTATATTGTTTAAAGAATGTTTCTTTGATTTCTTCTCCTTTTGCACTGCCCGAATTAATCTCCATAGCGGTTATCATAGTAGTGCATCTTTGGAAAAAGCAAACACTTTTGTCAGTTGCCTCCGGCACTATATGCTATATGATATTGGTGCAGCAGGTGTTTGTGTAATATTTACATATTTTCAATTAAATAATAAAAAACGGATGAACGTCATATGAAGCTTCATCCGTTTATTTTTTATAATTTACAAATCACTAAATATCATATATGGAATCTATTGCTTTGAGCTCGTTGAATGTATCTATTTCAACTATATCATCTTGGGAACATTCTCTTATATGCACATCATATTCACCCAAATGGTATTCCAATGCCACTTGATCCCAATATCTTTCCTTTCCTCCAGGAGCGGTAAACACTTTTGCCACATCTTCGCTGAGTTTAGCTCCGTCAGCTGCAGTCCAATAGGATATACCCACCATTTTATGGCAGTTCGTTCCTCCGATTGCCATCTTTTTGACTACGCCGTTATCTTGAGCGTAAAAACACCAATCATCGGTGGATTCAACGGGGATTCCCAAATAATTGGTTTCGTATTGATATTTTGTGATGAGTTTTGGATTATGCAAGACCAAATCCCCCTCCAAGATATACGCATTTTGTAAAAGTTCTCTGCAAAGGTATACCGAAGAAATATTATTGGTTTCGTTGAACATCGTATTTTCTATAAATTTGATATTCGGATATTTTTTTAGAAGCTGATCAAACTGCTCTCCCAAATACCCTCTTACTATAACAATCTCTTCTATCTGTGCCTCAACCACTGCGTCCAATAAAGTTTCTATTATCTTTTTACCATGAACCCTTACCAATGGCTTAGGAGTGTTGAGCGTAATCGGCACCATACGAGAACCGAACCCTGCTGCAATAAAAACGGCACGTTTTACTCTGTATGGCTCAAGTGCCTTGATTCCATCATCGGTTATTTTGTTTTCACAGCAATAACCGAGTTCGTTGAGTTCCTTAATAAGCTTATTTACGCTTCCCAACGAAATTCCCAGAGCCGCTGCGATGTCCCTTTGGGAATAAGTTTCGCTCTTATTCTCCAAGAATGTCAATATGTCAAATTGTTTTTTAGTTATCATTATTTTGCTCCCATATCACGCTCTGCCATTTTGCCGAGTAGCTGCAAAACGCTTTTAAGTATTATATTTATGATGAGTATCCAAAGCGATACAACTGCCGCACATTCAAACATCGCCTGAGCCTCAAACTGCGTTATCATAAGCGATATCGGCTTGTTGGATGTGTTTGCCAAAAAAGATACCGCAGATATGGTCATCATACAATTTACGAAAAAATATACGAACATTTCCGCTAATGTGTACTTACTCATGGGAAGAAACACATCTATAAGCATTCTTGCTCTGCCTACTCCCAGCGTTTGCCCCACGGCTTCAAGGTTTTCATTGAGCTTGTTAAATGAATTGTACATCATCAAATACGGAGAAGCAAAGAAATGCACCGTATTTACCATAACAAGCACTATCAAAGTGGAGTATATCGGAGTTGCTTTAAATGTTATTACATACGATAAACCAAGCACTATTCCCGGTATTGCCAACGATGCTATTGCGCTTAAGTGCAATAATTTAGATAATTTTGTATTGGTTCTTGCGCTCATATATGCGGTTACAAACGAAAGCACAGTACCGACCACTGAAGTCGCAAACGACATTATCACGGAATTAAGTAAATATACATCGCCTTTTTTGGTAACGGTCTTTACCAAGTTGTCTATCGTTATGCTCATATCACTCGGATAATTTTTAGCAAATGCCAAAACTATAAACGAAACTATAGGCAAAAGCACGAAAACAATTACAGCACCCACAAAAATATATGATAACAAATTTATCCATTTGCTTTCTTTTATATTGTATTCATGAGTAACGAAGCCCGACTTAGCCGAATCTTTGTTGATAATATCTTCCACAAATGCCACAACGGCAGGCAAAAGCAATATGGCACCGTATACCGAACCTTTCGCAATGTCAAATTTTCCTATAACTTCCTGGTACATTATCATAGGAAGCGTCATATATTTGCCGCCTACCATAAGAGGCACACCGTAATCTGTGATTACCATGGTAAATACGGCAAACACAACGGATATCAGCGGTTTTTTTAGATAAGGCAATGTTATCGACACAAATTGCTTGAATTTCGATATTCCCAATACCTCACAAGCTTCATAGGCAAGCCCGTCCTCATATTTTAATACATCGTCTATCATTATAAATGCCACAGGGAATGAATACATTACCGAACCCAATACAATGCCGAATAAACCGTAAATGTTGGTATTAAGCCCCAACATATTCGTTACTATACCATTGTTTCCCAAAACTGTTATAAGTCCGAAGCCTATGGAAATGGACGGTATGAGCATGGGAAGCGATAATAAAACCCTGAACAATCCCTTAAACTTAATACCCGTTCTTTCAATGGCAAAGGCAAGCACAAGTGCAACAACCACCGTAATCAATGTGGATATCAGCGTTGCAGTAAGCGAATTTGCTATTATGGAATAAAAATATTCCGTGCTGACCACCTTAACTATCGTGTCAGCATCAATATACAAAAACATTCTTATCAAAGGCAGTATTACGCAAACGAAAAATACCGCCATGAGCATTATTTGGCAAACGCTCAGTTTTTTATTGTTTCTGACATTTTCCATTTAATATATATACTTCCTGAGCGAATTTATCTTTTTATGCAAGTTATCAATAACAAAACTCTGTACATAATCGTTGACCGGATTTTTGATAATGTTTTCGGGGGTGTCGATCTGCACCAAATTTGCCTTTTCCATTATCATTATCCTATCGGACATGGCAAAAGCCTCCTCCTGATCGTGAGTAATGTATATCATGGTAGTTTTGTACTCTTTTTGTATATTTTTGATTTCATCTCTGAGGCTCAATCGTGTATCCACATCGAGCGCACTCATAGGTTCGTCAAACAATATGATATCGGGCTTCATTGCCAATGTTCTGGCTATTGCAACCCTTTGTTGCTGACCGCCCGAGAGCTGTATGGGCTTTTTGTTGATGTATTCACCAAGCCCTAACTGAGTAAGGAGTTCACTTGCAGTTTTATTGGCATCTGCCTTGGGAACTTTATTTACTTTAAGAGCATATGACACATTCTCAATTGCCGTCATATTCTCAAATAGGGCATAATTTTGAAAAACTATGCCCATACCACGCTTAGATGCAGGCAAAGATGTTATATCTTCGCCTTCTTTGTAAATTTTGCCCGATGTTGGCTGCATAAGACCTACCAAAATACGCAAAAGCGTGGTCTTGCCGCAACCCGACGGACCGAGAATCGATAAAAATTCTCCGTTTTTAACCTCAAAGCTCACATCATTCAATGCGAGCT
>CAZXWI010000101.1:0-5628 GCA_964644555.1 uncultured Lachnospiraceae bacterium | reverse complement strand
ATATAAACAGAGAAAAAGTCTTTTATACCTTTTTGCAAACTTCGTTTGCGGATATGACGGGTGATCCCTGCAATAAAGCTCACAGGCAAATTTTCCAACACAGAACCAACAAACGGCACTTTCGTGCCGTTTGTCAGAGAAAAGACAAAAAATGAAATCTAAAAATTTCACCTCTCGGCTCTAAACACAAAGCCGAGGAGTAAAACTTCGTTTTATTTTTTTCTTTTCACGAAGTCACCTTAGTAGGTGTCTTCGTATTTAGTTTTTTTGTTATAAGCTTTTACTTATTACATACTTTTTCCTTTTTGTATACCATAGTTCCCATTAATGCTACTACGCTTAACATAAGAACCATACCATACCTAACTTTGATATTCCTTTCTTAAATTTTATTATTTCGGAAAATCTTTTTGAATAAACGGAAAAGTATTCTTTTTTTCCGTTCACCCATTTTGCATATTTGTCAATTTATTTCGGGGGTGTGGTTTAAATAATTTAAAAAATTGATATAATTATCTTACCGAAACACCCCCACTTAAAAGGGAAATTTGGGGTGAATGCCTGATGAAGTGCGCAAAATATTCATTTAGGCATTCGTTGTATATATAATATTCCATGGAGTACGGGGGAATACTATATCAAATTTTAGATTTAATACATACTTGCAAATAAAAAACCGTAAGACTTAAATCCAAATTCACGCCTTACGGTAATCACACTAATAAATATTATGTGTAACGAATAATTCTCCTGGCTATGCATCATCGCTTAGATTCGCCTTCTCACAATAGCTATTTTGTTCACTATTGCAATGGCATAAAATGAATCTTTGCTCCGCAATACAGTTGACCTAATTCGGCCAGTGCACTCGCTTTCGGCTACCATGCCTAAACTCTCTTATGTGCGTTCCTCTGGATTCGGATGGTGTATTAAACTGGTACTATATTATCACATTTTATAAAAATTGCAAATATTTTTTGCTAATTTCAATAATTTTATTTACCTGTGTGCAACGAACACTCTTTCTTTATCAATTTTTTGATTTCGGCTAATTCATCTTTTTTAATAACGAGCCTTGTGCTGCTGAAAAATCTTGAACCGCCGTTAAAGTAGATGTAAAGAATGTTTGCATCTTTTTTGTCGTTTAAAACTTCGTATGATCTTATATCTTTATACGATGTTATCATTGAGCCTGTAGCCACACCCGTGGTATAAAAACCGGGCTTTGTGAAAAGCTGGATAAGGTTTGATAATAAGAGTATTGCCATAGCAACCAAAAATGCATATGTAAATACGCTGTTTAATGCATACTCAATATCGGAAAATACCGACCATACCCAAAGCACCAAGCACAAAAGCACAAGAATTATTTGTGATTTGTCGGAGTATTTGAATCCGCCTAAAGTGAGCCTTTTTACTTCCCCTAATTTCTTTTTTGATTTAATGGTTTGCCATACAGTTAATACAGCCATTAAAATAAACGCTATTCCTATATAATCTATAAATGACATTATTTCTCATTCTCCTTGATTTCTTCATTTTCTTCTTTGTTGTTTTCAGTTTCTTCTTCGTAAACTTTGTTTTGCAAACCGTGGTTGTACACGCTTCGTTTATCCAATATCCATACTTTATCGGAAAACTCCTTTTCGGGGGTTGCATTCATCGTTTTCTTAAACTGATCCATTCTCGAATCCAAAACATCCAAGTAATGGAGCAGTTCAGCCTCTGGGAACATGGGCATTACAGGACTGCCGAATTCGGGATAGAAATGATGTGATAGTACCATATGTTTTAAAAGCAGAGCCACTTCGGGATCAATCTTCAGTTTTTCAGCCGCTGATTGAATTTCACATACCATCATTGTGATATGCCCCAAAAGCTTGCCCTCGGTGGTGTAATTATCGGCAATGCCGTTTTCGTCGCTCATAATTTCTTTGAGTTTGCAAATATCATGAAGAGTAACTCCGGCATATACCAATTCGTTATCCATAAAATCGTATATCTCCAAAAGTGCTTTTGCACTTCTGAGCATGGAATACGTGTGATACAAAAGCCCACCCTTTACAGCATGGTGAAAGCTTTTTGCCGCAGGGTAATACAAAAGCTTGTCTTTGTTTTGCTCAAGAAGATACAATGTGATTTTTTTGATATCTTCGTTTTTCCCCTCACTTATTACCTGAACGATTTTGTTATACATTTTATCCGACGGATACGGTGCGCACTCGATAAGATTCATCAGCTCTTCCTGACTCGGAATAACCAAAGCAATTTTGTTGACAATAAGCTGAAGGCTTTCATTGTAAGTCTGTACGACTGCGGAAACTTTGGCAAATTTTCCGACATCGTATGATGCGGCAAACTCTGCGGATACATCCCACATTTTTGCGGTTATCTCTCCCTGATTATCCGAAAATGTTATGTCGGCAAAGAAACTGCCGTTTTTTGCCTGCTTTACTTCAAACTTCTTTATCAGGAAGATAGCATCTTCTAATTTTTGTCCTTTAGAATAATTTGGATTCAGCATATATTCTCCTAAATATAGTAAATAAAGATTACTAATATTTTACAACAAATCGTCAAAGTATGATATAATATTTTAGCACTTTATTAGAATTAATTCACGGAGATGATATGAACAGATACGAATTCAACGCCCCGATCGATGATATGGGCGTTACTGTTGTCGAAAATGCATTTATAAATCACTTCATGCCCAAAGCAAGGGGTGAGTTTGTTAAGATATATCTTTATGGGCTGAAATGCTGCAACAGCGGAAAGGGAATGTCCGATACGGAAATTGCGGAGGTGCTCGGCTTAAACGAGAGCGATGTAGCAAAAGCTTGGAAGTATTGGGAAAGCGAAGGAATAGTTCTTCTTGATAATGAAGAGGACAGCTGCTATATACAGTTTTTGTCCATTCCGCCAATGCTCTTTATTCCGGGAATGACGGCTCAAAAGAAAATCAAGAAAACGACCTCACGAAAATACACCGAAATGTTTAAGGATATAGAAAACAAACTGGGCAGACTTCTTGCTCACAACGAGCAGGAAATAATCCTCGACTGGATAGATAAATACAAATTCTCCATACAGACCGTAGTTCTTCTCATTGAGGACTGTATAAAAAGAGATAAGCGCATTATCAATTATTGGGACAGTATGGCGGATATATATCACGATTTGGGTATTCAGACCTACGACCAACTTCAAGATTATATCCAAAAAAGAGAAGCCACCAACAAGAGAAACAAAGATATTCTCAATTACCTCGGCATTTATGCCTCCCCCACCACGCCTCAGCGTGAAATGATGGACAAGTGGTTTAACGAATACGGCTTTGATATGGACATAATCAAAAAAGCTTGCGACGAAACCCTCAAAATAACAAAGCCGAATTTTGCCTATATAGACAAAATCCTCACTGCTTGGCACGAAGGAAAGGATACACCGAATCCTCCTAAGAGCGCAACGAAAAACTACAAATCGGGCAAAACTCGCCTTGAGGACGAACACGATTACGATGTAGAAATGCTTGAGAGAGCATTATTCGGAGATGAATAAAAATGAGTATAATCAGTGATGCCAAAAGAGCATATTCGGAAATGATTCGCAAAAGAAAAGACGAGCACGAAAAACAAAAAAGTGCAATAATCGAAAACGACTCAACACTCTGCGAAATAAAAAAGAAAATAAATGATACATGGATAAGGCAAATTAAGGGTGAATTATCATATTCCGAGGCAGAAAAAATATGCGACGAAATGGAAAATGAATTTAACATTGCCCTAAAAAATAAAAACATTGACGAAGGCTGTGTTATTTATAAGCCCCTATGCGATAAATGCAACGACACGGGATATTCTCACAACAAGATGTGTTCCTGCCTTAACCAATATATAATGCACCGCTGTTTCGAAGCATTTGATTTGACCGATGTTTTGCAAAGGGATTCATTTGATTCATTCGATGAAAACATATATACCGATGAATCCGACAAAACGAAGGCGCTTTCGGCGGTAAAAAAATGTAAAGCATATGTGGAAGAATTTGACATTAAAAAACCGTGTCTGCTCCTTATGGGAAAAACGGGTACAGGCAAAACATTTTTTTCTCATTGCATAGCAAAGGAAATAATAAGTAAAGGATATACAGTGCTTTGCGTAACAGCATACCGCATAATCGATGAAATGACAAAAGAAGCTATAGGAGAATCGGATAAGAGTTTTTCAAGCTTCATACAAAAATGTGACCTTTTGATAATCGATGATTTAGGCACAGAGCGACAAACGGACTTTGCCGAAAACATATTCTTTAATATTTTCAACGAAAGAACGAACCTAAGCCTGCCAATAGTCGTTACGACAAACCTTACGGCAAACGAGCTTAAACTAAAATACGGAGAAAGGCTTGTATCCCGAATGTTCGGTAACTGCGACGGAATCAAGATGCCCAAAGAAGATATCCGCATGAAAATAAAAATAGACGCTCTAAAAAAACAATAAATTGCATTGAATTAAACAGCTTGCTAATGTATAATAAATTGTTGGAGGAAAATTATGTTAGAGAAACTTGCCGGACTTAAAACAAAGTTTGAAAGTCTTACAGAAGAAATATCAAAACCGGAAATAATTTCCAATCAAAATAAATACAGAGAAATCATGAAAGAGCGTGCGGCTTTGGAGCCTATCGTTACAAAATACGAAGAATATGCCGACTTAAACCAGCAATTAGCCGACAACAAAGCCATGCTCGAAGACAACCCAGACGATGAATTCAAGCAAATGCTTCATGAGGATATCAGCTCACTCAATGCAAAGATTGCCGAAACAGAGGAAGAATTGAAAGTATTGCTTCTTCCAAAAGACCCCAATGACGACAAAAACGTTTTGGTGGAAATTCGTGCAGGCGTTGGAGGAGATGAAGCAGCTCTCTTTGCAGGCGATCTTCTCAGAATGTATTTAAGATATGCCGAAAGACACCGCTACAAAACCGAGCTTTTAAGCTCCACAGAAATAGGAATCGGCGGCTATAAAGAAGTAATCGTGCTTTTAAAAGGGCATGGTGCATATTCAAGGCTCAAATACGAAAGCGGCACCCACCGTGTACAGCGTGTTCCCGAAACGGAAAGCGGCGGAAGAATTCATACATCGGCAGCTACAGTAGCGGTTTTGCCGGAAGCAGAAGATGTTGAGGTTGAAATCGATCCGAATGACTTAAGAATCGATGTTTACCGTTCCAGCGGAAACGGCGGACAAAGCGTTAATACAACCGACTCGGCAGTTCGAATCACTCACTTGCCATCGGGGCTTGTGGTTGCTTGTCAGGATGAAAAATCACAGCTTAAAAACAAAGACAAAGCTCTTAAAATTCTTAAATCAAGACTACTTGAAATAGAAACGAGAAAACAGCAGGAAGCGATATCGGAAGACAGAAAGAGCCAAGTCGGAAGCGGTGACAGAAGCGAAAGAATCCGTACCTACAATTTCCCGCAAGGTCGTATCACGGATCACAGAATAAACCTTACACTTTATAAACTCAACGAAGTTTTGGACGGCGATATCGATGAAATCATTGATGCGCTCATAACCAATGACAGAGCGGAGAAAATGAAGGCGTAATGATGATGGG
>CAZXWI010000100.1:0-5639 GCA_964644555.1 uncultured Lachnospiraceae bacterium | reverse complement strand
ATATTTTATCATAAACCAATATGTATATTTCAGATTTAAGGATATTTTAATATGAGAAAATATATGTGCTCGGCAATAGAAAATGCCCGCATTGCCTATAGCGAGGGAGAAGTTCCGATTGGGGCTGTTATGGTGTATGAGGGAAGGATAATATCACAAGCTTACAACACTTGCCGAAATAAAAAAAATCCGCTGCACCATGCGGAAATGCAAGTGATAGAGGATTCAATCGAAAAACTCAACACCCCCAACCTCAAGGGCTGCGAACTGTATGTTACCTTAGAGCCATGCCCCATGTGCGCAGGGGCGATAATCCACAGCGGTATATCCAAAGTCGTTTTCGGCTCTTACGATACCGAATTCGGTTCTCTCGGCAGCTACCTTAACCTCTCAAACCACCCATTTGCCAAAAATATAGAGGTATACGGCGGAATTTGCGAAACGGAGTGCAAAGAACTTATCCAAAACTTTTTTAAGGAGATACGAAATGCTAAAAATTAAAATGTTCAGCCTTGGAATGCTCGGAACGAATTGCTACTTGGTAAGTAACGGAAGTGATGCCGTAATAATAGATCCGGCTTCCTACAGCGAAGAAGTATGTAAATATATAAACGATAATAATTTATGCCTTAAAGCCATACTCTTAACCCATGCTCATTTCGACCATTCTTTGGGCTGCCCCGAATTTGCATCACGCTTCGGTGCCGAAGTATATGTGGGTTCGTTAGATGAAGAAATGCTCTTTAACCCCGCAATAGATGCAAGCGAGATGATAAATTTGAAATACAAGCTAAACAATATGCCAAAAATACAAAAGATATCCGATAACGATATGCTCTCATTCGGTTCACTTAACTTAAAGGTAATTGCAACCCCCGGACATACCAAGGGCGGAGTTTGCTACTATATAAAGGAAGATAATGTGTTATTCAGCGGAGATACCCTGTTTTTGCAAAGCGTGGGCAGAACAGACTTTTACGGTGGCAGTTTTGCTACTCTCAAACAAAGCATACAAACCAAGCTCTACACCCTGCCCAATGAAACCGAAGTTTACAGCGGACACTCAGCCCCCACAACGATTGGATACGAAAAAGTACATAACAGCATAGTATACAGCGAATAATTAAGCCAAAAAAGAAGAATACCCCACCGTATGGTAGGGTGTATTTGCGGTTTTATTTTTTACGATTCCTTATGAGAAATTACCCTTGTTACCGTAGGTATTCCTTTCTCGTTTAATGTCATCACTTTACACTTGCTGTTTGAAAGGAATATTTCGGAAAAGCAATTGCTGCAAAAATATTTTCTTCTGCCGATTTTGCCAAGGAATTTGTATCCGCAATTTGGACATTCGGTCATATCTATCACTTCCAATCGACACCTATTTTACACGAAATTTGGATTTTGTCAACCCCATTCGTTCAATTTTTGGCTAAAAAAACCGATTTTTAATTAAATTTCAATGCAAAATTATTGACTTTGCTTGTTTTGTAGTTTAAAATCTATTAGTTAAAGGAAGGTGTAATTATGAAAAAGACAGCTAAAGATACTTTGATCTCTCCGTCAATCGACGAACTTTTACAAAAAGTTGACAACAAATACATACTTTCGCTTTTAGTTGCCAAACGAGCAAGAACATTAATCGACGGCGACGACCCGCTCGTAGACAAATACTACACCAATAAAGTAACCACTTCGCTTAATGAAATATACGAAGGAAAAGTAAAGGTGCATGAAGCTTCTTCCGAACCTAGCGAAGAAACAGAAGATGTAGTAGCAGAATCCGAGAATACTTTGGAATAAACCGAGGATATAATTGTACGCTAAAGTTTATATAGATGCATCAAGCGCAGCATCGGATAGAATATACGAATATATCATACCCGATTCACTTTCGGAAATAATAAAGCCGGCAATGAGAGTTGGTGTTCCTTTTGGGGTATCCAACAAGCACTGTCAGGCTTTTGTTGTTTCTGTGTGTGAAGAATCGGAGTATGACCCTAAAAAACTAAAAAGCATAGCATATATTGCCGACACGCAGCCTGCCGTACCCGATTACTTGGTAGAAACGGCGGTTTTTTTGCGTAACAGATATTTTTGCTCTTATGCCGAAGCCATACGCTGCGTGCTGCCATCGGGCGAAAAATTAAAAAAGAATACAAGCTACACTATTACAAAAGAAATGCCTTTTGATGATTTTTCACTCGGCTTATCAAAAGAAAATCCGGATTCAGTCAGGGTTCTGTACGATATTTTTGCTCAAAGAAAAGAAATAAGTCTGCAATACATAAAATCAAAAATAAATATTGATTCCGATGAATTATTAAGGCTTCTTTCACTTCTTATAAAAAACGAAAAAATCAACATACACGAAGAATTTGTATTCGAAAATCATGAGCAATTTGACGAATATGTATCTTTGATTTCCGAAGAAAACAGCTTATCGGACTACCTAATGATTATAGGCAAGCGAGCCGTAAAACAAAGGCAGATTGTGGAATATCTTTTCGAGGAAAAACTTCCCGTTTTAAAGTCGACTCTCTATAAAGAAACCAATTCCACTTCATCAAGCCTTAACAGCCTTTTGGAAAACAATCTGGTAAAGATAATCAAAAAGCAAAAGCAATATTTAAACGATGACACTTTGCCTGAAACCGAATACATAAAACCCCAAATGAGCGAAGAGCAACAAGCTGCATACGACATATATAAATCAAAACCGCAAGGCAGTAAATTTTTATTGTACGGCGTAACGGGAAGCGGCAAAACGAATTTATTTTTCGAAATGTTTGATGATATGCTCGCAAAGGGAAAGCAATGCCTTTTGCTCGTTCCCGAAATTTCACTTACCCCGCAAATGATGAGGCTTGTAAAGGCACGATTCAAAAAAGATGTTGCCATAATGCATTCCAAACTCACACCTGCGGAGCGCTACAGCGAATATTTGAAAATAAAGCGAAAAGAAGCCAAGATAGTATTGGGGGCAAGAAGTGCTTTATTCATGCCCTTTAAGGACTTAGGCATTATAGTCATAGACGAAATGCACGAAACCAGCTATAAATCCTCCAATTCACCACGCTACGATGCCATAGAAACGGCTGAATTTATATCGAATTTAACCAATGCTACCCTTGTTTTGGCAAGTGCCACCCCCACCACCCAAACTTACTACGAAGCCCTCAGCGGAAAGTATGAACTGTTAAAACTCACCCAAAGGGTAAACGGCACGAGCCTGCCGAAAGTCGATGTGGTGGATATGAGGGTTGAACTAAGAGAGGGCAACCGTTCGCCCATAAGCAATTTGCTTCACGAAAAAATACAGGATAGGCTCAATAAAAACGAACAGGTACTGCTGTTTTTAAACAGAAGAGGATATAACACATATGTATTCTGCCGTGAATGCGGCTATATAGAGATGTGCCCCAACTGTGCAGTGTCGCTGACAACTCATGCCTCTTCTCATACTATGCGATGCCACTATTGCGGATATACCAAACCAATACCCCGCATATGCCCAAGCTGCCACAGCGAAAAAATAAAGTTCATGGGCACAGGCACGGAGAAAATCCAATCCGCCGTTACACAAATGTTTCCGAATGCAAAAGTAATGCGTATGGACGCCGATACGGCAAGCGGCAAGAATGTGCAAAATATTTTGGAGAGCTTTGCCAAAGGCTGCGGTGATATTTTGATTGGCACACAGATGATAGTAAAGGGGCTTGACTTTGACAAGTTGAGCTTAGTGGGAATACTGCTTGCCGATAGTTCCCTGAACTTTCCCGATATCAATGCCGCATCTCGCACATTCCAGCTTACCACGCAGGCGGCAGGCAGAGCAGGAAGAAGGCAGTCGCAAGGGGAAGTGGTAATGCAAACCTACAAACCGCAAGCGCCCACCTTGGTATATGCTTCGCAGCACGATTTTGAGGGTTTCTACGCATACGATATAGCTTTTCGCCGAGATATGAACTATCCGCCGTTCAGCGAAATAATCGGCTTTTTCTGCGCCAACATCAGCGAGGATAAATGTATTTCGGAAACTCAAAAGCTCTACGAACGCATCAAAACCCTTGCCGATAAATATAAAGAAAACGAAAATATTACCATCTACGAACCGGCTCCTGCTTTTATTCAAAAGCTCAAAAACAAACATATTCGACATGTTTTGATAAAACATGAGCCAAACGGAAATTTTTCCGATATATTGCGAGCAAATTATGATAAAATAAGAAACGGACTTAATTCTTATGTTTATGTGGAAATAAGCCCCGTAACACTACTGTAAAATTCGAATTTCATTATTGGGAGATTATTGCTATGGCACTTAGAAATTTACGCTACGAGGGAGATGAACTCCTTTATAAAAGAAGTCGTGAAATAACGCAAATTAACGAGCGAATACTTCAGCTTTTGGACGATATGGCTCAAACCATGTATAAAGAAGAAGGGGTGGGCCTTGCAGCGCCTCAGGTAGGGGTGTTGAGAAGATGTGTTGTTATAGATGTGGGTGAGGGCTTGGTAAAGCTTATTAACCCCGAAATAATATCCTCGGAAGGCGAAAATGAATCAATGGAGGGCTGCCTCAGCGTACCTGATCATGTAGGCATAGTAAAGCGACCGCAAAAGGTAACAGTTAAGGCTCAAAACGAAAAGGGCGAAGAAATAACAATCAATGCCGAAGATTTCTACGCAAAAGCCCTTTGCCACGAAATAGACCATCTAAACGGAATCATTTTTACCGACATAGCCGAAACTCTTTACTCAAAAGAAGAGTATGAAGAAATGCTTGAGGAAGAGGAAAAGAAAAACAAATAAAACATAAAAAAAAAGAGATTATTAAAGCGAACTGTTTAAGGTTCACTTCAATAAATCTCTTTTTAAATTACACAATTATTTTACTACGATTGTGTTAGCCCATGCTTCGAACTGATCTGCATATTCACTCTGAGCATCTTCAGAGCAAGCAAATGTGATTACCCAGAAAGCATCGGTTCCTTTAGCTACAGTTGCATGGTAGAAGAAGCTTGTGCCGTTTATATCGTATGTGTATGTAGCAGCAAGATTTCCGTTAGCATCTGCCGAAAAATCTTCGTTGAACTGTTCGTTAGCTTGTTCAACCAATTCGCCGTATTCTTCAAGAGTCATGTTTTCGGGATCGTAGCCGTAAGATGTGAACAAATCAAAACCTTCTTTAACACCTGTCATAATGCAAGTGTTAGATGATGCGAATGCATTAAAGCCTTCCTGTGAACCGATCTCCATACCTTTTTCCATCTTAATTGTAAGACCGTCAAATTCGTATGTTTCCAAGTTTGCTGTATCTAATTTAGATGTGGTTTTTCCGCCACATGCTGCAAAAGATACTACCATGAGTACTACTACCAAAGCAGCAATTAATTTTTTCATTTTACCCTCCGTAAATATATTAATGATAATTTACCACCGATTAGTTTAGCACAATAAAACATTGTTTGCAATACTCATAAGTTTAAATTTGATGTAAAATAAGCCGAAATATAAATTTAGAAATTGCTTTTTGCACTTTATTGAGAGCTGGGCTTTGAAATAAATAAAATAAAAAAGAGAGCCAAACTCTCCGAAATTACAAAAAAATTATTAAGTATTTCTCTATATTTATA
>CAZXWI010000099.1:0-5918 GCA_964644555.1 uncultured Lachnospiraceae bacterium | reverse complement strand
ATATTCAAATGTATATAAATTTTCAAATCGTAAATTTTGTGTATTGATTATAGGTTATTCATAATTATTTTCAAAATGTAATTTTAATTTATTAATCGCACACATTTTTTCAAAATATAAGGGAAAAATCTTTGCAATGACATTTTTTTAATTATAACCTTTAAAATTTGAATTGCCAAATCGGGGTTGAATATGGTACAATAAGTACACAGAGAGTTATGTGTATTTCCGTTTAGAATCGTGGGTGAAAAATTTCGGAAACACAACTTTAGTATGTATTGCTGTGAGCATATCGGCAATACAATAAATAAACCCTTAATTGGGAAAATAAAAAAATTAATACAAAATACCCACACAATTTTGAAGGAGGCAATAATGGAAGCTGAAAAAATTCTCGAACAAAGAATTGAAAAAGCAACACAAAACCTTATCCCACTCGAGAAAATGGAAGAAGAATATTCCGTTTTACTTGAAAAAGGTGCAGCAAAAGGTGCAGACAGCTGGCAGATGAGAGTTAAAAATCAAACACCTCACTGCAAATTTGGTGAAGATGGTATCTGCTGTAGAATTTGTTCTATGGGACCTTGCCGTATCACACCGAAAGCACCTAAAGGAATTTGCGGATGCGATGTTCACGGTATCGTTGCTAGAAACTACCTCAGATTCTCGGCAGGAGGAACCGCTACTCACTCAGACCACGGTCGTGAAATCTGCCATACACTTTACGAAACATCAGCAGATGGCGATTACAAAGTAAAAGATCCCGAAAAACTTTTGGCACTTGCTAAAGAATGGGATATCGAAACAGAAGGTAAAGATATTTACGAAATCGCACACGAAGCAGCATATGTAGGACTTTTGGAATACGGTAAACCTTTCGGTGTACAGAGATTCCTTAAGAGAGCTACTCAGGAAAGACAGGATACTTGGAAGAGAGAAGAAATCGAACCGAGAGCTATCGACAGAGAAGTTTCTACAAACTTGCACATGACACATATGGGTTGTTCATCAGACCCCGAACCCCTTATCAGACAGGCACTCAGATCGTCAATGTCAGACGGTTGGGGCGGATCTATGATGGGTACTGAAATGTCGGATATTATGTTCGGCACACCGAAACCAATGGATACAGAAGCTAACCTCGGCGTTATCAAAGCTGACTATGTAAACATCATGGTTCACGGACATGATCCTTCACTTTCAGAAATGGTTGTATTCTATGCAGAAGATCCCGAACTTATCGCAAGAGCTAAAGAATTGGGCGCTAAAGGCATCAACGTTGTAGGTGTTTGCTGTACAGCAAACGAAGTAGCTATGCGTCATGCCGTTCCTATGGCAGGTAACTTCCTCCAGCAGGAAAACTGTATTCTTACAGGCGCTATCGAAGCATGCGTAGTTGATATTCAGTGCATCTTCCCGGCACTCGGACCTTTAAGCAAATGCTTCCACACAAAATTCATCACAACATCACCTATCGCTCGTATGCCCGAATCTGAATACATTCAGTTCTCATCACATACAGCAGGCGAAAACGCTAAGAAGATCGTAGCAGAAGCAGTTGAAAACTTCGCTAACAGAGATCAAGACAGCGTATACATTCCTGATATGAAAGTTAAAGCTACAGTTGGTTACTCATGCGAAGCTATCGTTAAACAGCTCGACACAGTTACTAACTCATTCGTTAACGAAACAGGCACATACAAACCGTTGGTTGAATGTGTAACATCAGGTGTTCTCCGTGGTGCAGTTGCTATGGTTGGTTGTAACAACCCGAAAGTAAGAGCTGACCTCGCTCACGTTGAACTTATGAAGAAACTTCTTAAAAACGATATCATCCTCGTATTATCGGGATGTTCTGCTCAGGCAGCTGCAAAAGCAGGTCTTATGAGCAAAGATGCTAAAGAAGTTTGCGGTGCAGGTCTTAAGAGAGTTTGCGAACTCGCTGACATTCCTCCTGTACTTCACATGGGTTCATGCGTTGACATCAGCCGTATGATGCTCTTAGTTAACTACATCGCAAGAGATTGGGGCATTGATGTTCCTCAGCTTCCTATCCTCGGATGCGCTCCGGAATGGATGAGTGAAAAAGCTGTTTCTATCGGTAACTACGTTGTTGCAACAGGTATCGATACATATCTCGGTGTTGTTCCTTATACAGGTGGTTCAGATGTTGTTAAAGACCTCCTTACAAATAAAGTAAGAGATTGGGTTGGCGCAGCATTCACATACGAAACAGATATCGACAAGCTTGGCGATTTAATGATCGAAAGAATCGAAGAAAAGAGACGTGCTTTAAATATCTAACAGATTGTGCGTCGTAAGGAGTATGACAAAATGAAAATTGCTATAACAGGTAAGGGCGGTGTCGGCAAAACGACATTCACCTCTATCTTATCAAGACTTTATGCCGAAGAAGGGAAAAAGGTTCTTGCGGTAGATGTAGACCCGGATGCAAACCTCGGTTTGGCTTTGGGATTCTCTCCTGAAGAACTTAAAGAAATCGTACCTATTTCTCAAATGAAAGAAATGGTCAACGAAAGAACTGCGGCAAATGATGCATCTTTCAGTAAACTCTATACGCTTAATCCGAAAGTTGACGATATTCCGGAAAAATATGCCAAAGAGCATAACGGAGTCAAGCTTTTGACTTTAGGTACTGTAGATGTAGGCGGCGGCGGATGCGTTTGCCCCGAGCATGTCCTTCTTAAAAGACTTATTATGCATTTGGTTCTCAGAGCCGATGAGGTCGTAATAATGGATATGGAAGCAGGCATCGAGCATTTGGGCAGAGGCACGGCAGGAAGTGTTGACGAATTTATAGTTGTCATCGAACCCGGTGCAAGAAGTATTCAGACTTACGAAAAGGTAAAACAGCTTGCTCTTGACTTAGGCGTTAAGCAGGTTAAAGTGGTTGCCAATAAAGTTCGTGATGAAGAAGACGAAGAATATATTCGTCAGAATATAAAAGATGATCTTTTGGGATTTGTTCATTACAATACCGAAGTTATCGATGCAGACAGAAAAGGGAAATCTCCTTTCGACTTCTCAGACAAGGCTATAGAAGAAATAAAGCAAATCAAAGATAAAATCGATGCAGATTTAATCAATTCCAAAAAAAATTAATAAGAGGTAAAAATACATGACACTTATGGACAGAGTCTTCCAAGGCTCAGATGATATGTATGATATCGCGGTTAAAGCTGTTGACGAAGCTGTTGCAAAATACGGCGAAGAAACAAACGCAGCCTTACCAAATACTGCTTATTGCTTGCCATGTTTGTATGCTTTCTCAGGTGAAAAATTCCAGACATTAGGCGATGTTAAAAATAAAGCATTACCATTCATTAAAGACATGATGACTCGTAATTTAAGAGTACATGATGTATTCACAAACGGTATCGCTACAGCACTCAGTGCTGAAGTTATCGAAGCTATGAAATACGTTATGAACGGCGGAGAAAAACCGTATGACGATAAATATCACGGACATCTTTCAGATGCTGAAATTCGTGAACTCGGTGTTCCCCTCGTTACAGACGATATCCCCGGCGTTGCAGTTTTGATCGGTCCTGCACCTACAAAAGAAATCGCAGCTGACCTTATCAAAGGTTACCAGGGTAAAGGTATCATGGTATTCATGGTTGGCGGTATCATTGACCAGGCTATCGAAGCAGGCGTTAACATGGGCTTCAAAATCCGTGTTGTTCCCTGCGGCGACGAACTTCCTTCAGTAATTCACGTTGTAAGCGTTGCTATCAGAGCAGCTCTTATCTTCGGTGCTATTCCTCCGGGAGACTTCGACGGTATCCTTAAATATACAAAAGACAGAGTTAAAGCATTCGTTAACGCATTTGCACCTCTCTCAGATATGACAGTAAGCTGCGGTGCAGGCGCAATCGCACTCGGTTTCCCTGTAATCACAGATGACAAAGACAACACATGGGCTATTCCTAAGAGCCTTATCATCTATGATGGATACGAAAACTACATTCCTGCTTCAATCGAAGCAAGAGGCATCAAACTCAAAATCACAGATATCGACATTCCTGTTGCATTTGCACCTGCTTTCGAAGGCGAAATCATCAGACGTGGCGATATGCAGGTTGAAGCTGATGGTTCAAGAGTTGACTGCTTCGAAGTTGTTCAGACAGTTGATGTTAACCAGATCGAAGATCATAAGATCGAAGTTATCGGACCTGACTTTGACGAAATTGAAGTTGGCGCTAAGATCTCGATGGGTGTACTCGTTCAGGTAGGCGGCAAAGCTATGCAGCCCGACTTCGAACCGGTTATCGAAAGAAAAATACACCACTACTTCAACAACATGGAAGGTATCATGCACACAGGTCAGAGAGAAATGATCAGAGTTCGTGTTTCTAAAGCTGCTTTCGATGCAGGTTTCAGAGCAAGACACTTCGGTGAAGTTCTCTGGGCTAACATGATGAGCGAATTCGATGCAATCCTTGACAAATGTCAGGTAACAATCGTTACAGATCCTGCTAAAGTTACAGAACTTAAAGATACAGTAGCAATGCCTGCATTCGCTAAGCGTGATGAAAGACTTGCTTCACTCACAGACGAAAATGTTGATACATTCTACACATGTACAATGTGCCAGTCATTCTCACCGAGCCATGTATGTATCGTTACACCTGAAAGACTTGGTCTTTGCGGTGCTGTTTCCTGGCTTGATGCTCAGGCTACAAACAAACTCAGCCCCGAAGGAGCTTGCCAGCCTATCGTTAAAGGTATTGCCAACGACGAAAGACTTGGTTCATGGGATTCTGTAAACGAAGTTGTTAAGAGAGATTCTCAGGGTGCTCTTGAGAAAGTTACACTCTACTCAATCATGGAAGATCCTATGACAAGCTGCGGTTGCTTCGAATGTATCTGCGGTATCGAACCTATGTCAAACGGTGTTCTTATTGTTAACCGTGAATTCACAGGTATGACACCTATCGGTATGACATTCGGTGACCTCGCTTCAATGACAGGTGGTGGTGTTCAGACACCGGGCTTCATGGGTCATGGTAAACAGTTCATCAGCTCCAAGAAATTCATGGCTGCTGACGGCGGTATCGAAAGAATCGTTTGGATGCCTAAAGCACTCAAAGAAACTGTTGCTGAAAAACTCAACATCACAGCTAAAGAACTCTACGGTATCGACAACTTTGTTGATATGATCGGTGATGAAGAAACAGCTGCTGATGAAGAAGCATTACTTGCATTCCTTACAGAAAAAGGCCATCCGGCACTCGGTATGGACCCGTTAATGTAATCAAACGGTTAAACCCGAAATAATAAGAAAAAGTGAGAGTTTATTCTCACTTTTTTCTTATTATGCAGGGTTTATAGCAAACGAAGAAAAAGTAAATAAAAAAGCAACATATTTCATGTTGCTTGTGAAATTGTTTGCTTAACTATTTATTTTCTTCGTTTTTCTGCCATAAATAGTATTTGTAGTCTTTATCGAATTTATTTGCTTTGATAAAGCCGTTTATCAAAATGGCTGTGAAAATTATACGTGTGATTATTGTTCCCATTGGAATTGAGGTGAATACAAGCAACAACCCGATGCCGTAATATATACTTGCTGCCAAAAGGCATCCCTTGCTTTGTTTTAATATTGCGCCTAATCCTAAACCTACATATACGGCAATGTCCAAAAGTATAGCAAAGCCATACATGAGTTCTCCGCTTTTTAAAAGAATTATCATGCTCGGTAGGCAAAGCCCTGCCAATATGAAACACAATATAGCGGCGGAATTGATTGAGCGAGTTACGGAAAGATCTCCTTTCCATTTGAAGTACTCTTGCTTGGTCATTATTCTGTCGGTAGGAGGCGTGTAAGAGGCTCTGTACGGATTATATACGGTATTATCAGGTGTGGTTGCAGTATCATCTACTGTGAAATCTAT
>CAZXWI010000098.1:0-5950 GCA_964644555.1 uncultured Lachnospiraceae bacterium | reverse complement strand
AATATACCAAACTCCCAGCCGGAAGTCAAGCAAAATAATGCAAACGGTAATAAAACCATGCCAATGGCATGGTTAAAACTTTATAAAATAAAAAAGACTGTATAGATACAGTCTTAATTCTCTAAAATGGTGCGAGAGACGGGAGTTGAACCCGTACGCCTTTCGACACACGCCCCTCAAACGTGCCTGTCTGCCTATTCCAGCACTCTCGCAATCAGCCTGTTCATTATATCGCACCTTTGATAAAAATGCAACAATTATTTGCAAAAAAATTAAAAAAAATTTTGCCATATTTTTATTTTGCTTTGCATAGTATTTATTAGCTGTATCATACGGAGGTTTGATATGAATTTTAAAAGTCAATCGGTGCTTAATTGCCGCAAATATTTAATCACTTCTTTTCTTGTATTTATTCTGTACATAATAGCTGTTACACTCATTACATTCGTATGTTGGAAATTTGATGTAAGAATAAATAATGTTAAGATTTGTTATTACATAGCGTGTGTTGTGGGAACATCGTTAAATTCTTTCGGATTTGCCGCTTTATCATCATCAAAGGGGTGGCTCAAAGGAACAATAGGTGGAGTTGTGTTTCTTATACTTATTTACTTATTCGGGTATTTGATTTGTATGGGCGAAGTTGACAGTATTTCTTTTTTGTGTAAAGTTCCTTTGTTTATATTGCTGTCGCTTTCCTGCGGAATTTTCGGGATTAATTTCAGAAGCTGATGATATTAAACTTGAAATTTGTGATTTTTGATTTATAATAATATCAAAACCAATTAAAGGAATTAATATATGAAAGTATTATTGTTTAATGGAAGTCCTCATAAAAACGGTTCTACAAACGAATGTCTTGAAATTTTAAAAGAATTCTTCGAAAAGGTTGATGTGCAAGCCGATATTGTGCATATCGGAAGTGAAACTGTAAGCGGCTGCAGAGCTTGTAAAAAGTGCCATAAAGAAATTGACGGCAAATGTATGATTGATGATATCGTAAATGAAGTGATTGATAAAGTTGCCAACTATGACGGCTTTATTTTCGCTTCTCCCGTGCATTACGCATCGGCCTGTGGCGAAATAGCATCATTTATGGACAGATTATTCTACAGAAGCGGTACATTGTTCGCCCATAAGCCTGCAAGTGCTGTTGTGGTTTGCCGAAGAGGCGGCGGTACTACTGCATTCGATAGGATAAATAAGTATTTCCAGATAACCAATATGCCCATTGTTTCTTCTTCTTATTGGAATATTGTACATGGCTCGAACGCAGATGATATAAGAAAAGACCTTGAGGGTGTGCAGATACTCAACAACTTGGCAAACAACATGGCATGGCTTATGAAATGTATTGATGTTGCAAAAAAAGAGGGGATAGAATACCCCGAAATAGTAAAAGGTGCTACGACGAATTTTATCAGATAAAAATGCAAATGAGAGGCTGTAAGCCTCTCATTTTTATATACCGAAAGGACTTAGTTAAATCACATTCCATTTACGATGATTAAGTCGCTGGGGTATTGTGGAATTCCCCACATATTAAATATTCCCTGTTACCACAAGTGTTGCAGTCCCTGGAGTTGTTGTCCACTCTCCTGTGGTTGTATTTTGCGTATAGGTCGCAGCAGGAACAATGATCTGCCCTGCAACTGTAGCGAAATTGCCCGTTGTTGCATCGTAGGTGTAGTTTGTGTTTAAGCTCCAAGCCGTTGAGTTGAAAGTAACGGAAATATTTTCAAGTATAGGATCGAATATATCCGTAACGATAGCGTTATCATCGGCTGTAACAGCTGTGTTGCCTGTATTTTGAATAAGGAAAGTGTAGGTGAGCTGACCGTTTTCGGCAACGGGTATGGGATTTATCGATTTAGTGATTGAAAGATTTGCTTCGTTTCGTGAATTTACGGTTTCTGTAACGGTAATGGGTGTTATGCCAAGTGTTGAAATTATTGCTTCGTTGGTTATTTGCGATGTTGTGTCTAAAGGTGCGTATTGATTGGGTGTTGCTTCATAGACTATCATCGTATTACCACCTGCCGGCACATTTATTCCCGAAATGGTCAAATTGTTGTCGGAAATCACATTCGGTGGGGTTTGAAGTGCGCCGTTTACATAATATTTGACTGAATTTTCCTTATAGCTAAGCGGTATTAATGTTTGCGTGTTAAGAGTGTATGCACCAAGATTATCGGTAACGCTCAGGTTGGAATAAGCTGTATTTCCTGTATTTACAATACTGATAATATATGTTATATCATCACCTGATGTGTATTCGCCGACAACTGCATTTTTTGTAGCTGAAAGAACCTCCAGAATTTCTCCCACTGCCACGTTCGAATTCCTTACGAAATTATTGTAGGTCAATTGAGCCTGATTAGTAAATTGAGCCAAAGTATTTCCTTTCTGCTGTATAAAACAGCGTTTGTTTTAGTAATATTCATTCCAAAATATTTTCAGTAATATCATATGAATGAAATAAAAAAAATGTGCGTTATTAGGGCATATTTTATGAATTAAAATTATGATTTGCAGAAAAATAATTACATGAAGAAAAAAGTCACATGTATTTCATCGATTATTTTTTTATTATTTATTTTGGTTTGGCTGATTAATTATTTTGATGCTCAAACCATAAATATCATCGAAGGGCAGGAAGTTTGCGTAAAACTTGACAGTCCTTGTAAAGTTGTATCATTAAACCAAGATTCAGTAAATATAGGAGTAAATGGGCAGTTTGATACCTCATATGAGGTTGATACCGAAAAAAACTTAATTTTTTTATCGCAAAAAGCAGGATTTTACGATTTAAAAGTAAATATATATAATGGAATACCTTTAAAGCGCATAAAAGTTAATGTGATTCCGAATTCCAAATTGTATGTGGGAGGGGATATTATCGGAGTAAAACTCAATACTTCGGGAGTAATCGTTGTCGGGTTTGGCAGCATTACACAAAACGGAAAAACGTATTCCAGTCCGGCAAATGCAGCAGGTATAAGGAAAGGAGATATCGTCAAACAAATTAATAATGTTCAGATAAATAAAGCAAGCGAAGTAAGGGAAGTGCTTTCTTCATTGGACAAAAGTGATGTTACAATCAAAGTGTTAAGAGATGGTAAAACTATGGACTTTACGCTTACACCGATTTTTTCCGATAAGGATAAAGGATACAAAATAGGTTTATGGGTGCGTGATAATGTTGCGGGAATAGGTACGCTGAGTTTCGTAACGGAAGATAAAACGATGTTTGCTGCTTTGGGGCATGCCATAACCGATGCTTCGACCGATATAACCGTTCCGGTAAAAAACGGAGAATTGTTAAGCGCAAATGTAGTTAATATCATCAAAAGCGAAAAGGACAAACCGGGTGAAATATGCGGAGTATTTTCCGATACCGATAATGTATTGGGTTATGTTACACATAATGACGAATACGGTCTTTACGGAAAATGCAGCGAAAATATATCGGTGGATGAAAATATGCTTTATCCCATAGCACTGCAGGAGGAAATAGTCGAAGGCCCTGCCTTGATGATATGTATGATTGACGATGAGAAAAAAGAATATGAAGTAAGTGTAAAAAAAGTAAATTATCAAACAAGGAAAGACGCAAAAAGCATGCTCATAGAAATTACCGACGAAGCTTTGCTTTCAAAAACCGGCGGCATCGTTCAGGGTATGAGCGGCAGCCCCATAATACAAAACGGAAAAGTGATTGGAGCCTTAACTCATGTCTTAGTTAGCGAACCAAACTATGGTTATGCCATATTTATAGAGTGGATGGCTGAAAATATTTACTGATTTTGCGGAATTCGCAAGATTCTACAAGAAATATGCTTTTTATTTTGTATTATACCTACGAAATTTAACCCAAAACTGAAAGGAGTTTAAAGATATGTCATTTTCTGTGGCTATTGCAGATTCAAATAATTTGTTTGTTTCGGAGTTTGCAAGCAAATTAAACGAATCAAGAAATTTAAATGTTGTTTTGAAATCATCCGATGGAGTCGAATTCGCCGAAGGCATATGGAGTAAAAAGCCGGATGTGATTATTATGGATGTGGTTTTATCGGGTAAGGACGGAATAGAGATACTTAAGCAAATAAGTAATGAAGAGGGATATTCACCTAAAATCTTTGTCATGAGTGCTATTACAAGCGATGAACTATTAAGGGTGGTATCCGAAAATAATGCAAGCTATTTCTTTGTAAAGCCAATCAATCTTAATGTTATAACCGATAAGATTGAAGAATTTTTGTTTAGAGAAAGATGCGAAAATGAAATAATTTCCCTTAGCGATATTATTGACAAGCCTACACCGAATGATCATCATATCATAGTCAGCAATATGCTCCACGAAATAGGCGTGCCTGCGCATATTAGAGGTTATACTTATATGAGAGATGCTATAAAAATGGTTATCAAAGATCCGGATTTGCTCGGTGGAATTACTAAGGACTTATATCCAGGTATTGCCCTTAAATACAACACCACACCCAGTAGGGTGGAACGTGCGATTCGCCATGGTATAGAAGTGGCATGGTCGAGAGGCAGAGTGGAAACACTGGATATGATATTCGGTTATACCATCGACCAAAACAAAGGTAAACCCACCAACAGCGAATTTATAGCAATGGTTGCCGATAAGATTAAAATGCAAACCAACGAATACGCATAAAAAAGAAAGAAGATACGAAGCGTACCTCGCATCTTCTCTCCGCAAATGTTTCGAGCACATATGAAAAGGAAATTTCAATGTGCTCTTATATTTTATACATTATTTACGTTTAAGGCAATAGAAAACATTTAATTTTTTGTATAAATTTAAAAAATGTTTTCTTTTGAATGTCGTTTGAGGGGTAAATATCAAGTGTGTATATGTCATCATTTATTTTGTAAGTGACTGTTCCGACTTTGGTATCGCTATTTATTGGAGCTTTTAAATTATCATCTATGAGTATCTTGGTTTCGATATTTAAATTTTCGCCCCTTGATTTAAGCATAAATATGCTTTCTTTTACACAGAATGTACATTCTTCTGTTTGAGAATTATATATTTCCTCTGTTGCAATAACATCATTTGCTTTGATGATACATTCAACATCGAAATTGTAAAAACCGTATTCCAAAAGCTTTTTTGCATCTTCAAATCTGGATTTGGAATCAGCTCCTTTTAATACCACGCATATAAGACGCATATCACCCTTTTGTGCCGTTGCCGAAATGCAATGCCCTGCTGCTTGGGTGTAACCCGTTTTGATTCCGTCCACATAATCGGTTTGGCTGAGCAGTTTGTTGGTGTTGGTAAGATTTCTCGTTACATCATTGTCTTTGCCCACATTCAGTTGTATGTTCCATACATCAATATAATCAAATATCTCTTCGTATTTGAGTAGTTCTTGTGAAAGGGCTGCGATATCCCTTGCCGTGGAATAATTGTTTTCATCGGAAAGACCGCATGGTGTGGAAAAATGCGTGTTGGTAAGATTTAATTCTTCTGCTTTTTTATTCATCATATCAATAAATGTTTCGTAGTCTTTTCCTATGTATTCGGCAAGTGCCACAGCTGCATCATTTCCGCTTTCCACGGCTATGCCGTATAGTAAATCTTTTACACTTCGTACTTCTCCTTTTTCGAGAAACAGCCTAGTCCCACCCATTTCGGATGCTCTTTGCGATATGACAACGCTGTCATCAAGAGTGATTTCGCTTAAAGATAGTTTTTCCATAGCTATAAGCATAGTCATTATTTTGGTAAGGCTGGCAATTGGTCGGGGCGTGTCGGCATCTTTTTCATATAAAACGGTATTTGTCTTAGTGTCTATCAAAATGGCGGATAAACACGAAAGTTCGGGTTCTTCCGAAGCGAGTATATGGCATGGACATAGCTGAAAACATAATATTATACAGATAAATACCGAAAGTACTTTTTTGAGCATAAATAAAT
>CAZXWI010000097.1:0-5952 GCA_964644555.1 uncultured Lachnospiraceae bacterium | reverse complement strand
CTTAAAAAGGCAGTAGAAGCAAAGTTGGAATTTTCAGCGTATGATTTGATAGAATTTCTCTGTACAAATGACAAGGAATTGGCTACTGCAGCGGTTCGTAATTCAGCCAGCCGATTAACTGATGAAGATATGGAAGCCCTCTATGGAGAGGTTGATGATGAAATAATTATAGAAATCTGCTCTAAGCGCAATCTGACTCTCCCTGAAGATTTGCGTGAAGAAGACGAATCAGACTTCGAGGAAGAAGAGCTTTTGGAAAAAGTCGATGCCTACACTGATGACTTCACTTATGAGAAACCGAAAAAACTCGGATTTTTGGGAACATTGTTTGCGGTGCTTGGAGCAGCTGGTTCAATTGATAATAGCAGCCAACAAAGACATAACGGCAGATGTAACGGCAATTGTGCGAACTGTCCACCACACTATGGATACAGATATGGTCGTTGGTATTATGGTCATGACCACGTTCACGGCTGCGAATTCGGTGGCAATAAAGGCAGTGGTAGCATGGATTGACGTAGGATAATATTATAGTTAGACAGGAGAAATAGGACTATGATAAATTTAGGAAAATTGAAGGAAATAAAAGACCTGCGAAAGGTCTGGCCACATGAAGCATTGGACTTTACTCCTTGGCTTGCAGAAGAGGATAATCTTACATTACTTGCGGATGCTGTTGGTTTGGAGATTACCGTCGATGAGACTGAATCCAGCGTTGGGGATTTCAATGTTGATATTTATGCAATGGAGACCGGAACTGACAGAAAAATCATTATTGAAAATCAGCTTGAGGACACCAACCATGACCATTTAGGTAAATTGATAACCTATGCTTCCGGCAAATCCGCTGATATCGTCATTTGGGTTGTTAAGCGAGCGCGTGAAGAGCATCGTGCTGCCATTGAATGGCTGAACAATCACACTGATGAGGATATTGCTTTTTTTCTTGTGGAAATCAAGCTGTATCAAATCGGCAATTCTGATGTTGCCGTTAAATTTGAAGTGGTAGAAAAGCCTAATGATTGGACAAAGGAGATTAAGCGAAATACAAGTAATTCTCCTACGCTACAAGCTAGATACGATTATTGGGTTGCCTTTAATGATTATGCATTCCAAAACAATGCATTTTCAAAGCAGTTCAGTAAGAGAAAGGCGAGTACAGCCCATTGGATGACATTTAGTGTCGGTTCATCAGCTTGTCACATCAGTATGGCGCAGATAAGAAAGTACAATCATGTTCTTGTGGAATGGTACATTTCTGATGATAAGGAACTGTATCACAGATTTTATGCCAACAAGGCTGTTATTGAAAGCGAAATGGGGGTACAGCTTGAATGGAATGAGCTTCAGGAGAAGAAGGCAAGTCGAATCTTGGTATATAAAACGGTTGATTTTGATAACAAGGATGATTGGTCAGCGCAGTTTGATTGGATGATGGATATGGCTATTAAAATGAAAAACGCATTTAAGAAATATTTGTAATGTATAATAGTAAATCCGAGGGTTGAGGGAGCAATTCTTTCCGACTCTCGGATTTTGTTTTTGAATATCCGCTTTTAGTTTGAAAAGATTAAGATTAATACGCAAAACTTCAATCACACAAATGGATTTAATTTTGTGATTATATTATTCCGCAGAGAAGTTTGCGCCTCGAAAAACGGGGATTGCAGATATTCGTGCGTGTGCATAAAAATGAAAATGGATTAAAAATACTAAGATAAAGCGAATACGCTTAGTGTTTCGGCACCGTGATAAATAAATTATCAATATATCAAACAAGCCAAGCCCATCACCGAGAAATATAAAATCCATTGTTAATAAAAACGAAAAAGAAGTGTGCATTATTTCGCTTGGATACGGAGCTACTTTCGGGGCTAAGCACAAAAATAAGCCATTTAGTGAAATATGCGACTATTTCGATGATATGCCGCAGTGGTTTAAGGAGGGAATCAATGCCGTATTATCTGCTCCCGCAACCATGAAGCAGCAGAAATTTTTCTTCGAACTTTTGCCGAGCGAGGAAGTAAATGCCAAATGTGGTAAAGGATTTTATACAAAGCTTGATTTGGAAATTGAAGTGTATCATTTTGAAGTAGTTTCGGGTAAAAACGTGATAAGCTAAAGCAGTAATTACTTTTTAATTTGAATTAATATAACCGGCCTAAAACAAAACGGAACTTGATAAAGCTCAAGCTCCGTTTTTACTTAATATAAATCTTTCAAGTTATATCGTCTATAATGATTTTGTAACTATTTCATCAACGATTTTATTTACGATTTCATCTATTGGCATTTCTCCGAGGTTTTCGCCTTTTCTGGTTCTTACATTAACAGAATTCGTATCCTGCTCTGCTTGACCGATAACCAACATATACGGGATTTTTTGAAGCTGTGCTTCTCTTATCTTGTAACCTAATTTTTCGTTTCTGAAATCGGTTTGAACTCTGATATCTTTGGCTTCCAATGCAGCTTTTACTTTTTCGCCGTATTCTTCGAATGCTTCGTTTACTGTAATTATTTGAGCCTGAACAGGGGATAACCATGTTGGGAAAGCGCCTGCAAAATGCTCTGTTAAGATTGCGATAAATCTTTCGATGCTGCCAAAGATTACACGGTGAATAACGATTGGTCTGTGTTTCTGCCCGTCTGCTCCCACATATGTTAAGTCAAATCTTTCGGGAAGCTGGAAGTCGAGCTGGATAGTGCCGCATTGCCATGTTCTGCCTATGCAGTCTTTAAGGTGGAAGTCGATTTTAGGTCCGTAGAATGCACCGTCGCCCTCATTGACTTTGTAATCAAGTCCTTTTTTGTTGAGTGCCGCAATAAGACCGTTGGTGGCAACTTCCCACTGCTGCTCTGTACCGATTGAATTTTCCGGTCTTGTGGAAAGTTCTACCATGTATTCAAAACCGAACATTTTGTATACGGTATCTATAAAGTCGATTACACCGATGATTTCGTCTGTAATTTGATCCTCTCTCATGAAGATATGAGCATCGTCTTGAGTAAAGTTACGAACACGCATCAAACCGTGAAGAGCACCGCTCTTTTCGTGTCTGTGAACGAGTCCGAGTTCGCCCATTCTGATAGGTAAATCCTTGTATGAGGTGAGCTTTCTGTTATAAAGTAGCATACCACCCGGGCAGTTCATAGGTTTGATAGCAAAATCACGGTCATCAATCTTGGTAAAATACATATTTTCTTTGTAGTGATCCCAATGACCTGAACGTTTCCAAAGTTCCGAATCGAGGATAATCGGGGTTTTTACTTCGTCGTAACCACGTTTAACATGTTCTTTTCTCCAGAAATTTTCAAGCTCGTTTCTGATTATCATTCCTTTCGGGTGGAAGAACGGGAAACCCGGTCCTTCTTCCATGATGGAGAAAAGGTCTAAATCCTTACCGATTTTTCTGTGATCACGTTTTTTTGCTTCTTCGAGCATATTGAGATACTCATCAAGCATATCTTTTTTCGGGTATGAGATACCGTAAATACGCTGGAGCATTTTATTCTTTTCGTTTCCTCTCCAATATGCTCCCGCAATGGAAGTCAGTTTAAATGCTTTGATTTGGCTGATTTTGTTGATATGAGGTCCTGCACATAAATCGAAGAATTCGCCCTGTTCGTAGAAAGATATCTGTGCGTCTTTAGGTAAGTCGTTAATAAGTTCTACCTTATACGGCTCATTAGCGTCTTCCTCTTTTTTGAGTGCGTCCTCTCTTGATAAACAATAGTATTTGATTTCCGGATTTTCAGAAATAATCTTTTTCATCTCGGCTTCTATTTTTTCGAGCATTTCCGGAGTGAACGGGGTAGGAGTATCGAAATCATAATAAAAACCCTGTTCTATAGCAGGTCCTATGGTGAGCTTTACTTCTGGGTAAAGTCGTTTTACGGCTTGCGCCATTACGTGCGAAGTCGTGTGCCAAAATGCCTGACGACCCTGCAAATCGTCGAATTTGTGCAAATTGATAGAAGCATCGTTATATATTTTATAACGAATGTCTTTGAGTTCTCCGTTTACCGTAGCACTGAGTGTTTCTCTGGCAAGTGATGCGCTGATAGATTCGGCTACTTCGTAAACGCTGATTCCTTCATTGAATTCTCTTACGGAATTGTCTGGAAAAGTAATTTTTATCATATAAAACCTCCGTTTTTTTGCAAAAGAAAAAAGCTCCTGCATAATTCAAGGGACGAAGAATTCTCCGCGGTTCCACCCTTATTGGCAAGTGCCCACTTAATTCGGTTGTAACGTTACCACCGCGCACGCTTATTTGATTTCGCGCCGAGCTCCAAAGTGGTTAATCGAATATTCGTTAAGATTTTTCAGCAGCCAATCTCTCTCTGTAAACGAAAAAAACGATATTTCTTTTTCACAGCTTTTATAGAAGTTTATCAAAGTATTGCGAATAAGTAAATAATTATCAAAAAATTATCGATGTATTTGTAACTTTCTAATTTTGGTGTATTATATTATAGCACGAAGAAGTCAGATAAAAGTTTTAAACAAATATTGATTTTGTTGTTGACATTATATCTTTGTTGTGGTATCATTCTTATGTTAAACAAAGCAGAAGAAATTGCTTCTCACCTTGCATCGCTTAGGCGGTCGGGTTAATACATCGAAAATGTATGAGCGCAGTTTCTTTGCGGTCATTTTTTTTCATGGAGGTAAATCACATAAAAGAATTTCAAATTAATGAGCAGATAAGAGATAGTCAGCTCAGAGTAATCGATGAAAACGGTCAGATGATTGGTATCATTTCGGCTCAGGAAGCCTTGGCAATAGCCGAGCAAAAAGATTTGGATTTGGTAAAAGTTTCTCCGGAGGCAAACCCACCGGTATGCAAAATCCTCGATTACGGCAAGTTCCGTTACGAAATGGGCAAAAAAGAAAAAGAAGCCAAAAAAAATCAGGCAACGAGCCAAATCAAAGAAATGAGAACTTCGGTAAGAGTTCAGGATCACGATTTGAATGTTAAAGTCAAAAGCGTACAAAAAATGCTCGCCGAAGGGGATAAAGTTAAAATTTCTGTTCGTTTCAGAGGAAGAGAAATGGCATACATTGATGCCGGTAAGGATCTGCTTTTAAAGATCCGACAGCTTTTGGGTGAAAGCTGTGTTGTTGAAAAAGAACCTAAGATTGAAGGCAGAAGCTATGTAATGTATGTAGCTCCGGCAAAAAAATAAAACAGTAAATTTGGAGGACGATCATGCCTAAAATGAAATCGCACAGAGGTGCTTCTAAAAGATTTAAAGCTCACAAATCAGGTGTTGTTAAGCGTTCATGTGCTTACAAAAACCATAAACTCAACGGAAACCTTAAGAGCCGTAAGAGAAAGAGAAACTTGAGAAAGGGCGGCTACCTCACACCGACACTCGCAAAGAAAATTTCTAAAATAATTGTTAAATAATAAGGGAGAACTCAAGATATGGCAAGAATTAAAGGTGGCGTAAACGCTAAAAAGAAACATAGAAAAATAATGAAGCTCTCAAAGGGATACTACGGAGCTAAATCGAAATTATATCGTTCAGCCAACGAAGCTGTTATGCGTGCATTAAGAAGTGCATATGTTGGCAGAAAACTCAAAAAGAGAGATATGCGTAAATTATGGATAACCAGAATCAACGCAGCAGCAAGAATCAATGGTTTAAGCTACTCTCGTTTTATGAACGGACTTAAACTCGCAGGTGTAGAACTCGACAGAAAAGTTCTTGCAGACCTCGCAATGAATGATGCCGCAGCATTTGCTCAATTGGCAGAAACCGCAAAGAACGCATTAGCTAAATAGTTTAACTTAAAAATAACGAACATAAAGTTCGTTATTTTTTTTGTACAAAATAAAAATACGCCTTTGTAAAAAAGCGTATAAAGGCATATTTGCTTAATAAAATCAAGAAATAATATATAAAAGATAATTTTTGAACGACAAATTGTATATAGGAATATTT
>CAZXWI010000096.1:0-6000 GCA_964644555.1 uncultured Lachnospiraceae bacterium | reverse complement strand
AGTTATAATTATAATTAATAAATAATGAAACTTTCAAATAAAATCCCTCTTGGCAATCGCTTTGTTTAATTTTTTGTTCGAAACAGTATTTCGATAAATTAATTTGCCTTACGGGAAAAGGAATTATATATTAATGGATAATTGGAATCCTTGGCATGGGTGCGTGAAATATTCGCCCGGGTGCAGTAACTGCTATGTTTTTAATACCGACAACCTCTATGGGTGCGATTTCGGCAATGTATACAAAACTTCATCATACGATTTGCCCATAAGGCTCAATAAAGATAAACAATATAAGCTTACTTCCCCCGTGGTTGCCACCTGTTTCACATCGGACTTTTTTATAGATAAAGCAGATAAACTGAGGCCTCGCTGCTGGGAGATGATAAAGGCTCGCTCCGAACTTTATTTTCTCATTCTCACCAAGCGAGTGATTCGCATTAAAGAATGTCTGCCGGACGATTGGCAAGATGGCTATGACAATGTTATTATATGTGCAAGTGTTGAAAATCAGCATCAAGCAGATTTACGTTTGCCTGTTTTTAACGAATTACCCATCAAGCATAAAATGATAACGCTTTCACCCCTTTTGGAATATGTGGATATCTCAAAATATCTAAATTCCTCCATAGAGCAGGTAAGCGTTTCGGGCGAGGGTGGAAACAATGCACGCCTTTGCCGCTACGAATGGATTTTGGATGTGAGAAATCAGTGCATGGATAAAGAGATCCCATTTCATTTTATGCAAACAGGTTCTTTGTTTGAAAAGGACGGCAGAACCTATAAAATAAAAAAAGCACATCAGTATATTCAGGCTAAAAAAGCAGGTATAGATTATAAATACGATTTTACAAGAGGTGAATTCAATGGATAAGTTCGACGGATTAAACGATATATTCTCTTTTGCCATAGGCAAGCTCACTTTGGGCGATATTTTAGTGGCGACATTTGTTGTTTTGATAAGTGTTTTTATATCGAAAATAATATCAAATATAGTAAAAAAAGCACTTAGTAAGGCTCAAACCACCAAAACCGTCAAAAATTTGGTTTCCAGCATAATTAAAATACTCATATATGCCATGGGCTTTATGATAGCCGCAGAATGTTTGGGAATACCGCTGACTTCGGTTATCGCCGTATTCAGCGTTTTGGGTTTGTCCCTTTCTTTGGCAGCTCAAGATTTCTTAACGGGGCTTATAGGTGGGCTTAATATCCTTTTGACTAAGCCCTTTAACGAACAGGACTTCATCGAGCTGGACGGCAAAAGCGGCACGGTTGATAAAATAGATCTGATTTATACTACACTCATCACCGGAGATAACAAGAGCATCAAAATCCCGAACAGCGTTGTTGTTAAAGCCGACATAATAAATTACACAGGCAAATCCAAGCGCAGGGTTGAGGTGAATGTGGGGGCATCATATGATTGCCCCATGGAAAATGTTAAATTGAGCCTGAGAAAAGCTATAGATAAAACCGATAACATTCTTACCAATGAACCGATTTTGATTGCACTTAGCTCTTTTGAGAACAGCAGCATGAAATACATTGTAAGGGTGTGGTGCAAAACCGCCGATTATTGGAGTGTATACTATTCGCTAATGGAAAATATCAAGCAATGTTTTGATGAAGATAAAATAGATATACCCTATAACTACATAAATGTTATTACTAAGAACCCTCAAAAGGAAGGTGAAACAAATGAACTCTAACGATTATCCCGAAGAATACGCAAAATATTTTGAACATCATCACGAACACGGCTTGACTTACCTTGACGAAGAAAAGCCCCCTAAGCATACTCATATCCATTCGGCTGAACACAAGAAAGTGGTCTTAAACAGATTATCCAAAGCCATAGGGCATTTGGAGTCGGTAAAACGCATGGTGGAGGACGATAAGGACTGCATGGAAGTGCTTATGCAGCTGACTGCTGTAAGAAATGCCATCACAAATTTAGGAAAGCTCATTTTAAAAGAGCATACCGAGCATTGCATAGTGGAAGCAGTTTCCAACCATGACGAGAGCGCCATCGATGATATAAAAAAGGCACTCGACTACTTTATAAAGTAAATATTTTCGTAATAAACGGCACTTTTTTATCAAAGTGCCGTTTGTTATGTTCAAATAAAAAGGCACTTTATTTAGCTTATTAGTACATAAGTGCCTATAATATTATTTATTCTTGATTTTTATTGGATGTTTTGTTTATTATTCCGCCCTCTTGCTTGAATACCGCAGTGTATCTTAGTAGCTGCTTAAGAGAGTGTACACCGAGCTTTGAATAAATATTTTTGTTATGGAATCTAACCGTGGATTCTTGAAGTCCCAATATCTCTATTATATCCTTAACGCTCTTGCCGCTTATGTAAAGATTAAGCACTTCGTTTTCTTTATCCGTTAACGACTTCAACCCGTTTTTGAAGTTTTCATAATCATCGGGGTCGATTTCGTCTTTTCTTGAATACGCAAGGCGCTTTAAGTTAACTTCGGCTTCGTCGAATCTGTTTTGCATTTGTGTTACGGCAGAGAGTGCATCGTCTTTTTCCTGCATTGCTTTGGCAAGCGTTTCTTCGTTTATCTTGTCCTGCTCTGATAAAAATTCGAACAAATCGCATATCTCACGAGCATAGGCATTATCTTGATTGTATTCTTTGCTGCGTATCTGATCCAGACTTTGTTTTATCGGGTTTAGATACTTCTTAGTAAAGAACATCGCCAAGCTTATTGCCGATACGGAAAATACCACAAGAAGCCCAACTATCCTCAAAGTGTCCTTTAACTTCATTTGGTTGTAGTCCTGCTTCGGAATAATAATGCTTATTACCGATTCATTTTCGGCAGGGCATAGCTTTAGCTTTTTCGTTATGCCTATATATTCCTCGGTTTCGCTTTTAAAGTGGGTAAGTCCGCTTCCGAATGATGATGTTTTAAAATCGCCTGTAGGTTCTAAATAGTATTCGTTCAGAACCCCTGTGCTGAGTGCATTTTGTGAAATGCTTACATTTTCATCATCATTTGATAAGCAGAACAAAACATGGCTCAGTTCCGAAGGCTGAGCAAAAATTTGTTTAAAGTAGTACTCGTTTATTTCGAATCCGCATATTCCGTAAAATGTTTCGTTTTTGCCGTATAAAGGTACACACATCAACATAACATGTTGGTCTGTTCCCGGAAGAAGTACCACATCACTTATGCGGTAGCTTTCATTTGCCGCTTTTATGTTTAGGCTCTTAAGTTCTTCGTAATTCGGGAAATAATTCGAATCAAATTCCAATCTCCATTTTCTGTGCGGCATACAGCCATGTTCCTTGCCTATTTGCGCAAGCCCTCTATATAACAATACTCCTTTATCGGCAGTTTCGAGGCTGTTGCGCTGCAAATAAATGCCCGTTTTGGATGTCTGTGCGTTTGGTACATTTGAGTTTACTTGTGCTTCCAGCATTATAAAAACACCTGTACAATCTGCTTCCCAAAGTTTGTATTTTAATTCTTCTATCAGTTCTTCTTGCAGTGAGCTGATATGCTCTTCGGAGTTGTTGAGTTCATCGAATTTGATGTTATTTTCAATAAGGTAGCTTTCCAATATGTCGGTGATATTATCAGAAAGCAGCATACTCATTACGGCAAGGGAGTCGTAATAAGTATCGATTTGCTTTTCGAATATTTCCGATTGGAATGTGAGTGTTTTGTATATTCTGTGTTTTGTTCCCGTAAAGCTGCCAATCAAAAACATACCTATCATGAGCAGGATTAAAAGAACCATTGCCAGAATGAACATATAGCCGAAAAGCTTGCGTTTTAAGCTGGTCTTTTTATTTGCATGGGTAAGCATTTTAATCCGCCTTATTCGATTTCAATAAATTTCTGCCAGAGTTCTTCGATAAGAATTTCTATACTTTCGCCGTTGTTATAGCGTTCGGGCATACTTTTTTGCTCATCTCTGATAATGTCGTAAAGAGTATATATTTTGGAGTAATATCCTGCGTATGATGGTTCTCTTACGGCTGAGGCTTGCTCATTTACTTCGTTTATTGCAGAATAAAGTTTTTTATAAGACTCTGTATTAAATTCGTATGTTGTGATTTTGTCAAACGATGCTTTGTTTACAGGCATATATCCTGTATTAACGCAGAATTCGAGGTTTCTGTCGGCTTCGGTTAACCAGCGAGCGAATACGGCTGCAGCTTCTGCTTTTTGTGAGGTGGTTTTGTATGCGCAAAGGCCTACACCTGCCTGGGTAATGAGCAGATTCGTTCCCTCTGCCTTAGGCGGCGGCAAAATTTGCAAATTCATCGGTTCCGATGTGTTGTCGGGGTATGTTACCGTATCGTTATAATACAAAATTGAAGCCGATGAGCCAATCCCTGCCATGACTTCTCCCGTCATTACCTGCGTGTTGGAATACAAATCCGAAACCATGATATGTCCTTTTGCGATAGCTTCGGCAAACATCTTGTAAGAATCTTTAAATGTTTCGTTTGTAACATCATACCAACCGTTCTCGGTATAAAAATCGCTTTCGCCAAGTTCCATTGCATTAAGTTCTATGGCACGAATCGGATAGTCGAGTGCGCAGAAAGGTTTCCCTCCCGAATATTCATAGTATTTTTCGGCAGCGCTAAGAAAACCCTCCCAAGTCGATAAGTTTTCGTATGTAACACCACATGCTTTGCTGAATCGCTCAAATTGCGTTCCTGCAATAAAAAGCAAATGAGTTGACTTCGAAACGGGGAACACCGAAAGCCTTCCCGAAGATGTCATTCCGTCCTCCAAAAATTCGGGAACGTATTCTTCGAGTTCCTTTTGAGTGAATACTTCGCTCCAGTCCAAAAGATTGTCAGAACCTAATTCTTCGGCATTGTTGTTATGGCAAAAGAATAAGTCGGGCATTTGCAGAGAGCCTGCTTGATCCTTTTGTGCAGTGAGAAGTTTTTCCCCTATTTGAGCGGTGGACGACATGAGTGACACATTGATTATGATGCCTTTTTCTTTACCTACCGTGCTGTTAAATTCTTCTATCAGTCGGTTCATAGGCGAATCCGCCTGTTCACCGTATACATGCCACATTGTGAGTGTAACGGGATTTTTGGGGTCAAGCTCCGATTTGCTTTGGCAGCCCGATATGCCAGCGATGATAGTAATTACTATCAGTAGTATAGCGATTTTCCTTTTCATTAAGTCCTCCTTTACGGCATTTGTTGTGATTGTCGTATTCGTGGTTTAAACATGGTTTTCGAAATATTAAAATCAACTTTTACAATATTCTTCCCCTCAATTTGTGCCTTTTTGGGGGGGACAAATCAAAAATAATTTGTATAATGTTTGATGAAATATTAAGTTGCATCACAACAATGCCCTTGCCGATTGCAAAACGCAAGAAATACCTTTGCAAAATGCCGTTTGCAAAAGTTTTAAAAATGTGTTGATATATCACATTAAAATTTCGATTTATTTATGGCAAGTATATAATATTTCATATTCTTAGTCAAGGATAAGTTAATTTTGAGCCGAGCGTTTTTTTGATAATCGACTCGGATATAAGACTTGTGTAAAAGGAGAATAAATGCTATGCAACGCTACAAGAAATTGGTACTCTTACATTCCAATGATATGCATGGAGATTTTTTGGACGAAAAAATAGATGATGAGCTTGTCGGCGGTGTTGCCTTGTTATCCGGCTATGTCAATAAAGTCAGAGAAGAGGAAGAAAATGTTATTTACTGCATTGCGGGAGATATGTTCCGAGGCTCTGTAATCGATTCGGAGTTTCAAGGTGTATCCACAATAGAAATTATGAATATGCTCTCTCCCGATGTAGTAACCATAGGCAATCACGAAACCGATTACGGTGTGGCGCATTTACTTTTCATAGAAAAATGTGCAAAATTCCCGATAATCAATGCGAATTTACATATAACCACAAACAATGCCAGATTGTTTAACCCTCCGCCACGGGCTACACGGGCGAACCGATCGGCTATGAGCTGTATTTCAACA
>CAZXWI010000095.1:0-6037 GCA_964644555.1 uncultured Lachnospiraceae bacterium | reverse complement strand
ATATAATTACATTTATAATAAACATACAGAGGAAAAACATGGCAAATATACTCGATTACATACAATGGAGAGGCGATTTAACTTTTAAGCAATCGGCATTTAACGAAATTGACAATTTAATACTCGCATATGTGGCGCTTGTCGATTTTACCGATATAGTACCGGGGTGTGATACTCCGAAAAAATACATCACCGTGGCAGAAGCTAAACAGATATTTTTCGAAAAAGGAAGTTACAATGAGGAGCTGGGGCTTATCATACCGAAAAAAGTACATGATTTATTCATAATGATGGCGGACAGCACTCGTTTCGGCAATATGAAAATGCGCTGCTACACCAATCAAGTTGACGAAACAACACAAAAACAGTTTGCCGCCATCACATTCGATGTGGGCGATGGTACAAAGTATGTTTCCTACAGCGGAACTGACGATACATTGGTGGGCTGGAAAGAAGATTTCAACATGATGTTTTCAAAGAGCGTTCCCGCTCAGCAGGACGCACTTGATTATTTAAATAATATCATTTCCACATACAGAAACCCTTTGAGGGTGGGAGGTCATTCAAAAGGGGGAAATCTCGCCGTATATGCTGCGATGAATGTTGATAAAAAAAGGCAAAGACGCATAATCGAAGTTTATTCCAATGACGGACCGGGCTTTATGCCGCAAACATTTAACAAAGAAGGATACGATAACATCAAGCAAAGGGTGAAGCATATAGTGCCACGTTCTTCCATAGTCGGGCTTTTGATGGAAAACAATGGCGAATACGACGTTGTGGCAAGTTCGAGAACAGGTCTTATGCAGCACGATGCCCTTTCGTGGCAGCTTAAAGGAACTAAGTTCGAATATTTGGATGATATTTCCAAGGCGAGCAAGCATTTGGATAAGTCGCTGAAAGAATGGCTCGAAAGATCCACCGACGAAGAGAGAAGAAACTTTGTAGATGGGCTTTTCGAAATCCTAACCTCAGACGGAGCAAAAACCCTCAGCGAACTTAATGCCAATAAATTAAAAAGCTTACTTGCTATGGCAGAATCCGTAAACGAAATGGATAAGACCACGAAAGACATGATAACCAAAATGATGAAAATGATTATTACGGAAACGCTGGAACTTGATAAAGTCAAAAAGCTGTTTATCAAAAAAGATAAAAAGGGAAATGTTAAAGACAGATGAATTTCTGGGATTATATAAAAAATACCAAAAAAGATATTATCTTATACGGCAAGGGAAACGGAGCGGAAAAGCTGCTTGACAAATTAGAGGATATGGAAATTAAAGTATCCGCAATATTTTCCTCCGAAGGATTTTCCAAATCAAAGCCGTTTAGGGGATATGAAATAAAATCGCTTGATGAAATAAAGGCGGAACATGATAATTTTATAATTTTACTTGCTTTCGGAAGCGACAGAAAAGATGTGAAAGAATTAATTGAAGGAGTAAATAATTCCTTTGAAATGTATGCACCGCATCTTCCTATGTATGACAGCGATTTTACCGACAAAGAATATTTTACTAAGCATGAAAACGACATTCATAAGCTAAGTAAAATTTTAGCAGATGAGCAGTCACTAAAGGTACTGAATTCTGTAATGAATTTCAGACAAAGCGCAAAACTAACCGATATATGGGAGTGCGAAAGCACACTTGATGAGGGCTACAGCCTTTTGAAATTAGACGAAGATGAATGTTACTTGGACATTGGCGCATACAGAGGAGATACTGTTTTTGAGTTTATCGAAAAATGCTCGAACTACCGAAAAATATATGCGGCAGAACCGAATATTAAAACATTCGAAAAGCTCAAAATAAATACTTCGGATACCAAAAACATCGAATACATCAATGCATTTATTTCAAATGACGATTCTTGCGTTACGGTATCCACAAAAGACGGCAGAGGCTCAACTATATCGGATAAAGGCAGCAAGGTCAAGTCTTGTAGGTTGGATACACTATTTAAAGATAAAAAAATCACTTATATTAAAATAGATGCGGAGGGCGAAGAGATAAACATCATTGAAGGAGGATATGATTTGATACTAAATCAAAAACCCAAAATGAGAATTGCCGCATACCATAAAGCAAACGATATATTCGATATAGCAAATAATGTTTTGTCCATAAGAAGCGACTACAAAGTCTATTTGAGGCATTATATGTCGGTTCTGGACTGGAATATTGATTTATACTTTGTATAAAATGGGAAAAATGGTATCCTATACATATAATATACTACGGAGTGATAATATGATAACAGGCAAACAGCGTTCCTACTTAAAAGGGCTTGCACAAAAGATACAGCCGACGGTTTTTATCGGCAAGGGAGGACTTACTTCAAATATTCTCACAGAAATAGACAACTACCTCACAGCGCATGAACTCGTTAAAATCAAATTGCAGGAGGGTGCAGACTTAAACGCAAAAGAAACCGCCAACGAAACCGCAGACATTTTAAAAGCGGAGTTCGTGCAGGCAATAGGCAAAACCTTTACACTTTATCGAGAAAGTGAAGATAATAAGCAGATTGAATTATAATGGGCAATAAAAATACGAACCGACATTATTTCGGCTCGTATTTTTATTTTACATATCGGACATATGCAAAAATGAAGTATCGGTATTCTCTTTTGTATCAATATATTGAAGATACAATGTGTATGCGTTTTCGTTGCCTTTCAAATGAAGAATATCGATAACTTTGCATTTTATCGTTGTTCTTGCTTCTTTTATCAATATTGCACCCTCATCGATTTCGTAAGCGATATTTGCAAATTTATCCGTAGTATCAGAATGGTCTTTACCGAGCTGCAACGCTACATTCTTTTGATTGATTCCAAGACTCGAAAATCCAATAATATCCCCAACTTCTATAACCTTTCCCGTTACACTCTGAGAACCAATCCCGACAATAAGCTTATCGGAATCTATCTGAGTTGCCCAAGCAACGCACATTCCGTATTTGATTTTGTTTTTTCCAAGAGCTATTATGTTTACACAATGGTCAACAGCGCTTATACTCATATTTTATTTCTCCTCTTTGATTTATGTTATACATTAATATCCGAAATATTCTTTAGCCTGTTTTACCTTTTCCATCGGATTAAGACCGAACGGACAACGATCTACGCACTGCTCACATTCGATACAGTCGGAAGCATGAGCCTTTAATGTTTTGTAGTGATCAAGTGCATCGGTATCGCCGATTTGAGCTAAATCTTTGAATTTATTGAGCATTGCGATATCTATATCGGCACTGCATGGCTGACAATGTCCGCAATATATACAGCTGTCTGTAATGCTCTCTTTCTGCACCTTTGAAAGAAACGAGTAATCTTTTTCTTCATCTAAGGCTTCGTAATACCCCAAAAGCTGCTTCATTTCTTCAAGGTTTCTTGTTCCCGTGATACATGAAAGGACTCCCGGACGATCCAAATTATATTTTAAACATTGATACGGCGATAGCTTCATTCCAAACGGAGAGGTCTTTTCATCAAGCAGCTTGCCACCGCAGAACGGTTTCATACATGTTATCCCTATACCCTCTTTAAGACACCTGTGATAAAGCGCATCTCTGTCTTTTTTTCTGGCAAATACTTCGCTTACTCTTTTATCCAGCTTAGGATCTTCCGCATCAAAATCATATGCGGCATTTTCACTCAGCATGAACATATCGAAAACACCCATATCCAAGAGCTTATTGCACATGGCAACACTATGTGCAGAAAAACCCAAATGATGAATTACACCCTCATCTTTAAGCTTAATCATGTAATCCCATATGCCGCCGGGAATCATGATATTTGCCAAATCATCCTCATCATCCAAATATGAAATAAGTGCAAAATCGATATAATCGGTATCCAAAAGTTTAAGGTCGGATTCCAACCCTCTTTTGGCTATATTTACATCTCTGTCCTTCGTGTATTGATTATTAGGATAATGCACACCTGTATGCATTTGCAAAAATATATCTTTTCTTTTCGGACGGATAGCTTCAGCCATTGCTTCGGCAACTCCCTCACGATGACAAAGAAAATCCACAACATTTACACCCTTTTCAAAAGCGTATTCAAACTGCTCTATTATTTCATCGGGTGTCATCATTGAGGTATAGCTTGTGCCGATTCCTATCGTACTGAGCATTTCATTCCCTTTCGGAAGTTTTCTGTATTCCATTCACTCCTCCTTGTTACTTTATATTATAAAGTAATACAACCGAATTCGGTTGTATTACTCTTTATTAAGTATATTATGAACTGCATAAACAGTTTTTATTTAAAGTGCGAAAAGCTTAAATACGAATCCCATAAGGACTCCCATTCTTTCTTCCTCAGGTAAATAGGTCATGTGTTTTGTTATTTCCTGTGCGCCTTCAGGCCATTTGGTAATATCTACGTTTGACATACAATCTCCTCCTAATTAATTTCGTAACTTGCTACAAAGTCTGTTACTGCTCTGAAGTTTTCAGGTGTTAAGTCATGTTTGTATGCAAGCATCTTATTCGGTGTAAGCAAGAGTCCGCCGTCGGTACCGAGTTCATCAATAGCTTTCTTAGCCATATCAACACATTGCTGAGGAGTTCCCTGACCAAGGACTTCCGCATTAAGGCCACCCATGATACCGATATTCGGAAGTTTCTTTCTGATTTCGAACGGATCATCTGTTTCAACTTCGACTATCATCGTTCCTTTGGGGTATTCGTTTAAGAATTCACCGATTCCTGCTCTGAATGCCCAATCTCCTTCTACGGTGCCTTGCAAATGTTTATCTTTTTCAACACAGAGATCTATTTGCTTTCTCCAAGGATTGATAATAAGGCGTTCTACCTGCTTCGGATTAAGAATTGTATGAGCCAGCGAACTTAAGAATACATCGTAGTATCCTCCATGACCTACGCACATTCCGGGTTCTACTTTTTCCATAAGAGCTTTCTTTTCCTGATATGATTTTTCGTCCATATATTCGCAAAGCTCATATACTTTTTCGGAATGTCTTCTCAAATCCATTGACAAACCTTTGATGCCTCTGTATTGATTGAAAAGCATACCTACATAGCAATCAGCGAAGAACAAAGGACCTGATTTTGCATAAAGCACACCGTATTTTTCATCAATTTCAACAGATTTTTTCTGCGCTTCTCTGAATTTAACTTCTTCTTTTACAGCTTCGGCAAACTGCTCGGGTGTGAAGTTTTTGGCATTCGGGTACATGTTGAAAATAACTTTTTCCCAAACGACTTTCATTTCGTCTTCTTTAAGTGCATCATAATCATCGATTGTCAAAACATCTTCGTATGATACATTTACATGGTTTTCGTTTTTGTTTTCGTCATTAACTCCGTAGCCATTATTTGTTCCGCCCATAGCGTTCATGTGATTGATATAAAATCTCCACGGAGAACAGCTTAAATCCATATTAGGATATTTTTGATATAAAGATTCCTGTGCTTTAAGAGCTTTATCGTAATCTTTTGCTATTTCCAATGTTGTATAACCTGCGTCAAGAGCCATCCATCCGCTCATGATAAACGGATTCATTATTGCTCTTTTGGGCTTATTCCATAACATTGCATCTTTGTAAAGCTGCAATTTTTCTTCGTATTTAGCATTACTCATTTTCAAGTCTCCTTTAACTTATTTTTCATCAAGGGAGTTAAGGAAGAGCCCTGCTCCCTTGATTATTCAATAAAACAATTTAATTTTTTTCTTTTTTCGGTTTAAAGATAAACCAGAATATTGCTGCAAACAATATACCGGCACCTGCCAACAAGATAGTTGACGGATCGCCTATAGCACCCGAAACAAGAAGAACTACCTGTATTAAACCGTATACGATAATGGTGAACCAGTACATGGGAATCTTATACGGTCTTTCAATATCGGGATATTTCTTTCTGAAAATCGGTACACACAATACAACAAGTACATTGGTAAGATTTCCTATGAAAATATTAATAGCTGTTAAACCGCTGAGTCCACTGAAGATGATGAATAAAGCACCGATACCAACCTGTGTGCAGATAGGTCCGA
>CAZXWI010000094.1:0-6055 GCA_964644555.1 uncultured Lachnospiraceae bacterium | reverse complement strand
TTTTGCTCTTACCTTTACATACCAACTGTTTTAATTCGTTTAAATCTGCCATTTTAATCTCTCCCAATTGATTAATATAAATTTAAAGGCGGTACAAATCATATATCCCCAATTAAAATGTGAACATATACTCATACCGCCTTCCTTTTGAATTAATTTAAGTAAACATTACGCATATTTGACTTTACATACGACATTATTCTTCGCTTCCGTCTGCATTGTCTTCCCATCTTATTGCAGTAATAACACGGGAAAAATGCTGACAAGTCAAAACGGAAACAATTCCGCACATCATCATTGCATAATTCGCATATTCCCATTTGGGAAGTACATATCCTATAACAAAGCAAGCAATCGTGCATACTATCATGGCAATAAAGCTTATCTTGCATGATGGAATCGAAAGTGCTCTTAAAAATGCATTTGGTTTTGAATCATTAGTCATATTAAATACCAAGGCTTAATATACGCCGTACTCCTTTATTGTTTTTATAACAGCTTGAATTACTCCCATTTGAATATCGCTTCCGCGTAAAGGTGATTTATCCGCCATAAAACGGTATCTTCCACCGGGAGCTACAATATCCAAGAATCGTTTTGTTTCGTCTATCGCTTCGTCTATGCCGTACGAACGGTAAACATCCATCGGGAAGAATCCTGTAGTAACAAATTTCTTATCAAGCTTTTTAACAGCTTCGTTGACATCTGTTTTTTCGAATCTCAAAAGAGCACCCTCAGGCAATTCGTTTAATAAATCGAGGAAGCGTGTGTAATCGTCCTCACAGAAGATATATATTCCGCTGCCGAGTCGTATATTTTCTTTTATAACTTCCATAAAACTCGGCCACCAGAATTTCTCCACATCTTTCGTTCTCATAAATGAGGGCATATGAAGAGCATAAAAGATTCGTGCCCCCTTAACAGTTGGTGCGTTTGCTATTCTCAATTTTTCAAAATCAGTCAAAGCATCCACAGCCTCCAATACTTCACTTGGGCGTCTTCTGATATCGTTTAATACTTCCGTAAATGAACGGTTGAAGTCAGCAAGGGTATCAAACGGAGCAAGTCCTATACCTGCCATGTAATCCCATGTGGAGAAATTATATTTATCCACAACTTCCTGTTTTCCTTTAAGGTAAACATCATTCCAATATTGCTGAGCCAACTGTCCCTTTAAAAGTGTTGTCGCATTTACCAAAGGATCTACGTCTTTTGTACCTGTTAAGGTGATTTTGTCGTAGAGCCTATCCACAGCTTTTGTGGCATTAAAATATACTATATCTTTTGTATATTCTTTATATTCATCATCATGCATAACGCTTATATTGGCATGCTGAATATATCCATCGGAGCCCATCTTCATTTTGTGCGAACCCATTACTCTGAGGTATATTGGGTTTGACGGCATGGACAATGGCAAAACATCGGTGTCGAGCTTACTTGATACATAGTCCAATGCTTCTACTGATTTTTCGGGGCTGTACTGTTCTTTAGTGAGAGAGTAACCCTTTTGTTCCAAAGCACATGCCAAGTCCAAAGGCTGAATAATAGGCACTCTCTTAGGAGTTTTTCCGTCCCACTGGTCGATAAACAGTTGATCTCTTTCTTCTCTTATTGTATTAGTCATAAAATATAATACCGCCTTAATCGTTTTAGCATAGTGCGGCATTATGCCGCACTATTACATAAAATTAATATACACCGTATTCCTTAACGGTTTTGATGATAGCCTTGACATTATCAAGGTTGACATCAGTGCATTTGATAGGTGACTTATCGGCCTGGAACTGATATTTTCCACCGGGTGCTACCAAATCGAGGAATTCCTTTGTTCTGTCTATGGCGTTTTCAACGCTTCCTGCATAGTAGAGTTCCATCGGGAAGAATCCGTTAAAGATGTGCTTGTAGCCGCATGCTTCTCGGGCAAGTTTTGCATCTGTCTTTTCGAATCTGATAAGAGTGCCTTCGGGAAGTTCCGATACCATATCGATATACGGATCCCAATTATCTTCGCAGAATACATATATATTTCTGCCCGACTCTTTTGTAAAGTCGATTACCTGCATAAAGCTGGGCCAGAAGAATTTAGCTACATCTTTCGGACGCATGAATGTTGCCATATGAAGAGCAAAAAATACTCTTTTACCCGGTGTTCCGGGAAGTGAACGGTCAACACGGGCTTTTTCAAATTCGGTCAATGCTTCGACTGCATCCATTACCTGTTCGGGGTATCTTCTGATATCACCCAAAACAGCACTGAACGAACGGTTGAAGTCAGCCAAAGTATCCAGCGGAGCGCATCCGATTGCATTGTACGAATCCCATGATGTACGCTCGTATTTCTCCTCAATTGCAGCTCTTCCCGGCATCATTACTTCGTTAAAGTTCTGATTGGCAAGCTGAATCTTTAAAAGCCTTGTTGCCTGATCCATAGGGCTTATGTCTTTACTGCCTGTAAAGGAGAGGTGTTCGTATGCTCTGTCCACGCCTTTTGTGGCATTAAACCAATATATGTCCTTTGAATATTCCGGGTATTCTTCGGGTGTCATAAAGCTGTGGTTTTGGTGCTGAATATAGCCGTCGCCGCCCATTACAAATTTTTTCGAACCATTGATACGAAGTGCTACTGCGTTTTGCGATGCGGAAACAGGTACTACATCTGAATCTATTTGAGATGTGGTGTAATCGATTGCTTCCAAACATTTTTCGGGGCTATACTGCTCTTTGGTAAGTGAAAAACCTTTGAGTTCCAAAGCACATGCCAAGTCAACAGGCTGAGTAACAGGCACTCTCTTAGGCATTCTGCCCTCAAACATATCTATGAATATTTGTTCTTTTTCTAAAGCATTAGCTGTCTTTACCATATCTACCGCCTTCCTACATCGAAATCAATGTAGCGAATACCTGATCCTCTATTTTTCTGAGTGCGGGAAACAAATATTCCATTTCATCTTCCGTAAGGTTGTATTCTTCGATGATCTGCTCATCTGTTTTGTATAATTTTGTGTTATAGTCTTTGTAATTTATCATTTTCTCATAGTCCTTTCTGTTCTTATCAACTATTGCGGTTTAACAAAGAATCGTCTTACCGTATTTTCGACTTCAAGCATAAACGGAAGCAAAACCTCTTTGTCAACTTCAGACAGATTGTATTTTTCGATAAGCTCTTCTTCTGTAAGGTATAATTTTCTTTCCGACATATCGGTGTCTCCTTTTTAATAAACTCCGTATTCCAATACGGTATTTACCATTGCCTGTATGTTCTCAATAATGCCGTCATTCTTTCTGAGCATATTCTTATCCGGTGAGAACAAATAGTTGCCGTTAGGTGCTGCCACATCCAAGAGTTCTTTAACTGCATCGGATACTTTTTCGCTCGTTGCAGTTCTGAGAAGCGATGCATCAAAGAAACCATAAATAAAGTGGCGTTTGTCAACTTTCTCTACAACAAGCTTCGGATCGGCAAGTTCAAAACCTATCTTAACTCTGCCCGGCAAATCGTTAAGCGAATCAAGATGCGCATTCCAATTGTGTTCGCAATATATCGAAGGATACAAACCGTAGTCGTGTATCTTTTGAATAAGCTTTGTGAATGTGGGCATATAGAACTTATCGTAATCTTTGCCTCTCATAAACGGCGGCATATGAAGCGGCAAACTGACTACGGGAATCTTTCCCTCGGGTTTTGCGGCTCTTGCCAATGTTCCTTCCACGAATCCCAAAACAGACTCACACGCTTCCAATACCCATTCGGGTTTTCTTCGAATATCAAGGCATATCTCCGAGAAATTACGGAAATAATCCGCAATGTAATCATACGGAGTCATCGACAAAACCACCATAGCCTCTATATCGCTGCGTTCGTATTTGTCGGTTAAGATACCACTGTTGTAATTAGCCCATTTTTGAGCATTTACTCTGTCGGCTATTTCCATTCTCAAGTTGCCGTAGTATGGGTCTTCATCAACGATGCCGAATGAACGGGGTCTTATAACATTCGTCCAAAATGCAAACGGGTCTTTGATAAGCTCAGGATACTCCTCGAATTTCATCGGAGAATAGTTCGGGTGCTGGAAATATCCGTCATCTCCCGGAACCATAAAGCGGTTCATAGTATATCTGAATACCGCTGCTCTTGATTCCGACGGGCAAGGCAGGTTGTCGCTTTGGATAAGCTCTGCCATTTTGTCTGCAACTTCGAAACATTTCTCCGGCATATAATATTCACGAAGAAGCGAATAACCGAAGATTTCCAAAGAATACTCCAAGCTCGTATTTACATTTACGGGAACTCTGTCGGGGCGTTTTCCTTCCCATAAGTCGGCAAGAAGTTTATTTCTTTCATTCTGTATCGTACTCATAAAATTTCCCTCCTTATAATATTAACGATATATTTCGCCTTATTTATAATCGGTGTTGTTCATAACATATTTAACAACGGCTTTGTAGCAGTCCATGTTAAGGTCGGTATCCATAATAGGCGCCTTATCTGTTCTGAACATATAATTTCCGCCGGGTGCCATAATATCTAAAACTTGTTTTGCATCGTCCACACATTCATCGGGTGTTTTTGATGCGAAAGTACCCAATGAATAGAACCCTGCAAGAATGTAATCTTTGCCGAGAATCTCTTTGGCAAGTTTAGCGTCCATATACTCAAAGTTGAGGATACATTTGTTGTTTTTAGGCAGCTCCGTCAAATGATCGGCAAAACGATTCCAATCGTCCTCGCAAAACATCAAGTGAGTGTAGTTATGCTCTACTATTGCATTCGACATTTCAAGATATGTCGGCCACCAGAATTTTTCAAAATCTTTTGTTCTCATAAATGTCGGCATATGCAAAGCCGAGAATATTTTTGCTCCTTTCGGGGGCTGTTTCGGCATACTGTCGAGCATACTTATCTGGATAGATGTGATAACATCCAAAGCATCCAATACTTTAGAGGGGTATCTTCGGATATCGCTTAAGCAATCTGTAAACGAACGCAGGTTATCTCCTATTACATCAAAAGGTGCTCCCAACGAACCGAGCATCGGACATACGGTGGAACGCTGATGCTTTTCGGCAAGTTCAGCATTCATGCCGCCGCTTCGGCGAGCCAAATATTGATTGGCAAGGTTTGCCTTAAAGAGAGTTTCCCCTCTTTTTTCGGGTGTCATATTCGTGTAAAGACGAGGAGTTACTTTTTCGTAGATAAATTTGTACGGATCTTCGATAAATTCGTCATATTCGTCACTTTCCATTGCCGTAATGTTCGGGTGCTGAAAGAATCCGCTGTCGGACGGAATAAATTTTCTCGAACCGTATATTTTGTTTGTTACTGCCGAACTTCCCACGGAAGCAGGCATATTATCGGAATCAAAGTCCGTAAGAGTTTTATCGATGGCATCTTTTACGATATCGGGGTTATATTGGTCAACAGCCAAATTATAACCTGCATACAATATCGGGTAAGAGGCTTCAAATGACATATATACCGGAACTCTTTTGGGAACTTTGCCGTCAGCCAAATCAATGAACATTTGTTCTCTTTCTTGTTTTAAGCTCATATCAGCCTCCTTTATGTAAGTGATCTTCTTATTTCAAATGCCATTTTCTCAACTTCGAGTAGTTCGTCTGCCAAATATACCTGCTCGTTTTTGTCGAGATTATACATTTGTATTACTTTTTCTCTGGTCGGGAAAACCTCTGAATTTAAAATCTCTTTCATTTTGAACCTCCCCGTTAATTAGTTCTCTTCAGTTTCTTTGCGCATTTTGATTTCTTCTCTGCACTTAGCCATTACATCGGGAGTAAGTTTATATAAGAATTTGAGCGATAAGAATCCGAGTAGCGGAATTACGCAGTTAACCAACGAAAACGCATTGATAAGTCCGCTTCTGAGCTGAGGTGTTGCTCCGAGAGAGGCGTCATACCCAACAGCCACCAAAAGAGCCGATAATACTACGCTTTTTACTATTGTTGCAAGTTTAATCGGAAGGTTGGTTAATCCGATGATAAGAGCAGTGGAATCTTTACCCGTTTTCCATTCGGAATATACGGCTACATCGTA
>CAZXWI010000093.1:0-6175 GCA_964644555.1 uncultured Lachnospiraceae bacterium | reverse complement strand
AAGTATATCATATGAAAAAACATTTTTCCATTAAGAAAGAATTAAGTGGAATTTGATGAAAAATGATGAAAAAAATATAGGGAGGGGTGAAGCTCATATATTAAAAATTTTACGGCATAAGAATAAAATACTTAGATAAAAATAATCTCAACAAAGGTAAAAATATGTGCTGACAAATATATTATATGTGTTATTCTGCATATGTAGGAGAAATTAAAGGAACAATTAGATTTATAATATCAATTATATTATGGTAAATAACAAAAGCCCTATGTGGGCTTTTTATATTGCTGTGAAATTTCGTGTCATTTGAAATTAAATACGAAAGTTAAAAAGCTATTTACTTATAGTTTTGCTACAAGCAAATTAATATAACTAAAAAAATGATTACCGAAATATCGAGTAATCATTTTCAGCAATTTCAAATACATAACATAAATATATGGTACCCCCGAGAAGAATCGAACTTCCGCACATGGTTTAGGAAACCACTGCTCTATCCACTGAGCTACGGGGGCATTCCAGCAGATATCATATCATTAATTCAATATAAAATCAAGATATGATATCTACCCTTTTATAATTTTATAATCAACTCCTTAGCCGATACCATCTGGGTAGGTTCGATATAAACCGCAGAAACCGTACCGTCAGTCTTGGCAAGAACTTCGGTTTCCATCTTCATTGCTTCAATGACCGCCAATGTATCGCCTCGTTTGACATTATCACCAACCTTGACATTTACCTTTATTACGCTGCCCGGTATCGGAGAACCGATTTGCGACGGGTCGTTGTCATCGGCATAGGTAACTCTTTTTCTGAAATCAGCCTGAAGAGTATTCGGGTCTTCGAGAATGATCTCTCTTCTGAAACCGTCTACTTCGAATGAGAGCGTAATGAAGCCGTCCTCATCGGTTTTGCTCACGCTGATAAGTTTGATAACCTTATGCGAACCCTCGCTTGTAACATAATCAAACATTTCGCCTTGCTTTAATCCGTAGAAGAAAACATCGCTTCTCATGGTTATAAAGTCACCGTATTCACGGAGGAATTTGACATAGTCTTCGTAAACTTTCGGATATATTGCGGCAGCAAGGGCAGAACGCTCGCTGATTTGTATGTCATAAGTGTCTTTATAGTATGCGTGTATTTTATCAAAGTCGGCATCTTCCATCAAAAGACCCGGTCTTTGAGTGATGTAGGGAGCGCCCTTTAAGATAACTTCTCTTAATTTTTCATCAAATCCGCCCTCCGGCTGACCGATATTTCCTTTATAGAAATCAATTACCGAATCGGGGAATGCCAAATCTTTACCCTTCTCGTAGATATTCTCTTTGGTAAGGTCATTTTGCGTCATGAATATAGCCATATCTCCGACAACCTTGCTTGACGGGGTTACTTTGATGATATCTCCGAATAAGTCATTAGCTTCTTTGTAATTTTTAAGCACTTCGTCGTATCTATGTCCCATGCCGAAGCTGTCAACCTGAGCTTTGAGGTTTGAGTATTGTCCTCCGGGGAATTCGTATTTGTATACGAGGGTAGTGCCGCTCTTTATGCCGGATTCGAATTTTGTGTATACTCCTCTGACTTTTTCGAAGTAGTCGCTGAGTTCCTGCAAATCGTCTATATTAAGCGAACTTTGGCGAGAGGTGAATTCCAATGCCGCAACTATCGCATTGAGAGAGGGCTGGCTTGTAAGTCCGCTCATTGACGAAAGAGCCGCATCCACAATGTCTACTCCTGCTTGAGAAGCAGCCAATATTGTGGCAACTCCGTTTCCCGAGGTGTCGTGAGTATGAAGGCTTATGGGCAGTTTGACTTCTTCTTTAAGGGTTTTGATGAGTTCATATGCAGCAGCCGGTTTTAACAGTCCGCTCATATCTTTGATACACAAAATATGAGCTCCCATTGCTTCTATTTCTTTTGCTTTTCTTACATAGTATTCCAGATTGTATTTTGTTCTTGATTTATCCGAAATATTACCCGTGTAGCATAAAGCCACCTGTGCAATTTTACCCTGCTTTAATACTTCGTCGCAGCTGACTTTTATCTGTTCAAGCCAGTTGAGGGAATCGAATATTCTGAATACATCTATGCCTGCATTGGCGCTTTCTTTTATGAACTTTCTTATTACATTATCGGGGTAATTGGTGTATCCTACGGCATTTGAGCCTCTCAGCAACATTTGGAACATGATATTGGGTATCTTTTCCCTAAGCTGAGTCAATCTTGTCCAAGGAGATTCGTGCAGGAATCTGTATGCTGTATCAAATGTTGCTCCGCCCCACATTTCTACAGAGAATAAATCAGCTTCCGTCTTACTTATGGCATCGGCTGCTTTCATCATATCGTAGGTTCTCATTCTTGTAGCCTGAAGCGATTGGTGAGCATCTCTGAGGGTAGTGTCTGTAAACAAAAGCTCTTGTGAGTTTTTGATGTATTCCGCTACGGCATCTGCTCCGTTTTTATCGAGCATATTTTTAAGCCCTTTTGGAGTATCCCTTTCAACTACGAGGGGTTCTATATTAAATGTTCCTTCCGGTTTCGGATTTTTCTTTGCTTCGAGTGTTCTTTCGGAAATGAATTTAAGAAGCTTAAATTCTCTATCGTCAAACAGTGTTACATTGAACAGTTCGGGGTGTTTATCAATGAATGTAGTGTCGCATTTACCGGTTTTAAATACATCGTGGCGAAGTATGTTGATAAGAAAGTCCTTATTCGTTTTAACTCCCTCAATGGTAGTTTCTTTGAGGAATCTTATCATTTTTTCTCTTGCTTTATCGAATGTTCTGTCGTAGGAGGATGCCTTAACGAGCAAGCTGTCGAAGTAAGGCGATATAACTGCTCCTGTAAAGCCGTTGCCCCCATCGAGTCTTATGCCGGGACCACCGCCGGTTTTGTATACTTCAATCTTTCCAGTGTCGGGCAGGAAGTTGTTTTTAACATTTTCGGTGGTTATACGGCACTCTATGGCTGCTCCTCTGAATTTGATGTCGTCCTGAGAAGATATACCTATTTTTTCAGATTTGAGAGCATATCCCTCTGCAATGTATATCTGGCTTTCCACTATATCTATGCCGCAGGCAAGCTCCGTTATGGTGTGTTCCACCTGAATACGCGGATTTACCTCTATGAAATAGTGGTTGCCGTCTTTATCGAGCAAAAATTCCACCGTACCTGCGTTGGTGTAGTTGACATATTTTGCAATTTTCAATGCATCCGAGCAAATATTCTGTCTTGTTTTTTCATCTATCGATAAGCAGGGTGTGAATTCGACTATCTTTTGGTGTCTACGCTGGATAGAACAATCTCTTTCGTAAAGATGGACTATATTGCCGTGTTCATCGGCTAATATCTGCACTTCTATATGGCGTGGGTCTTGAATGTATTTTTCGAGGAACACACTGCCATCTCCGAAAGCCTTTTGTGCTTCTCTGACAGCGGATTCAAACATCTGGGGCATATCGGCTGCTCTTTCGCATACTCTCATGCCTCGGCCGCCTCCTCCGGAAGCTGCCTTTATCATAACCGGATATCCTATTTCATCTGCCGCTTTAAGTGCCTCTTCTTTAGTCTGTACGCTTCTTCCCTCTATTACAGGCACTCCTGCCGCTATGGCTGCCTGCTTGGCATTTACTTTATTGCCCAATAGGTCGATTACTTCGGGAGTCGGTCCGATAAACTTGATTCCTTTTTCGTTGCACATCTTGGCAAATTCGGCATTTTCCGCAAGGAATCCGTATCCCGGATGTATCGCATCAATATTTTTGCTTATCGCAAGCTCCAATATGGCATTTTTGTTTAAATATGTATCGGTTGGGGTGTTGATACTTTTGATTAAATACGCTTCGTCCGCTTTACTTCTGAATAAAGACAGATTATCGTCTTCGCAATAAACAGCTACTGCCGTTTTCCCCATTTCCTGTATGGCTCTTATTACCCTAATGGCAATTTCGCCTCTGTTTGCAACAAGTATTCTGTTAAACTTATTTGGCATACGATACCTCCCATTATTTTATTTAACTATATATTATACACATTTATCTTTCTTTTTCAAATCCTTCTCCGAATACTTCGTTAACATCTACAGAAAAAACAAATGCGTTCGGGTCTGTTTCTTTTATTATTGATTTCATTTCGCTTATTTGGAAACGGTTTACCAAACATAAAAGCATTTCTTTTTTATCATCGGAATAAGCTCCCTTTGCATCAAGAAATGTTGCCCCTCTGTCAAGTCGCTCAAATATTCTATTGCGGATATCGTTGTTTTTTTCACTTATGATATAAAAGGCTTTGGTATTATCGAATCCGTTTTCCACCACATTGATAACGTTTGTGGAAATGTATACCGTAATTGCCGAGTACAGCGATATTTCTATATTGCCGAGAGCAAACCCTCCCAGAAATACGATTGTACCGTCGATTATCAAAAGCCACATTCCGCTTGATATGGAAGTGAATTTGTCATGAAGCACTTTTGCCACAAGATCAGTTCCTCCCGTTGTGCCTTTAAAGGTAAATACCAAGCCTATACTAAGCCCGAAACATATGCCCCCGAAAACGCACGCAAGGAAGATGTCATCCACTTTGTAAGGAATATTCACCGAAAGATCCATTGCCAAGGAGTACATAGAAGTTCCGTAAACGCTTTTGAGTGCTGCCTTCCAGCCGCTTTCTTTTAAAAGCACCCCGAACCACGGCAGACACAGTATAAATGTTACCGCACCCACAGGAAGCCCGAATAGGTAGTAGAGTATTGCGGCGACTCCCGAAAACCCTCCCGGAGCCAAAAGGTGAGGTTTGCAGAATATGTTAAACGACACTGCCATTAAAACGCATCCTACACCTACCATGAAATATTCAAATAATGTTTTTAATATCTTTTTTATTTTGCTATGATTTTCTTCTTGCATAATTACCTCTTTTAATCAATTAGGCTCGTTATTCGTTTTTGTTTTATTTAGGGTTTCGGTTTGTTTTCATAGTTTACCGCTATTATGCCGAAACATACCATGATAAGTGCTATGGCCGTTTGCAGGCTGAGTATATTGCCCTCTTTTAAAATGATTGCCGATAGAATAACTCCGAAAATGGGAGTGGAAAACCCGAATATGGTTACTTTTGATACCGGATTGTATTTTAAAAGAATACTCCATAATGTATATGCGCCTGCCGAAATAAAAGCCATATATAAAATGAGCAGTATTGCTCCCACATTTTGAGGGTGAAGGCTTCCGCCTAATAAAAGACCAGTTATGATAAGAAATATTCCGCCTATTAAAAATTGGTAGGCATTGAGCATTATAGGCTCATGATCTTCGGAATATTTTTTTATCATTATTGCGGCAATTGCGTTTGCCAAAGATGATATTATCATTGCAGTGTCGCCTATTGGGCTGAATGCACCGAGGCTGCTGCCACTTAAATTTACTACGATAACTCCTCCAAATCCTATCAAGCAGCCGAGAAGCTTTTGAGATTGTATTTTCTCCATTTTAAATATCGTGCATGAGAGCAAAATAGAAAAAAATACATTCGATGATGAGATTATCGAGCCTTTTACTCCGCTGGTATATGCCATGCTCACATAAAAGAATATGTATTGAATAACGGTTTGCATTAAACCGAGTTTTAATATACTTCCAAAGCTTGCCTTATTCGGTTTTGGAAATTTTTTATTTACCGCTATTCCCATAATCAAAACGAGTATTCCCGCAAGAGTGAACCTACATCCTGCAAACAATATTTGAGAGAATGTATCCGAACTTTCGACTCCGAAGAGTTTGTATCCTATTTTGATGCACGGAAAAGCGCTTGCCCATAATATGCAGCAAAAGAGGGATAGTAGTATCATCGTTGTTTTATTTTGAAAAATATGATTGTTTTTGTCCATAGTTAAGTCCTTATAAATATAACAAAAGCTGTCAACCTTACGGCTGACAGCTTTTGAATATAGGTATATTATTAGTTTACACTGTCATTTAATGCCTGCATAAGCTTGTCTATATCAATACCGTGAGCTTCTGCACCTGCTGCAATGTTCTCGAAATGAGCTGCTGCACAACCGATGCATCCCATTCCGTATACCTGGAATACCGCAACTGTCTGCGGATATTTTTCTACAACATCTCTGATTGTCATATCTTTAGTAAGAACCATACTCAGACCACCT
>CAZXWI010000092.1:0-6246 GCA_964644555.1 uncultured Lachnospiraceae bacterium | reverse complement strand
ATCTTTATTTATTATTATAGCAATTTTTATTGCATTTGTTATATTTTTATTGGGAATAAATAATGATTGGTTTTCGCTGAGTGAGACGGTTTCAAATGCTGAACGCTTAGATGTTTACATTCTTGATGTGGGAGATGCGTCATCGGCTGTAATTAAATTCGCAGATAAGACGGTTGTTATTGATGTGGGATCATCCAACTCCAAGAACCATGTTGTGGACAAATTAAGCGAACTTAATATCGAAAAGATTGATTTGCTCGTTTTAACCCACCCTCACAGCGACCACTACGGAGGATTTCGTGCGTTAAAGGATATAGATGTAAAGACGGTTTATATATCTCCTCAGACGAGCGATAAAAGCTTTTATAACGATACATTGGAGTTTTTTAAAGATAAAGGAAGCATTATTCAAACTGCACCTGTGGGGGAGAAGGTAGTGCTTTCGGGAGTATCATTTGCATTTTGCGCCCCGCTTGTGCAAAATGATGATATCAATGATATGAGCGTAGTCGTAAAGGTTGATTTTGAAAAAACTGCTATTTTGTTTCCTGCCGATATGAGTGCAATCGAGGCTAACCAAATAATCGACAGCGGTTATGATTTATCTTCAGATGTGTTTATTGCATCGCATCACGGCAGCAATGCCGACGGAGCTAACAGCTACAGGCTTTTAAGGGAGATTATGCCCGAATATGTGATTATTTCGTCGGCAGGGAGCCAAAGTAATTACGGTTATCCGCACGAAGAAGTATTAAGCAGGTTAAGTGATTTGGGATGCGAAGTATACCGAACTGATTTATACGGCGATATTCATTTTTATACCGACGGCGAAATGATTTGTTTTTAAGCTGTAAAATTATTAACGATAATTATTTTTGTTTGAAAACGGCATAGTGAGAGTTTATCTTGATGATAAGCTCTTTTTTAATGAGGAAATATGTAGAAAAAGTTCCTTTCTTATAATAAATATAGTAAAATAATACGATAAGCTATAAGGTGGATAATATGAAAAAGTATGTACTCAAACTATTTATTATATTCATAATTCTCTCAATCGTGTTGCCTTGCACTCCTGTATTTGCTTATGCCGAATATACTTTGGATATAGCCAATACCGACATGAGTTATACCAATGTGGATTCGTTTTCCACATACGAAACCGCATACAAAGCATTCAGTTCAAGTGCAGAGAGAGATATAGTAATAAGAAATTCTTCGGGTAAAGTTATTGCAATGAAAGAAGGTATGGCTGTTACGGATTCGTATTCGTCTACATTGTCATTTCCCGCTGCTTATAATAACGGAATATCCGGATATTGCCAAAACGGTATCGTTTGCTATTATATTTCCACTGATGAAAACCAGCTTGTAACGATAAGCGTTTCATCGTACAAAGGTGTTTGCAATGTTGATGATGTAAAACTCATTCCGTCCGCTTTCACATATCCGAGGAATACCACCGAAAGACCTCTCAGATACGAATTTGACTATTACCTCGTTGAGGACGGCGATTTGATACATAAAATATGCCATTACAATTACAGCACCGACGGAACGAATTTGTATGCCTACACTTTGGATAAAGCCCCTTCGTTTATGACGGAGAATATAAGGTATTATTCCATTGACGGATATTCGTTCTACACCGATCCGTATGATGCTGTGTTTGAGCGAAACTGTGTGGGAACTTATTACATATATTTCAGGTATTTGTCATTTCGTTCTCAGACAAATTATACCGAAGATGAACTAAACAGCTATATTTCATACAGAAACAGTACATATAACACTTCTACCGATTGCGTATATTTAGATGAAGCATCAGCATTTTTGCAAGCACAGCACAAATACGGAGTAAATGCGGTATTGGAGATTGCGTTTGCAAATTTGGAATCCGCTTACGGCAAAAGCTATATTGCCGTTGATAAGAACAATATTTTCGGAATGAATGCCGTTGATTCTGATCCTTATGATTCTGCAGATAAGTTCAAAAGTGTTGCCGCATGCATCGCTGAACACGCAAAATATACATTGAACAGAGGGTATTTTGATGCATATTTTTATTACGATTCGGCTAAAGGTGCATCTTATTACAATGTTTCGGATCGCTACGACGGTTGGGTTAACTCCTATTCGGGAGATTCACGATATTTCGGCACTTGTACGGGTAATAAGGCGATAGGCATAAATGTTAAGTATGCATCCGACCCATGGCATGGCGATAAGATAGCATCTCACGCTTATATGCTCGATAAATACTTGGGTTCAAAGGACTACGGCAAATACACAATAGGCGTTACCAATTCGCTCACATACGCTTACAGCGAAGCAAATACGGATGCGTTTGCGCTATATAAATACACCAGTAAAGACCCCGGACGCGATTATGGAAGTTACAGCTATGGGCCTATAGGTATGCCTGTTATAATTTTGGGCGAAGTCGGAAATTATTACATGGTGCAGGCTGAAATGCCAATGAATTCCGATAAGCGAAGCTGCAATTCATGGGATTATGATTTTGAGTTATCAAAAGCATATGTGTTAAAGGAAAATATAGACATAATTTACACCTCAGGAGATACTCCTGTGTCGCCGGAAGACATAACTAACGTAACCAGCAGCAAATACAGTATAAATTCTTCCGATAAAAGCGTTGGCAAAATCTACGAAAAAACTTCAGTAGATGATTTTAAAGCGGCTTTTTCAAATGGCAGTGTTAAAGTGTATCAAAACGGCAGTGAAGTAAAAGACGGTTTCGTTGCAACTGGGATGAGTATTAAGTTCTACGAAAGCGACGGCAATTATTCCACCACATACACTGCGGTGGTATTGGGCGATGTAAACGGAGATGGCAAGATAAGCGTAACCGACATAGTTAAGCTGTCAAGACATTTGGCTGTTATTGATACATTGAGCGGTGTATATTTAGATGCTGCTGATGTTAATATGAATGGAAAAGTTACATCTACGGATATTGTGCAACTTGCAAGGCATATTGCGGGAATAAAAACGATTGGAGCCGGTAATGAATAATAAAAAAATTGAATTGATAAAAAAGATTGTCGTGTGGTTAGTGATTGTAATAATGCTATTAGGCTCACTGGCAACGGTGTTTGTGTATGCTGCAGATTTTACCACATCGGCAAGCGCTCCTTCAGAAATCGGTAAGGGCGAGAGCTTTACTGTAACTTTTTCGTTTTCTTCGTCCGAATTGGTGAGCGGTATAGAAGGTAATTTGGTCTACGATAAATCGAAATTAAGTATTTCTTCCTCATCCGGAGCAGGCTCTTTTACTGCTATGGTAGGGGAGAGAATAGTGGCATATCCGTCGGATTTTACAAGCAGCGGAAGCACCTCCGGCTCATTTGCCAAAGTAACATTTACGGCAAATAGTTCCTTTTGGGAGGGCGAAAGTACAACGATTTCATTAAGCAATGTTTCCGGAAGCGCAACTTCGGAAGATGATGTGTATGACATAAGCGGCAGCGGTTGTTCGGTAAGCGTAAGTATTCCCAAATCTGAACCGAGTTATACTCCGCCTAAACCAGACGATACTCCGTCTGTTAAACCCGAAAACAATAAAAATAATGGTGATAATACTACTGAAACCGAAAAGAAATCTTCGGATAACAGCCTGTCTAAGCTTGAAGTAAATAATGCACAGTTATCACCTGCATTTTCAAGTGATGTTATCGAGTATTCGCTTAATGTTAAGTATGAAATACAAAAGCTTGATATAACGGCTATTGCAAACGATGCCAATGCGAAAGTGGAAATAAAGAATAACGAATTGGTAGAGGATTCATCAAATAAAGTTGAAATTGTCGTTACAGCACAAAACGGAGATGTAAAAACATATGTTATTAAGGCGTACAGAGAAAAAAATCCGAACTATGTAGCATCATCTAATTGCAATCTTACGGAAATTAAACTAAGTTACGGCACTTTAAGCCCGTTGTTTGACAAAGATGTATTAAACTATGTGGTATCGGTTCCGTATGATTTAGAGTCCATTACATTTGATGCAACTCCAGAATCTCCGAACGCTACTTGCAATGTAATAGGAGAATCCAAGATTAAAGCAGGAGAAGAAAATTCGTATCACATTATTTGCACGGCTGAGGATGGAAAAACCTCGAAAATATATAATGTAACCGTTATAAGCACTCATTCATACGAAACATTCATCTCAAAATATTTTATTGACTCGGTCATTAACCAAATAAAGAATAATGTTAATCCCATTGTCTTGGATTTAAGTGGTGCCGATGTTCAAATTTTGAGTAAGGATATATTTGCAGCACTAAAAGAGAAAGAGAATACCGTTATGATAGTCAGAACGAAAAACGGTACGATAACATTTAATTCCGATGATCTCATTTACGATATAACCGACAAATATTATGATTTGACAATTATCAAGTCGTCGCTTTACAGCGATAATATGCTGCCTTCTTTGGCGTCATACGAAAACTTTGTTTTTTCGACTCACCATAAATCGGAACTCCCCGGATTCGCCACATTTTCGATTTTTACCGAATTTGTAAAGGGAACTAAAGTAAATATATATATGTATGACAGAAAAGATAATTCTTATGTTATTGCGGCAAAGAATGTTGAGGTTGGCGATGGCGGTGTTGTGGCATTCGAAATTGATAAAGGCGGAGATTTTATAATAACCACCAAAGATATAACTTCGGCAGGCGAGTATCATTCGGTAAACAGGGAATCCAATATGGAAACATATGCTAAGACATTATTGTATATTATAGGTGCACTTGTATGTTTATCGGTTGGATTTGCCTTAGGATTTATTCTGAATCGCTCCGGAAAGCACGCTAAACGCGTGAGGGTATCAAAAGGTAAGTTGCAAAACGGAAAAGCTCGTGTAAAAGAAAATAAAACAAATGAAAAAGATATGAGCGAGAGTGTAGTTTTACAGAACAAACCAAACGAAGAAGTTTCAGAAAATACAAAAAATGAAAATGATTCCGAATTTGAAGCTGAAAATATAAATAATGATGAGATAGTATCGGAATACGCAAAAACAGAATTGCCTGATTTGAAAGAAGATATGCATCCAAACGAAAACATCTCAAATGTTTTTTCGGTAGAAAATGAAACCGAAGATGATATTACACCGACAGAGGAAACAAAAGAGAAAAAAGGGCTTTTCAAAAGAAAGAAATCAAAGAGCTTGAATAGTGATGAAGACGATGTATCCGAATTCGAAGCAATGCTCGATGAACTTAATAAGAAAAAATAATAGCAAAATAGTAAAAAATTATTGACTTTGATATAATAAAATGGTAATATATCAAAGTTGAAACCGAGAGGTACCGAAGTGGTCGTACCGGGGCGGTCTTGAAAACCGTTTGAGTGAAAGCTCACGTGGGTTCGAATCCCACCCTCTCGGCCATTATATGAAATTTAAGCACTGTATAATCAGTGCTTTTATTTTTATTTCGGTTATATAACCCATATATCAATAAAATTTCATAAAAAAAGAAAAAGCCGCAAAATAATGCGACATAAAAAAAGCACCTTGCGGTGATATTTGTTCAAAAGCTGGTGGAGGAGAATGGATTCGAACCATTGTAGGCTGTGCCAACGGATTTACAGTCCGCCCCCTTTAGCCACTCGGGCACTCCTCCGAACAACAGTAATATAATACTAAAATATCTGTTATTAGTCAATACTTTTTTTAAAAAAATAAAAAATATTTTGTCGGCTGTACTTATTTGAGTATAATTAAAAAAACAGGCAAGAAGAACTTGTTATTTTCTTTCATCCGAAGTAAACTATCGCAATTATATTCGCTTTGGGAATAATTCGATTTGTTATACACGCTAAAGCGTTTATCATTGTATTTATCGTACTGCACACATACGAAATGAGCGCCTTTTTCATGGCGGTAGAGTATTACTCCTACTTTATTTCGTTTAATGATTCTTTCCATAATTTTTATGTTCGGAAGTAGGTATACTTTGCATTTACAGCCGTTGTTTTTAAAGCAGGTTGCCATGCTCAGTATATTTGTGCCTAAAATTCCGTTTAAATTGATGAGTTTGTGTTTGGAGTAATAGTTTATGATATCATCAAAGTCTTTTTCTATCCCCAATGCATTCAGGGCATTGTATACCGCAATAGGACCGCAACCCGATTTGCCTATGGTGCGTGCCATGAATTTCATATTTTTATAAGGACTCAGCCCCTGTCCGTTTATATACTCGTTATCCATTATGT
>CAZXWI010000091.1:0-6302 GCA_964644555.1 uncultured Lachnospiraceae bacterium | reverse complement strand
TGTCTATATTAAGTAAAATTCTAATATGAACACATTAATCGATTACGCCTAAAATATCGTCAATTGTCGGTTCTGCAAGCGAAATCTCTCTTGTTCGACAAAGCCCTGTAATGACAGCACCTTCATCAATAACTATGGAATCCACTATCGCATCGCCTGTTACTTTGCCGGTTGAGAGTATCTTTAGTAATTCGCAATCGATATTTCCGTCAACCATTCCGATAACATGCACATTCTTTGCTTTGATATCCCCTGTGATTACAGCATTTCGACCTACAATGAAGTTACCCGAAACGGAAACATTTCCCTTCATAGTCCCTTCAAATCTTATGGAGTTCCCCGATGTGATATCTCCACAGAAAACCACATCGCTACTGACAATACTGTCTACCTGCTCGTAATTAACTCTGTTTAATGTTTGTGTTTTTTTGCTTTTCATTTCTGTTCCCTTTAAAAATCAATATAATCGCACGGGTCTACTCGAACCCCATCAACTCGAATTTCCAAATGAAGATGGTTTCCCGTAGAATAGCCTGTAGTACCTACATAACCTATTGTATCATCAACGGTTACTTCTTCTCCAGCATAGCAATTTACTCCCGACATATGGGCATACAGCGACTCATAACCGTTGCCGTGATCTATTCTTACCGTATATCCATATTCGTCAATCCAGCCGGAATATATTACCGTACCTTTGGCAACAGGCTGTATTTCGGTTCCCGAAGGAGCTGCCAAATCCATGCCGGAATGAAATTCCACTCTCGGATAAACCCTGTATTCGAAATATTGCGAAATACGGTAGCTACCGGCAGGAAGCGGATTATGATGCGGTGTACGGTTGGTTAACCTATCGTATTCCTCAACGTCTTGTACCAAATCGGAATAACTGACGCTTTCCTCCGAAACATCTACATCTATATGCGACAAACTGTTTTTGATGATTTCCAACTCGCTTGTAATATTCAGTTCTTCTGCCGATGCATTGGCTACATAGTAATTAAGCCCCGAATAGTTGCTTTTGCCGCCCACTGCCATGGTATCTCTCATCTGTTCAAGCTTAGAATCTATTTCAGCAACCAATATTTCATCTTCGGCACTGAGATTTATAGAGCTTTCATTGATGATTGTCTGTACCTTTGTTTCCAAAAGATCCAAATATATGAGTTTTTCTTCCACATCTTTAGCAAGCTCCGTCATATTGTAAAGCTGAAGCTGCTGATTACTGTTGATTGATTGCAATGTAACAAGGTCTTCCTTGGTTTTCTCATATGCGGATAATAAATTTACATACGATGCCATTACAAACACAGCCGCAATTATTACTATGCAAACGCAAATGAGCAAGTGATTCAGCCAAAATGACGAAATCGTAAATTTTCTGGTTTTAGCCTCCGAATTTGAAGTAACTATAAATGTATATCTTACCGATGACGAATGTCTCGCCAACTCGTAATCATCATTTCTTTTTTTAAAGAATTTCATAACAAACCTCTTTTTCGAAAACCATTATACTATATCATATGATTCAAACCAATCGAATTAGCTTAATTTTAATCTTTTTTGTTACAAGTTTGTTATATTTACTTATCAAATTCCCCGTTTTCTATCAAAAGCTGTGCTATCTGAACGGCATTCGTAGCTGCACCTTTACGCAAATTATCGGCTACAACCCATAAGTTAAGCCCATTTTCAACAGAGAAATCTTTTCTGATTCTTCCCACATACACATCATCTGTATCTGCACATTGAAGCTGAGTTGGATATACTTTATTTTGTATATCGTCCATCAATTTAACATACGGACAATTTCTGTACATTTCGAATACATCATCTACATCAATCGGAAGCTTCGTCTGCACATTTATGCTTTCCGCATGGCAAAAATAAACTGGAACTCGTACCGTAGTAGCGGTTATTCTCATATCCGATACACCTAATATCTTTCTTGTTTCGTTTACCATTTTCAGTTCTTCTTTGCTGTAGCCGTTCTCGGTAAAATCATCTATATGAGGTATGCAGTTATATGCTATGGGTGCAGGATAGAATTTATTTTCTTCTCCTCTGATTCCGGCTTGCAAATCCTCTATGCCTTTTTTACCGCTGCCTGAAACTGCTTGATAGGTGCTGTATACGATTCTTTCGATACCGTATTTATCATAAATAGGCTTTAATGCCACAACAGCTTGTATGGTAGAGCAATTTGGGTTGGCAATGATGTTTTTATGCTTAAATACGTCATCAGGATTTACTTCTGGAACTACAAGCGGCACATCCTCATCCATTCTGAAAGCCGATGAATTATCTATTACCACAACTCCGCATTTTGCCGCAATCGGAGAGTATTTAAGGCTTGTAGAACCACCTGCAGAGAAAAGCGCAAAATCGATCGGACGCTCAAACGAATTTTCATTAAGTTCCTCTACAATATATTTTTTTCCATTAAACTCTACTTCGCTTCCCGCACTCCTTGCACTCGCCATTGGGTAAAAATTATCTATTGGAATTTTTCTTTCTTCCAATACTTGCATCATTTTGCGACCGACTACACCGGTTGCACCGACTACCGCTACATTGTACCTTCTCATTTCATCATCTCCTTAACCTGTTTTATGATTTTTTCCACATTCGGCAGTTGTATACGTTCGATTTCTTCCGAATATGCAATAGGCATTTCATCTCCACCAAGCCTTTTAACAGGGCAACGCAATTCGTTAAATAATTCGTCTGATATCATTGATGCGATTTCGGAAGAGAACCCTCCGAATAAAGGCGCTTCCTGAACTACCAACGCTCTCTTTGTATTCATAACGCTCTCAATTACAGTTGTTTTATCCAAAGGTCTAAGCGTTCTCAAATCCACCACTTCAGCACTTATGCCCTCGTTTTCCAGAGCTTTTGCCGCCTCTTTACAAACAATACTCATGTACGAATATGAAATAAGCGTTATATCGGATCCCTTTTTCATGATATTAGCTTTACCTATAGGCACGCTGTACATTTCATCGGGGTAATCACCCTCTGTTTTATATAAAAGCTTATGTTCGAAAAACATTACCGGATCTTTGCAATTAACTGCGCTTATCATCAATCCCTTTGCATCATAGGCAGTAGCAGGTGCCAAAACCACAAGTCCGGGAGTATTAAGATACATACTTTCCACGCTTTGCGAATGTTGAGCAGCTGCTCCTGTTCCTGCACCGAGGGGTGTTCTTACCACAATAGGCACATTTATTTTGCCGGCACTCATAAAATGCAGCTTTGCCGCATGGTTTACTATGGGATCTATAGTAAGAGAAGTAAAATCCGAAAATATTATCTCCACTATTGGCTTCATTCCCAAAATCGCAGCACCCACAGCAGCACCGGTAAACGCTGTTTCAGTAATAGGCACATCCATAACTCTGCGGCTTGTGTATTTATCGATAAGCCCTTTTGTAACCCCCATACCGCCACCGTATGCGCCTATATCTTCCCCTATCAAAACAACAGATTCATCATTTTGCATAACAATATCCATTGCATTATTTATAGCACTCAGATAAGTCTTATTCATATAAAGCCTCCTTATCCGAATATACATAAGAAAGTGCATCCGCATAAGGAATGATTTCTTTGTTGTTCATACATTCTTCGACGGCTTCCGAAACAAGATTACTATAGTTTTCCACAATAGAAATATAATCTTCTTCACTTATTAAGCCGCAACTTTTAAGTTTTTCTTTATAACTTACTATAGGACATCTCTCTTCCCAAACCGCTTCGTCCTCTTTGGTTCTGTAAACAATCTTATCAGAACGGGAATGACCGTTCATTCTGTATGTAAGAACTTCGATAAAATAAGGCTTTAAAGTTTCTTTCATATACTCTTTTGCCTTTTTAACCGCATTGTAAACTTTCTCGATATCGTTTCCGTCAACGGTTTCACTTTCTATGCCAAAGCCCATTGCTCGTTTTGCAATGGTCGTATTGGCAATGAATTTATCCGCAGGAGATGACACCGCATACATATTGTTTTCGCAATAAAATAATACCGGCACTTCCCAAAACGATGCCAAATTCAACGATTCGAGCGCCATACCTTGATTAGACGCTCCATCCCCGAAAGAGGCGATGGCAATCCCCTCTTTATTCATATATTTTAAGTTAAGAGCCATTCCGACACCAATCGGCACACCTCCGGCAACAACACCGGTGCCGCACACATATCGATTATCCATATCCGAAAAATGCATTGAGCCACCTAAGCCTCGGCACATTCCCGAATTAAGCCCAAACATTTCAGCCATCATTGCATTAATATTAAATCCGCACTTTGCCAAATAGAAGCCATGGCCTCTGTGAGTGGCTATAAGCCAATCGTTTTCATCTAAAGCCGCACATAGCCCCACATTGGACGCCTCCTGCCCAATACACAAATGATTTGTTCCGTGAAGAGCTTTTTTTTCATTTAACTTCTGTATAGCTTTTTCCGCTTCACGAATACAAACCATCTGTTTAAGCAGTTCTATCTTTTTATCGTCATTTAGATTTTCAAAATAATTCATATCTACGACCTTATTTTTTAATAATCTTTATCCTATACATTTTATAACAAATATACTATGAAAGGATGCTTTTTAACAAAAATTATTTGTTATTTATGTTTTTTGAGCTATCCTATTAAAAACATCACAGCATTTAAAGGAAGGTACATTAACATGCTGAACTTAAATCAAAAACTCATTCAAAGGCAGGAAAACGACCAAATTATAAATGTGGGCATAGTCGGCTCGGGGCAAATGGGAAAGGGTCTTGTAAGCCAGATATCGCTCATGAAAGGTATGAGAACGGTTATGCTTGCCGACATTATCATAGAAAATGCAATAGAAGCATTCCACTTGGCAAAAATACACGATGAAGATATAGTCATTACAAACAATATCGAAACCGCACAGGACGCAATCAAAAAAGGAAAGTATGTTGCATGCGAAGACTACCGCATGGTATGCGAATGTCCTTTACTCAGCACCGTGGTTGATGCAACGGGCATTACGGATATGGGTGCGCTCATTGCCGAATGTGCCATCGAAAACGGCAAAAATATCATCATGCTCAATGTGGAAACAGATGTAACGATCGGGCATATATTAAAATACAAAGCCGACCAAGCAGGTGTAATATATTCGGCTTCATCCGGAGACGAACCGGGAGCGGTTAAAGAACTTTACGACTTTGCCGATGCTATGGGGCTTGATATATTGGTAATAGGAAAGGGCAAAAACAACAAAGTCGATTTGGAATGCAACCCCGAAACAGTTTACGAAGAAGCTACCCGAAGAGGAATAGCACCGAAAATGCTGGCATCGTTTAAAGACGGAACCAAAACCATGGTGGAAATGACATGTATGTCCAACGCAACTGGTTTTCTGCCAGATGTAAGAGGCGCTCACGGAGTTAAGGCAAACACAGAAAATGTTTGCGATATACTAAGATTAAAAAGCGAAGGCGGAGTGCTTAACAACTACAAGGTCGTTGAATATGTTGACGGGCTTGCTCCGGGAGTATTCATAATAGTTACAACCGATATGCCTCAAATACACCACGAAATACAATATCTCAAAGTAGGAAAAGGTCCGAACTACCTGCTTTACAGACCCTATCATTTGTGCAGTTTGGAAACTCCGCTTACTATCGCAAGAGCGGAAATATATAAAGAAGCGTGTCTTATTCAAAAAAGCGGACCGCCGATAAGCGAAACTATAACCGTAGCAAAAAAAGACCTTAAAGCCGGTGAATACATCGACGGAATAGGCGGCTACACTGTATACGGAAGTTTCGAAACTTACGAAACTTCGTGTAAAGAGAATTTAGTTCCCATCGGGCTTATAAACAAAGACACAAAAGTTATACGCGATGTCAAAAAAGGCGAAGTATTGACATTTGCCGACTTACAATTCGACCAAAACTCACCTGTATTCAAAATGAGAGAATTGCAGAAAAAAATAATTGGTTGAGTCTTATATATTGAAATACCAAAAAAAATAATGTATAATATATATTATCGTAGGAGGTAACCTTATGGATAAAAATACTGCTAAAACGGTGGCTACCGTAGCTATAACAACAGTTTCAGTGGCTGTGATTTCCGTAGCGTGTTCGGTTTGGTTAAAACTCAGACAAGAAAAGAAAAAAATCGGTGGCGAACTAATAAAGGTAAATTATAAATACGAAAAAGAATTTGCCGACTGATAAATTTAAGCTGATGTGGCTCAGTTGGTAGAGCAATTGATTCGTAATCAATAGGTCGGGGGTTCGAGTCC
>CAZXWI010000090.1:0-6307 GCA_964644555.1 uncultured Lachnospiraceae bacterium | reverse complement strand
CATCTATTAATTGTAAAAATTATACTTTATTTTATTTAATATGTCAATATCAAGCGGCTTTAAAGCCTGTTTTCTACTTATTTGCAACACCCTCCGGCACATATTCGTCAAACACCACATTGAGGGTAATTTCTTTTGAATCCCTCTTAACTGTTATATTTGCACTTTGCCCTGCACTGTATTCGTTCAACGCACAGGTAACATCGCTTGATGAGGTAATTTCATGTTCATCTATCTTGAGTATTCTATCCCCTGTCTTTACACCTGCTTTATCTGCGGCGGAGCCGGAAACCACCTCTGCCACATATACACCGAACTCATTTACTCTGTATTGCATTGCCGTATAAGAGTTATTTATTTCCAACATAGATATACCCAAATATGCTCTGTTTTGCACATATCCTACGCTGATAAGTTCTTCAACCACCTTTTTCGCCGTATTTACAGGGATCGCAAAACCGAGGTTATCTATGTCGGAGCCGGAGCCTTTGGCATTTACTATTCCCACAAGCTCACCGTACATATTAAACATACCGCCTCCCGAGTTGCCGGGGTTTACCGCTGCATCGGTTTGAAGAAGAGTCATAGCGTTATTATCTATTAACACCTCTCTGTCCATAGCACTTATTATTCCCGAACTGACGCTTCCGCCGAGTTCTCCGAGAGGATTTCCTATGACCACTATGCTCTCGCCCGTCTTTAACTGCGACGAATCCCCCAAAACAGCAGGAATAAGATTTGTTGCTTCTATTTTTATAACAGCTATATCCGTTCTTTCGTCAGTAGCCACCAATTTTGCCTCGTAATGCTCTTTGTTATGCAGCGTTACGGTAATTTTGGTAGCCCCCTCGATAACATGGTTGTTGGTAACGATATAACCATCCGATGTAAATACTACTCCGCTGCCTGCCCCATTGGTTACATATTGCCCATAATAAAGCGAGGTAGCAAGCTGCTCAGTTGTGATTTCCACAACGCTGTTTTCCGTCAGTTCGTTTACTTCAGCCACGCTCAGGGCAAAGTCTTCGTCATCATTGTCCGAAACCTTTCTGATTACGGATTCGTACATAATACTGTGCCCACCTGAGTTTGGATTTACCGAAGTATATTTACTTACCAAATATCCGCCCGCAGCACCCGATATGCACGATAATACCATACACAAAACCAACACCCAAACACTGAAGCGAACTCCCTTGCCTTTATAATATTTAGGCGGTTTGTAATATGAATACTCGTTTGTTTCTCTTTTACCATTTTGGTTTGTGTTTTCTTTTTGCGAATCTTCTACATAACACTCTGTCGAAATATCATTTTCGTTTTCCATATCCTACCTCTTAATTATTATATATTAATTATTGTTGTATTCATTTTGCAATATGCATTCTATACAGATTTCCTTAATAATTCCTTAGAAGAAAATTAATATTTGATTTAATAGTTTTCATTCTCATTTTACACCCAAAACTATGTATTATGCCTACAAATTTCTAAGTTTAAATTAAGGAATCGGGAATATTATTTACCAAACGAAACGGAGAAATTATGGATCTTATTAATTTTGCACTATCGGGAAACTATTCCCGATTCTATGAAAACCTAAAAAAGATTTCCGAAGAAAATAACAAGTCCCCGAATCTGATGTTTATTGATGCGGCATTTTCCACACTCATTTTCGGAAGCGGACTTTCGGATTATCTAAACTACAAGTTTTACGAAAAAACCTACAAAGAAAGAAAAACCTATGTTACCATAGGCAACATGGCAAAGGCCTACAAAATTTTAGCGCCCATAGAGTATGCCGATTTCATTTCAAACAAAGTAAATTTTCACAAAAACTACAAAGAATTCACAAAACGGGATTTTCTGTCTTACGAAAACAACTTTGAAGAATTCGAAGAGTTTATTTCTCGCCACCCCACATTCGTCAAAAAGCCGCTGCAAGGGTTGGGAGGCAGTGATGTAACCAAAGAAAATGCAATTGAAATAACCGATAAACAAGTTTTTTACAACCAAATCAAAAACAAAGAATTTTTTCTCGAAGAGCTTATAACCCAAAACAAAGAATGGGCTACCCTAAGTCCCAACAGCACCAACACCCTCAGAATAATGACCGAAACATTCGATAATACATCTCGCATAATCTTTGCCGCCGCAAGAATAGGAAGCGGCAAGACCATAGCCGATAATTTTCATCAAGGGGGCATGGGTGTTTTAATCGATATAGAATCGGGTCGCCTTACAGGCTGCGGAATTGATAAAGAACTTAATGAATCCCCCTACAGTATAACGGGCATAAAGTTTGACAATGTAAAAGTACCGTATTGGAACGAAATAAAAAAAATGGTTCTGTCGGCTGCCCTCATTAACGATAATATCCATATCGTCGGCTGGGATGTAGCCATAGGCGAAAACGAACCGCTCATAATAGAGGGTAACCGTGGCCCAGGTTTTGACCTTGTGCAAATATTAATGAAAAAAGGTACAAAATATATGCTTAGTGATGCCATGAAAAAAGTAAAGTAACCTCCCCTAAATATACCTATATACCATAAAATTTACCCGAATGGTGTGCCGATATATGATAAGGCAGTGCAAAACTTCTTACAGCTATGGCATCACCCAAAAGAAGAATAAAGTTTTGAAATTATCAAAGCCTTATGCTGTTGCGTTTATTCGTTTGTGCGTTAATAGGCTGCATTTCAAAATCAATATTTTTCATTTTGGGAAAGTAGAGCCTGCAAAGCAATAATTGTTACAATCGGTCAAATCGCAAAATAAAAACTAAGCACTTAAGTCAACATAAAAAAGGCATAACTCATCTTACTTGAGTTACACCTTTTTAAAATTACTTACTTATTTCCAAAACATTATCATAAATTCATAACATCTGTTTACTGATTTTGTTCTTCATCAAATGCTTCATTCTCAATCGGAGGCATAAGCTTACGCATTTCAACTATTCTCTCTATTTCCTTATTTAGGATATCTTTCATTAATTCTTCGCTTATTCCTTCGCTATCCTCAGCCGCTGCCGATTCATCGGCAAACGCATCGAATATTTTCTGTTTTTCTTTTAATATATCCGTAATGCGTTCATCTATGCTGTCCTCACATAATAACCTATACACCAAAACATTTCTAGTCTGCCCCATGCGGTAGGCTCTGGATATCGCTTGATTTTCTATAGACGGCTTAAGTTGCGGTTCGCATATTACAACAACGCTTGCCGATTGTATATTAAGCCCGGTGCCGCCCGATTGTATTTGCAAAATAAGAACGCTTCCGGCTTCTGCTTTATCGAACTCATCTATAATAGCCTGACGCCTTTTCGCTTCCACCTTTCCCGTAATAGGCTCAAGAGCACATTCTCCCAAGTATTTTGATATTTTATCAATGGTTTCCAGAAAGAACGAAAATACTATTACTTTTCTGCCGTCATCCTTTGCATCCTCGATTATTTCCGCAAGACGCCTTGCCTTTACGGAATCATTAAGGTCCTCCACCTGCCACGATACTCTTCTTGCCTTTTGAAAATGCTTTGATAAAACCGTTTCTTCGTAAAGCTTATTTTCAAAATAGCCCAATTCACACCATTGCTCGTTTTCGATAAGCTCCGGCAGTTCCGTCAAAACATCTTCTCGCTTTCTTCGGTAATATACCGTAGCCACCTTGTTTTTAAACTGCGTAGATCTCGCCAGCGAACGAATACCGTACACCTCCTGCCACGATACTCTTCTTGCCTTTTGAAAATGCTTTGATAAAACCGTTTCTTCGTAAAGCTTATTTTCAAAATAGCCCAATTCACACCATTGCTCGTTTTCGATAAGCTCCGGCAGTTCCGTCAAAACATCTTCTCGCTTTCTTCGGTAATATACCGTAGCCACCTTGTTTTTAAACTGCGTAGATCTCGCCAGCGAACGAATACCGTACACCTCGGATGCCACAGCAGGATTTAGCATTTCTATCAAATTAACCATTTCGTCCACATTATTTTCAAGAGCCGTTCCCGTCATAAACAAAAGCCTATCGGCAAAAGTGCTTATTCTCTTTGTATTCATGCTTCGTTTAGCATTGGGGTTCTTTATGTAGTGCGCTTCGTCCACAACCAAAAGTGATATCTTAAAGCCCTCTTTCGGAAGAATATACTCTGCAGTTTCATATGTGGTAACACCGACTCCGCCCTTTTCTTCCCATTCGGAGAAAGCACTCACTTTATCATTTCCGTGAATCTTTACCACATCGAGCAAACTGTGTTTTCTTATTTCTCTGCACCAGTTCGTTAAAACGCTCGCAGGGCATATTACCATAAAATGCGTTTCACCTGCATTTTTAAGAGAAACCATTGCTGCAATAGCCTGCACCGTTTTGCCAAGCCCCATTTCGTCCCCAAGCAAGACATTGCCATAGTGAAGTATATACTTTACTCCCATCAGCTGATACGATCTTAGTTCGCACAAAAGCCCGTCTAAGACAACATTTTGATTGGCAAGTTCCTGCACTTGCTCCTCCGAAAGCCCATAGGAGCTGATATCCGATGAACCTAAGAAATCGGGAACAAATTCTTCGATAACATTAAAATACCTTATCGGATTCCTCTCAAAATCCTCCCATGCTTCGTCCACAGTCAGTCTTTCGCATTCCGGCACTTCGGCAAGGATACGATTTGCTCTTTGTCCGTAATCGGAAACCAAGTATTCTCTTAACAGATTATATGCACCCTTAGCACTCTGTTTCTTTTCGTAAGGCAAAAACAGCCATTTTAATACATTTGTCGCTTCGCTCAAAACATTTACCGCATATGGGATTACATTTTCGCCAATAGAAAAAATATCCTTACATTTCTCGGCATATTCAAGGCTTCTTCGATACTGGGCAATGCTTTTTATAAGAGAAGATATATCCGCTCTTTTGTTATCCACCGTAATTTTTACCCTTATGCCCCTTTTGACTTCTTCTGCCATATCTCGGGCAAGATTTTTTATTTCGTTTGCAGCACCCTCGCTTATTCCCGAAACCGCATCCAACGCTCTTTCCGAAGCTTTAACTACATCACAAATACTGTTAAATCCTGCGTCTTTTAAAGCTTTCAACCTATACCCACGCTTATCTCGGTTAATTTCCTCTATAGGTATACTATCAAGCTCTTTATACATTTCATTAAGCGTTATTTTATAAGCTGCATTTTGTATCTTTTCTTTAAATTCTCTCGGCAAATTCTGCGCATTGAGAAGTTTTCTGCTTATATTTCTGTGTTCATTGGTCAGTCGCCTTGCTTCGGGCAACGAAAAATCTTTCGGCATTGTATTTTCTCCGTTTTGTTATTGATTAGAGTATATCATCAAAGTCCTTTCCAATAAAGCCTGCGATAAATTCCAAATAAAAAAAGAGCGGATAAACCGCTCAATAAATTCTATTCGAAGAAGAGTTTCGAAAGATCCATCGGCTGGATATATTCTCCGTCTTTGTAAACTCTCATATTGCCCGATGCTATTTCATCAATAAGGATTACTTCATCACCGTTATAACCGAATTCGAATTTGATATCGTATAAATCCATGCCTTTTTTAGTGAGTTCATCGGCAACGATTTTGGTAATTTTCTGTGTCATTTCAACAACATCATCGTATTGTTTTTCGTTCATAACTCCAAGTGCAACAAGTCCCTCTTTTGTAACGAGCGGATCGCCCTTTTCGTCATTTTTGAATGTCATTTCAACATAGTAATCAAGGGGAGCACCCTCTTCAACATAGTCGCTGTATCTTCTGTAGAAACTGCCTACGGCACGGAGTCTGCAAATTACTTCAAGACCTTTTCCGAAAGGCGTTGCCGGAACAACTTCCATTGTGGTGTTTTCGGTATCGGCTGAAATGTAATGAGTTTTGATTCCTGCCTGTGCTATTTTTTCAAAATAGAATACGCTCATTCTTAAATTAACATTGCCGACACCTTCTATTGAAAGTCCAACCGTATTTGCGCCGGGGTCAAAAACTCCGTTTTCACCTGTTACATCATCTTTGAACTGCAACAGATAATTTCCGTTTTCGAGTGCGTAAACATTCTTGGTTTTGCCTGTATAAACAAGTTTTCTGTTTTCCATATTTGTTCTCCTATTCATATTTTTCTGCCCAGACGGTCGGCATTTTTCATGGTCGGAACTTCCCCGTGGTAATCCACAATCCGTCAGTCATTCGACGCAATAATTATAATTACTTTGCCGTTTTATGTCAATAAAGCGATGTACAAAAATGCATTTTGTTTTAAAGCAGACAGTAGCGTTTAACACAAGGTGCAATCGGTGTTATTT
>CAZXWI010000089.1:0-6367 GCA_964644555.1 uncultured Lachnospiraceae bacterium | reverse complement strand
CATTGTAATATAAATTCAGTTATGATATAATTTTCATATTATATAACGAATTTTAACCTATATTTCAGTAAAAAACAGAAATGATTATTAAGTGAATTTCACCAAAGTAGAATTTAAAATGTATTGCATGAAATGCGGATGTGAACTGCCCGAAGAAGGTGAATTTTGCCCTCAATGTGGTAATCTCATTAAAAGCCGTGATGGTAAAACCACTAAATCGAATGTTCATAGTGGCGAAACTAAAATCAATACCGAAAAAAATAAAAAATGGGATTGATAATAGCTGTTTTGATATTGGTCGTTGCTATAGCTATATTCACAGTGGTTAAATTCATACATTCCACCGCAAAAACTCGCATAAGCGATGGTGAATATTATGTGCAGATATATCCGAGCAGTATTGATAACGAAGTCAATGCTTTGAAATTCAAAGTGCCTCAGGTGGTTGAAATAAGCGATAAAGAAGCAAACAATTTACATATTGGTGATATTCTTTACTTGCCCGAAGTCGATTTGGAGATTATCATAACAGCTATTCGCTTTGAATACAACGAAGAAAGCGACACCAACGAACTTTGGATTAACGGAGGAGAGTACATTTGCTATTATATGTATGAGAGTGCAATTTGGAAAGTCGCATTCTCAGATGGTGAAGCTATGGTATATACATCGGAAGAATACACCATGCCTTTATCCGATAATGTAATGTATTTTGATTACTGAACACCTTACGGAATCGGCATGAATGTGTACGGAGATTATCTTCCATCTAATTATGATGAATCATCTTCGGTATTTAGGCTAGATAATCTTTATGATTATTTCGCATATTATTCGCTCGATAGTGAATATGCAATAATAAAAGTACTTGACGGAGAGATTATAGAAGTCAGAATACTGTACAGAGCATAGTAAAAAGATAAATTTTACAGGTGTTCATAAAAAGATGCGATTAGCTGTCGCATCTTTTTTATTTGAGATATGCTATAATATAAAATAAGCACCTTTTAATTAAAGGTGCTTATTATCTCCTTGTTAAATTTCTTCCGGAGCTACGGTATCATCTAATGATAAATCTTCGTTATCGATTATATCTTCTTTTGTTACCGTTACATTTTCGGGAAGTCCGTTAACTGTAATATTTTTATTTACTTTTGCATCATAGGATTCTGCTTTGACTATTTCGTTTAAGTCGATACCTACGGTTTCTTTAACAGATTCGAATAGTTTTGACATTACCAAAGGAACATTATCCGCAATACCGCTTATGCCATCGGCACTTCCTCCGACTATAGTTACCTTATCGATAGAGGAGAGCGGTTCTGCAATTTTGCCTGCTATATCGGGGAGAACTTTGATGAGCATTTCTCCCATGGCGGCTGAATTGTATTTTTGATATGCCAAAGCTCGTTTTTCCATGGCTTCTGCTTCTGCCAAACCTTTTTGACGGATAGCTTCTGCTTCTGCCTGACCTACTTTGCGAATACCTTCTGCTTCCTGCTCTTTTGCAAACAATGCTGCTTCTGCTGCACGCTGCTGCTCGAATTTGCGAGCTTCTGCTTCTTTCTGACGGCGGTATAAGTCGGCATCTGCCTGTTTACGAACTGATGCGTTAAGTGTTTCTTCCTGAACTTCGGCTTCACGCTGTTTGATAACGATTTCTTTTTCCTGACGAGCGATTTCAGCATCGGAGGTTGCTATCTCAATCGTTTTGCGCTGTTCCTGTTCGTGAATTTTATATGCAGCATCTGCCTCGGCCTGTTTTGCATCTGCAAGTTTTTTAAGTTCCGCTTTCTTTATCCAAAGGTCGTTTTGTTTTATTGCAATTTCCTGCTCTGCATTGATTTCAGCATCATTTGCTTCTTTCTTGGCATTTGCTTTTGCCTTTGCAATTTCTTTTTCGCTTTCTGCTCTTGCGATTGCAGCAGACTTTTGAATCTTAACGATATTGTCTACCCCAAGGTTTTCGATTACACCGGAATCATCTACGAAATTCTGCACATTGAAGCTTACGATATCGAGTCCCATTGATGCTAGGTCCGGTTCTGCGTTTTGTTTCACAAGTTCTGCGAATTTCTGTCGGTCGGAAACCATTTCCTGCAAATCCATCTTACCGACGATTTCACGCATATTACCTTCCAATACTTCTCTTGCTACGGTGCAAATATACTGAGTAGGTTTGTTAAGGAAGTTCTGTGCGGCGATTCTCAAAAGCTGAGGGTTATCGCTTATCTTAACATTGACTGCAGCATCTACATTGATGTTGATGTAATCTGCTGTGGGTACTGCATTTGATGTTTTTACATCGATGGGAATTAATTGAAGATTCAATATATCTTTTCTTTCCAAAAACGGAATTTTGATTCCTGCTTTACCTATAAGAACTTTTGGGTTCTTTCTTAATCCTGATATTATGTATGCCGTATCGGGAGATGCTTTCACATATCCGAAAACGAATATCAGAATTACGAGAATTACAATCGGTATAATTAATAACATATGATTTTCCCTTTCTTTTTTATTTATGATATTAAATTAAATTTATGCATTTATTGTTGTTTTCCGCAAACTTTACAAAATGTAGAATCGGCATCTATTGAGGCACCGCAGTGCTTGCAATAAATTTGAGGCTCTTCGCTCAAACCTTCTTTTATAGCCGAAACCGTTTCTTTCAGAGGTCCTCTCATGACTTGCGCACTTTGGTTTGCCATTCTTTTTAATGCATCGGAATTGTTTTTCAGAACATTGTCAGCCAAATTTATGGTATTGTCTGCAATTTCCTCCAAATTTCCCATATTGTTTTTTAAAATTTCGTTTGCCGAATCGAATGTAACATCGCCAATGTTGGTTGCAATGTCTTTCATGTCCTCTTTTGCGTAATCGGTCATGTATTTAGTTGCTTTTATCTGATTGCTCATTATTTTGCCTCTGAATTTTGGGCTGATAAAAGTGGCTATTACAAATGCGAATACCGCAAGAACAAAGAGTGGAGTCAATATTGTCAGTAATTGAAAAATGACCAATTCTATGTTTACCTCCTTTTATTAAAAGATTATATTCCTTTTGTTAGAAAGAGTGTAATGTAGCATTAAAAATCTATTAAAAGGATTTAAGGTTATTTTCATTATAGCATAGAGATATATGTTTATCAAATATTTTGTTTTGCGAATTATATTGCCGAAAGAGAGGGCTTTTTTTAATGCGAAACTCACCGCAGCGAATATAAAAACGATATGCCCCAAAAAAATATGTTAATTCGGTGCATATGAATAACCTTGCATATATTTTACAGCGTAAATAGCTTTAGTGTTTGTTTTTAATATACTTAAAATATTGATAGGTCAATATTGTGAATAAGAAAATATATATAACGATTGCTAATCCGAATAATACGGCAAATGTAAATCTTTTGTGATATAAGTTCAAAATAAAATTCGGTACTAACGCAACCGAAAATATCCTCACTTCCTTTCTTAAGGGATAACCCTACATTGAAAAATATATATTCATCATCAACGGCAGCTTATGAGGATACCACCGAATACGAAGATTAGATTGATTATCTTGATATGGAATATAATCGGTTTGGAAGAAACGCAGGTTGAGAAACTTGGAAATGCCGTGTATATGCTTATTCGGGATAATCCGAAGATGTTTGAGCGGTCAAAATTAAGTGGCGAAACAGATGATTGAGGTATATCATAAAAGCGATAACGGTCATGCCAACTATGCTGAACACGGCAAAGACATTGTATGCGCCGCTGTATCAGCGCTTACGCAAACATTGACGGCTTCCATTGAGGAATTGACCGACGATGAAATTAAATACAACTTATCACCGGGAACGGTTGATATAAATTACAAAGAACTATCAGAACATGCGCAAATTCTGATTAGTTCTTTTTTTATTGGCGTTCAGATGATTGCAGATGCATACCATGAACATGTCAAATTGACCGAGCGTCGAAGTCATTAAAAGCCACGGAGAAAAACAACGGTGCAAGCATTGAACACGTTAAAAGCTATTGGAAAACATGAACGGGCGACGTTCTAAAAAATCGGATTTGAAAGGAAATTAAAACAGATGAAAAAGAATTCTATTTACGATTTGCAGCTATTTGCCGATGAGGAGAATCCATTAAAAGCAACAGCGAGTAACATTTTACTATCATATCTTCATTTAGTCAAAAAAAGACATGATACATCTCATGTCCTTTATTGTAAGAATAAAACCGAAACAATGCTTTATAAAAAATATTGAGTTCGGATTTGCACTATTTGGTACGCCCGAAGGGATTCGAACCCCCGACACTGCGGTTCGAAGCCGCATGCTCTATCCCCTGAGCTACGAGCGCACACTATAATGGATTTTACCACATACAAAAGTCATTTTCAACATTATGTATTTAAAACTTGTTAAATTTATTTTTGTGATACAAAGGTTATTTCGTATTGTGTTTTAATATCTTTTTATGTATAATGGTAAAAGTTTAAGAGGTGAAAAATGAAAATAGGCATAGTAGGACTACCCAATGTAGGCAAAAGCACATTATTTAACGCATTAACGCAATCCGCTGTAGATGCAGAAAATTATCCGTTCTGCACTATCGACCCAAATGTGGGCGTGGTTGCTGTTCCCGACAAAAGACTTGATGTTTTGAGTGAAATGTATGACACATTAAAGAAAGTTCCGACAACGGTTGAATTTGTGGATATCGCAGGCCTTGTCAGAAATGCGGGAAAAGGTGAGGGTTTAGGCAATAAATTCTTATCGCATATAAGAAATGTAAATGCCATATTGGAAGTTGTCAGATGTTTTGAAAATACCAATGTTACCCATGTCGATGGAAGTGTAGACCCTGTAAGAGATGTGGAAACAATAAATTACGAACTTATCTTTTCCGATTTGGAGATTCTCGAAAAGAGAATAAAAGGTGTTGAAAAAAATGCCATGCACGGCAATAAAGACGATAAAGTCGTTTATGATGTATTAAAGCAGGCTCAGGCAATACTCGAAAGCGGCAAATTCATTGATGTAGACGAATTTACGAAAGAAGAAAAGGAGATTCTGCTGTCGCAAGATCTGCTCACCACCAAAAGAATCATGTATGCCGCAAATGTAAACGAAGAAGATGCCAAAGACGGCAACGAATACACCGAAAAGCTTAAAGAGTATGTTAAGCAAAATTATCCGAAATCGGAAGTTATCATAGTATCTGCCAAGATAGAATCTGAACTTTCTCAGCTTGATGATGAAGAAAGAGCGATGTTCTTGGAAGATTTGGGGCTTGAAGAATCAGGAATTCAAAAAGTTATACGATGCGGATATTACCTTTTAAATCTCATTGTTTACTTTACTGCCGGTAAAAAGGAATGTAAAGCATGGCAAATAGAAAAAGGCACGAAAGCGCCTCAAGCCGCTGGTAAAATACATTCCGACTTTGAAAAAGGCTTTATTCGTGCCGAAGTTACAAAATATGAAAAACTTGTTGAAGCAGGCAACGATGTAAAAGCTAAGGAGCTTGCTTACACAAGAGTAGAAGGAAAAGAATATGTCATCGAAGACGGTGATGTAGTTTATTTCAGATTCAATGTATAATTACACATTGATTTGAGATAAAACTTCTCCTATTGCATCATTGATTATCAAATCCGCATAGCTGTCATACGGCGTTGCGGATTTATTTATTAAAACCATATTATCACCTGTAAAGTATTTTATAAGCCCTGCTGCAGGGTACACATTAAGCGATGTTCCGCCGATGATTAGCATATCCGCTTTTTCAATATGAGCGACTGCTTCGTTTAGCATATGGCTGTCAAGTGACTCTTCATACAAAACCACATCGGGCTTTATAATGCTGTGGTCATATTCGCAGTAAGGGATCCCTTCCGAAGAAAGTATGTAATCGGCACTGTAGAATCTACGGCATTTTGTGCAATAATTTCTGTGAATGCTTCCATGCAGTTCGTAGACATTTTCGCTTCCTGCCATTTGATGAAGCCCGTCTATATTTTGAGTAATGACTGCCTTTAATTTGCCCGATTTTTCAAGCTGTGCAAGTTTTATATGGGCGGGGTTCGGTTTTGCGTTAGGGTACATCATTTTTTCTTTATAAAATTTGTAAAATTCATTGGGATTCTTTTCAAAAAAACTATGTGATATTATTTCTTCAGGAGGGTAATCGTAGCTTTGGTTGTAAAGCCCGTCAACGCTTCTAAAATCGGGAATGTCGCTTTCGCAGCTTACTCCCGCACCTCCGAAAAAGACTATATATTGGCTTTTGTCTATTATATGTTGCAGCTGAATTATTTTATCCATATTGACCTTCCTATAGTAAATTTATTTTATTATAATATTTAATAC
>CAZXWI010000088.1:0-6441 GCA_964644555.1 uncultured Lachnospiraceae bacterium | reverse complement strand
TTATGAGGCTGACGAGCTGACCAAACTGCTCTATCCCACAGTAATATAAAGAAAAACAAGTGGCAACACCTACAGAACTGTAAATGCTACCACCTGTGTAAGAAAGGAGAGGTTTATGAAAAATGAAGTTTTCAAAATCTCGGTATAATCTAAACAATATGTATAAGAGAGTCGGACGCATCCAACTCTCTAACGTGTAGTCCGAAGACATCCACGGCAATTGCTATAAAGATAAATTTCAAAGATGTTTGTAAATACTATACAAAAATCAAAATCTAAACAGAAATAAAATTTGTAAGAGTTGCACAATATTCTCTATCATATTAGGAAAATCTCAATTTGGAAAGGCAAGTCCGAAAACCCTTGATTTTAGTGGGTTTCAGAGCCTTAAAAATATTTCTAGCTTTAAAATAAAAAGCTAACACAAACAATTTCGTCTTTCTGTCATAATATCCCTTTGATATTTTTTACGAAATACAGATTGACATTCATCACATCTACAAGATTTAACACCTTTTGGTTTAAAATCCTTTCCGCAATCAATACATTGTTTCACCTTTATTACTTCATAATATGGATTATTCTTAACGCAATCATTACAATATTTTTTATTTTTTGCAGTTTGCTTTACCAATACACCACAATCAGCACATCTAATATATTTCTCGCCCTTATACAATCTCCACTCATATCCAAGTTTTCTAAAATCAGATATAAACAACTTATTCTCACTATCATTATCTATGTATAACACTTGAATGTTGAGATTATTAACTTTCTTAGCATATTCTATCAACCCAAGTTCTTTTAATTTATTAAATTTAATATCCTTCTCGAAAGCGGTGGTGTTAATACAAGCCATTGAATAGATTTCACCATTACTATAATTCACCCAATTATTATTGTTTGGATTTCTGAAATTTCTAAACTTTGCTAAACACAGAAGAGTAAAAGCAAGTCGCTCTAACACTTTATCGTGTATTTCTTCAATAGTTTTCAACTCATTTTCTGTAATCCATACCCCTTTACATTCACACAAAGGATATTTACTTGCTTTGTTCGCATATTTTTCTAAACTAGCAGACCAATCAACAGGATTATAATGCGGATAATTGGTTTCCATAAAGTTATTAAGTTCTTTAATAATTCCTGCTTTTCGCAAACCGTTTTCATGGTATAAATATCTTGCATACATACTCAAAAATGTATATGTTTTAGATGGCTCAATATTTTTATCTTGGAGTACGCCATCAACGTACTCCTTTTCATTTAGAATTATAATAGTTCTTCATCCTCCTCGAATTGTTTTTGACGCATAATAAACTGTTCACCACCAAATTCAAACTCACCATCTGACTTGACTAAGACAGGATAATTTATTACATTGCCATTTTTGTCTAATAAGTTCTTAATAATAATTTCTCCACAAATATCCCATGCAAACTGTTTAGACTTAGAAGAAGAGTAGCAAAGGTCGATTACAATATCACAAAGTTCTTTTTCGTTTGAGCAAATTTCTTCACATTTTGCTTTAAACTTTAACAACATCATATTTCTATTTACGCTTACTTCATCCTTATCCAAACGTTGCTTATTTGCCAATTGTTGATAATACTTTACAGAGTCATCATATTCTGCCTTTATCTTTGAGATTTTCTGATAATCATTTTTACTATATTCAACACCAGATTTAAGAATAGAATAGTCAAATTCTCTTTTTTTAATATATTCTCCAAGATATGACTTGAAGGTGTTTTCAAATAACCAAGCGATACGATTGATAGTACAAGCATTATCTCCCACAGGCATAAGTTTTCTATAATATTCAAGAAAATCTTTTTCTGGGATAGTCTTATTTGGCTTTTGAATCAAATCTACAATGTTCATTTTAAACTCTCTGATACATTTACTGTTGGTATCCTTGAGATATTTATTGTATTTTGCCATTAAATCAGGATATACATATTTCATAAAATATGGTTTATTCTCAGCAACAATTCTTAAACATAATTCTTTAAATTGTTTCTGCTCATCTGTATCTTCAGGAAGTTTATTACAAGACGACTTGTCATACCAATATTTAGGCATTGGTTTGGCAATAATTCCTTTAGCTTTGTCAATGCTATTTTGTTGGAAGTGTTGCCCACATTTAATACGATAATCCAACACATTGTATTCTTCGCTATCTGATGAGAACATAGATTGTCTTTCGATCATTGCGGTAATACGGTTAGTAGTAGTTCCAATTTCATCGCCAAAAGCAAGTTTATTTGCTTTTACCATATCATTTTCTGTTGGTATAATTTTTGCTGCTTTTCTCTGCATACATTCAATAGTTGTAGAATTAAGCGTATGTTCTACAATAATTTTATTATCTGTCGTAAAGAACATATCCCCGTCTTTATCACTTCCATTGGTCGCATCACAAGTAGTATCCCATGAATTCAAGATAATTCCAGTAGTATTATACTGATACCAAAAATTCATTTCTTCGCTATGCACAACTTTTCTACGCCTAATATTATTGTGACAAGTCATCGGCGCACGAAATATTGCAATTTCGTCAACTTTTTTATCAATCCAATACTTATGGTACACTTCGCCTTGTTTTAACAATCCAGTAACAGGCAATCCAAACATTGACTGAGCTAAAGAATACATATCACCTGATACAATAGAAAAATTACCATTAAGTTTTACAGAACCTTTAGCAGCCATTTCAATTCTTTTCTTTATCATTGAATGTAGTTTCTTGATCACAAACGAATCATCTAATATGCGCTTATCTATCATGAGAGCCTTAATAAAGTCATTATCTATATAATCTATATTATCTTCGTTAAGATACATTCCTTTGGCAAATACAATCGCTTTTCGCCAATCATTACCAAGAACATCTGTAATTTCATCTATGGTTGGTTTGCATAATTCGTATAACTCTTCATCGGTTAATTCATAAGTTTGTAAGAATTGATAATTAGAATTTCGTACATTTTCCAACTCGTGTGGTGTGGTTTTAGCAACTGAAAACTGATAGTGGTTCTCATTGCAACACTGAATAAAATGCTCAAGATTATTATATGAATCCCATAATTTGACCATAGAAGTAGTGAGAATTACATCATAATCTCGTACATCTCGCCAATCCCCCCATGCATCAAGCACCATATAATTTTCATGATTAACTCTTTTTGCAAACTCTACAAAGTCAAATGTAAACAACATCCCCTTAGTCCAAGCATAGCGAGTATTTACACCCGATATAGTTTGTCCTTCAAATTCGTAACCATATAAATCCTTGTTAATAGTGCGAGAATAATCTGGTGACATAAACCCATATCCATCAGAATCACAATACTCAATTTCATAATCTTCTTCGTATGTAAGTTGTGGTTCACCTTCGCATTCGTCACTAATCTTAATAACATTTTCCTTAAAAGTTACATTACAATCATTCACAACCAAGATTCTTGGCATTGTAACAGGAATAGAACCACTACAAATTAACGCTTGATATGCTTCTAACTTCGCTGGGATAATAGGTTTTGTTTTATCTCTGCCATTATCCATACGCTTTATAATTTCTGAAAAAACATTATCTCCTATATATGTGATAGTTGATTTTTTAATTCCACCGTTAGTTCCAAGCAAGCGATGATACTCATAACCATTGATTTTAAATCCTTGATTGGCTCTATCATAATCCTTATCGGAATTCATAATCATACAAAAATAATCTTTCTGATATTGCAAAGAATAGAGTTTTTCATATAATTCTTTAATTTTATCTTTGTTTTCTTTGCTTTTAGGTTGCTTTTTTACAGATTTTATCTCTTTTTTGAGTTTTGATACTTCGTAATCTAAATCCTCTATACCATTTAATTCACAAATCCAACGAAGAATTTGACTATCATTCAAAGCCACAATATCATTTTTATTTTTCATAGCAGATTGAAGTGGGAGAGTAAGATTCCATCTTGACTGCTTTAAACGCTTACTTGGTAGTTTGTAAATAAATTTATGACATGATTTCTGTTTTGCTATATCTATTCACCACCATTCACAAATTTATCATAAGTATCTTTAACTTTTTGGGCACATTCTTTTAATTCCTCAATGGTTCGTTCGTTTCTTAAATATTCCCAAAAACACATACCTAAAATATCACATTCACAAATAATATCCATGTTGTCGATAGGTTTTAATTTCCCAAACCAATAATCAAAAATAGTTCCTAGCCATAAATGTACAAAGAAACATTCTGCTTCATAATCTGACGCATCAAAAGATGATTCTTGTACCTCTTTTGGATATGTCAAATCAATTTCCATATTTCTTATTTGCAAATAATTAAAAACTGCATCTAAGTCTTTATCGTTGTTAATAAGTGGGAGAGAGTAACCATTTGGAACTTTTGGTAAATTGCCAAAATAAGTTTCCCATTCATTTTTATAAATGTGATAACTTACCAAACCCACATCCATACTTTCCATTAAACTTTCAAATGTCATAAACTTCATCCTTTCTTTATTCAATTTTTAACAACATGATTTTAAAACTCGATCATATTAGTCTTACTAAATACTTATCCAAAACTTCAAACTTTGCGCCAACAAAGTATCCATGAAATTTCTATTTTGAGTGTCTTTTAGCCCTATAAAACAACACTAATACATTCAAAAACCCATAAATTTCTTTTGCTAGAAATCCTATTGCGAAACCTAATAATATTAATTTAAATATCATTTCATTTTTATCCTTTCTGTGTTATAATAACTGTAATGCCACACTTAAAGTGGCAGGTAAAACTATACATAGGAGGCAATAAATAAATGGCAGAAGTAACATTATTTATCTTGGCTCTCGGAATCACCATTCGTGAGTTAAGAGAAATGTTAAAAGATTTTCTTTGCGCCAACAAAGAGATGAAGCTATCACTTGAAATAAAAAGTAAAGGATAGTATACGTTTCTATTTTTCTATGTATTAGTCTTACTAAATGCTTTAGTCCGTTATCTGAAATATGGTGACGGACTATTTCTGTATATACCAGTCTCTATCCATCCACCGAATATAGATAACTTGTGGTAGATTATGTACTTTAGGAATTAATTTTCCTAAGAATATCTTCAGTTCTTTAATAACCATCATCCTCGCTTTCCATTGTTCTAACCTCATATCCTAAAAACTCAACTGCTTCCCTTACAGACGGGCAATCCAGATGTACAAACCCACCATCATCGTTCTCAACATATTCTTCTCCATCACCGATGCCTTCTCCGCAAATAGAGCAATAATGAGTAAATTTTGGTTCAGGAGCTAACGGACAACGTGGATTATGATTTGGAAATTTATGACAATACTCACAACCAAACACTAAGCAGCACCTCCTGTAATATTCTTCTCCAAATGTTCATATGAATAACCATCGTTCGTAGTATAGTAAATATCTCTAATCCCTAAATCCTTAATAGCAGCCATACAGGAAGGACATGGACGAGACATACGAAAATCTCTATCATTCCCAATTCTATATATGTACAATTTCACTTTAGAAAAATTCACGTTCAATCCTTTGAATTGATTAATACAGTTGATTTCTGCATGAAGTTTTGGTAATAATTCATTAGAGTCTTCTCTAAACCGATTATAAAACTTCTGAACAGGATGAGTCTTATTACGATTACAGCCCAATGCAATAACTTGTCCTTGATACACAGCAATACAACCTACATGGATTTTAGGATAGTCTGAAATACTGGCGGCTTGGCGAGCCTTAGTAAAATATTTATAATCTATATTACGAAGCATAAAATTCGTGCAATCTTTTCGTTTCTTCAAGAGTGTTTCCAATTTCGAAACAATTAACTTCATACTTATATCTGTCGATATAATACTTAAAAAATCCATCGTTTAAATAATTGCTGATAGTTTTTAAAAGTTCTGAATGCACATTATTTGTATCATTTTTGAATTTTAAATGTTCTGCTTTTTCGATTAAATCCCATTTGTCAATTCCGTTCTCTTTCAGCCTTAGTTCAACATCATAATTATATGCCTCATCTTTTCCGATGATTGCAATAACTGTATATCCATTATGTAAATCAACTGTAATCACATTTCCCATATTTTTGTATTTTTCATATTTAAGTTTTTTTTCAAAATTCTGCATTTTATTAATTCTCCTTTTTGCTTAATTTTTTATATTTATCTCTATTTTCTGCGTTGATTTTGCATTGTCTGTCAAAATTTCTGTCGGAAATAATACGTTCAGCAATAGAGGAAGAATTTTGATCTTTTCCTCTATATTCAGTTTCAAAGTCTGAGAAGAAGATAAGTCCTCCAAATTTTGTAGGTGAAGGATTGTTATTAGTAATTGTACGTGTAATATTTTTTGTTTCTGTTTTTTCTGTCATTAAATAATTTTTTCCTTTCTGTTCTT
>CAZXWI010000087.1:0-6462 GCA_964644555.1 uncultured Lachnospiraceae bacterium | reverse complement strand
CTCTTTATTTTCAGCACAATATATACCGTATTTACATATATTCGATAATAACGGCTACATATGAAAAATCTCGGTTTATTCATTGATTTGAGCAAAAGTATGTATTATAATAGATTAATTGGTAGAATTAAATTTTTGAATGAATTCTCAATCAAGAATGACTATTTATCAAAATACTTACGAAAGAAATTGGTTGTATGGACAAAAATTTAATTGATTTGATTGACAAATTTAAGCTGCTCATTACCCAAAAAGCTGCAAAAGGGGTACAGCAGGAGAAAGGACTTCTGACCGCAACGGATGCTTTCGCTCTCGAAAGTTTGGATGCGCTCAAACAGCCCACCATCGGCAGATTTGCGAATTTTATCGGAATCTCACAGCCGAATGCATCTTACAAGGTGCAATCCCTTATAAAGAAGGGATTTGTTAAACGCATTCCGTCGGAACACGACAAAAGAGAATGCAAAATCGAACTTACGGATAAATACAAAGAGCTTAACCGTGCATTTAACGATGAGCTTATAAAGGCTGCCCACAAAGCATTGAACGATTTTTCGAACGAAGAATTGCAGCTTCTTGACAAAATGCTCGAAAAATTAAATACTCAATTAGATACTTTAATTGACTAACATTTAATGGGAGGTTCAAACCTCCCATTTTATCCAAACATTTTCGGTTATCATTTCATTTTCCAAAGTTTTGTTTTCATCCGAAATACTTTCTGCAAATTCCAAAAGGCATTTTTTTTCGCTCTCGGTAATTTCATTTTTGTCAAGGTTTTGATGCATTATATAATCTTCAACCGCTCCCTCTACCGACATAATACCGACCTTTCTGTAATTTGAAAATTCACAGCTCGGAGAGTACCCCAATGATTTTATATGATTGATTATTTCGTGATATTCGCTTTTTTTATCAAGGTTACAGGTTCTTCCCAAATATTGCGAAAATTTATTTTTTAATGTGTCCACCCTTTTCGTAAATTTATTTATAAAGCAATATTTTCGGCTTAAACAACACATTTTTCGAACATCCTCAAGAGTTTTTACAGCAGGAGAATTAGATGCGAAGACCAAATCAAACTTTTCTTTTTTATCCAAAAGAAGTTTTGAAACATCGTTCCAATTACCTAAGACAACATCGAACTCACCACCCACTGCATTTAAATTTGCCGAAGCGTATTCAAGCATTTTCGGAGATATATCAACAGCGCAAACATACATATTTTCCTTTAAAAATTCCACAGCATATTTGCCCGTGCCACAGCCGATATCCAAAACCATACCGCCATCAAAAATTATACCTTCTTTTTTCAGATAGGTTATAATATCGTTTTTTTCGCTTTCATTCATATTTTCCATATTGAATTGAAAATGTTTTGCTTTTTTATTCCAAAATTCGATAGTATCCATACATTCTCCTTAAGTAATACATATTAAAAGTATATCATATTCCGTACTTTATGTTTATGCCGATTAAAATAAGTGTTATAATATTTAAAACTTATTTTGAGGTATTAATAAAGTTGAAAGTCCGTTTATTTGCACTGCTTATCATATTGCTCATTTACATAGCAGTAATATATTTGTTATTTTTATATACATTTGCCAAAAACAGAGGGCCATTGGGATTCTTATTAAGAAAGGTAAAACCGGGAGGAGATTACCTTAACGGATACGAAGATATCATCTCCGAGGGCATCAAATGGGCGAAAGCACAGCCCTTTACAGACGAATATACACTCTCTTCAGACGGGCTAAAGCTTCATGCGTCATATCTTGATAATAATTCAAACAAAACAGTCATTTGCGTTCACGGCTACCGAAGTTCGGGCTTCGGCGATTTTTCATTGGCATTAAAAGACTTTTACGAACTCGGCAACAATTTATTGGTAATAGACCAGCGAGGGCGAGGAAAAAGCGAGGGCAAATACATAACATTCGGAATAAAAGAGGGTGATGATTGCATATCTTGGGCAAACCATATGCTAAAAACCAGAGGGATTAACCACAAAGTATTTTTTGACGGAGTATCTATGGGGGCTTCCAGCGTTATCTACGCTTGCTCAAAGGGCTTCCCCGAAAATGTCGGTGGGCTAATTGCCGATTGCGGATTTTCTTGCCCTTGGGATATTATCGCCAAAGTCATGAAAGACACTATAGGATACGAATCCCCACTTATAATGCATGGATTAAACATATTATCCAAACTTATCATGAATATTGATTTAAAGGAGAGCATTTCTTCCGCTGCCAAAACATGTAATACTCCGTGCATTATCGCTCACGGCACCGATGACAGCTTCGTTCCCTACGAAATGGGCGTAAAACTCTACAATGAGTACAGATGCCCCGATAAAGTGTTCATTAAAGGCGAGGGAGCCAATCACGGAATGACTTATATGGTGCAAAAGGAAAGATATACAAACGAATTTATAAAGCTATTCAACAAATAATATAAAACGGATAATAAAGTGATTACACAAAAGCATATCTCTTGCAATTTACTTTATTATCCGTTTATTTGATTATTTACTCGAATTTAATGTAGGCATCTTTTTTTAGAGCAAGCCCGCACTCCACTTCCACGGCTTTAATTATGCCCGCTAATGCAGGGCAGGATACATGCACAGGGAAATGCTCAGCCGCATAATCAAAGAAAGGTCCTTTGCCGGGCTTTTGCAAACAAAGGTCAAAGCTGTTGAAATCCTCTCCCAAATCCTCAAACATTTTACTTATTGCATCGCACTTAGACACAACTTTGAGCTTTACTTGTCTTCTTCCTGTTTTTTCCGCTTCCGCTTCCACGATTAATCCACATACCCCTGGGTCTATCGTAACTTTTGTTGCCATATTGCGCTACCTCTTTTATTTTTTTAATTATATCGATTATATCACTTTGTGAGAAAATGTACATATTTTGTGTTATAATTTTAATCACTTATAAATATAGTAATTTTTATTAACATATAAACAAGGAGCATATTCATGTCAGATAAAGTTCTTTTCGGCAATATAAAAACAAAGTTCGAAAATAAATTGGGAAATGATTTTTCAAATAAATTGTATCTTTTCAGCTCGTTTATGATACTTATTTTTTATAACATAACATCTACGACTTTCGATATAAATTCGGTTAAGTTCTTGCCTTTAATATGCAGTGCGATAAGGTATTTATTTTTATTTATCATAGCATTAAAAGCATTGTTCCTTTCCGATTACACATTAAAAGAGCTTATTGCAATATCGATTATCAGTTGTCTGCTTTTAATCAGCGCATATACATCAAAAGAAAAGGCTCTTTTGTTTTCTTTTGTACTGATTATAGGAGCTAAGAATTGCGATATTAAAAGAATAGCCAAAGTATACTTTTTCACCTACATAGGCATAGTGGCATTGGTATTTATGTTGTATTTTTTAGGAATACTCACCGAATTTGGCATGTACCGAGGAGATTCAGCTCGTTTCGCCATGGGATTCAACCATCCGAATCTGCTCGGCAGACTGATACTCGTAATACTCATAAGTGCAGTACTGCTTTTCAAAGATAAATTAAAAAAGATCCATTATATTGCATTTATCTTATTAATGATCTTCGTTTGGTTTGTGCCGCAATGCCGTTCGGTATTTTTATGTATGATAATTTTGGCAATACTCTTCTTTGCAAATCATTTTAAGTTAATGCAAAACAAGGCAATTCAAAATATTATCATATCGGCAGTTCCGATAATTACCGTAGTCTGTCTTATTTGCGCAGCATTATACAATCCCGATTCACAAATATGGATTCTTATCGACAATTTCTCATCGGGCAGGATTTATTTTTCCAACTTGTGCTATAAAATGTTCGGATACACGAGTTTATTCGGACAAAATGTAATCCCGTTTCTTGATGACACAGCGCTTATAATCGACAATTGTTATATCCGCCTCATATGCGAATTCGGTATAGTGGCTTTATATATGTTCTGCCACTTAAATTCGGCAACAACAAAAAAAGCGTTTGACAACAAACGCTTTGATATCGCAATAATACTTGTGGTAATGGGCATATTCGGCATATTTGAACTGCATAGCTATGTAGCGGTTTACAATATTGCACTTTTAGCCCTAACATCTAAAATCGACTAATTAGATGAATTTTTCTCAAGCTCGGTCAATCCGAGCTTTTTATTATATACAATACAGCATATTACCATAGAGATCAATGCGACAGCCCATGAAATAGGATATGCGGTAAACAATACCTTTACATTTCTATTTTGCACAAATACCGTATACACCCACAGAATTCTCACACCGCATATAGCAAATACGGAGATAATCATAGGCACAAACGACTTACCTATTCCTCTGAGGTATCCTACAAAAACTTCCTGCAAACCGCAAAGGAAATATGTGGTGGCAACAATACTCATTCTCTGAAGCCCAAATGCGATTACATCGGCTTCTTTGGAATAAAGCCCTATAAGCTCTTCCCCGAAGAAAAAAGCACCCCAGCCCATTACAAGCCCTGTTATGATGGTTAAGCAAACATTTATAAAGAGCGATTTGTTCATTCGCTTATACTGTTTTGCACCGTAGTTCTGGGCGGTAAAGCTTATAGTGGTTTGATAGAACGCATTCATTGCCGTATAAACAAAATTTTCTATGTTGGAATCGGCGCTGCATCCTGCCATAGCCACCGAACCGAGAGAGTTTACAGAGGATTGCAATATGACATTCGAAATAGAGAATGTTATCCCCTGAAGTCCTGCGGGAATACCTATTTTCATTATTTCGATCAACTTATCTTTATGTATTTTCAGCCTTTTGAATCTAAGCTTAAAGCAGCCGTCGGTTTTAAGTAATGTAATAATTATAAGAGAGGTGGATACGCATTGCGATAATATGGTTGCCCACGCTACACCGTCAACACCCATTTTAAATATCGTTACGAAACCCACATTGAGAAACACATTCAAAACCCCTGCTATCGTAAGGAAAATAAGAGGTCGTTTTGTGTCCCCTATGGCTCTGAAAATGGCACTGCCGAAGTTATACAACATGGTTGCCGGCATACCCAGAAAATATATTTTCATATAAAGTGCGGATTGGTCGATTACATCCTCCGGAGAACCCATCATTTCAAGCAATGGCTTTGCAAAGCAAAAACCTATGATTCCAAGAAAAACACCGCCTATAATCGCAACCATTATAGATGTATGCAATGTTTCACGCACATCTTTAAATTTATTCGCTCCGTAATAATTTGCCAATACGACATTAGCTCCGATACTCAGCCCGATAAAAACATTTATAATCAAATTGATAAGAGCCGATGTCGAACCAACCGCCGCCAAAGCACCGCTTCCCACAAAACGCCCTGCCACAACCATATCCGCAGCATTAAACAAAAGCTGTAAAAAGCTTGATAGCATAAGAGGAATCGCAAAACTTACAATAAGAGGTAAGAGTTTTCCCTCGCTCATGTTCATTTCATAATTTTTCTTCTTCATTCCATATCCCCCGTAAATTATTATAACACTTTACATCTTACAATCAAATTAAAAATGGCGAAATTAACACAAGATGAGCGTGAATGAGGTGAGTTAAACAAAAACGAAAGAATATGTGGGGGTTCTCCACAAGAAGGTGTCGTAAAAATATATCCCCCATTAAAAAACAGGCTCACCCTCGTGTGCCTGCTTTATATAACATTTAATTAAGACTATACACCCCTTCATCGAATATCTCGGCGGCTATTCTGCCTTGATTGATTGCATCTGCTTTCAGCTGTTCGTAAACCAAAACCATGGTAGTTTCATATAATGGTATGACATATAATGTTAAAATGCCCAAAGTCAATATGCACAAAATAAACCAGCCGATGAATGAAAGTGCCACAACGAATATCTCGCCTTTTCTGCCGTCGGTAAGCACCATAGATATTTTAATTGCCTCTTTAAATCCGACATTCGGATTATCAGCCAAGACATATTTTGCCATGCTGTAGGCAATGCTTTTGACTATTCCCGGAATGAGAAATAACAATGACCATAAGAAAACAAATAACTTTTCCCAAAGCATTCCCAAAAACACTTGCCCGTAATGTTCAAATGCAAATTTGATATCATTCAACCCATAAGTTTGAATTCTCACAAAACTCAAAAAGAACTTACATAATCCAACAGTCAATACAGGTGCAACGAACAACGAAAATAAACTAGAGAACGGAGTCAGATTGCTCACTTGCATATACTGACCGCCCTCCCAAACATATTCGGAAGTCGTTATATTGCTTAGTACCGATGATGCGATTATGATTACCGAGGCAATAATCAAATTCGGGAAATTCCCTTTTATTCTGCTTTTTGCTTCGGCTTTCAGTTCCGATGCTCGTAATGGGTAAAACATATGCATTATTTTCTCCTGTTTTGACAAGTTCATAACCTATTTTTATTATAACATCAAAATCCTACCG
>CAZXWI010000086.1:0-6475 GCA_964644555.1 uncultured Lachnospiraceae bacterium | reverse complement strand
GCTCTTTGCTCACCCACCTTGCCACATACTCCTTTATCAATGCAAATGCGGGCATTGATATTACCATTCCGAATATTCCGGCAAAATTTCCGAAGACCACCACCGACACAAAGCTCCAAAATCCGGATAAATTGATTCCGCTGCCCAACACCACAGGCTGAACGAAATTTGCATCCAATATTTGCACGAAAACACTTATAATAAGGACCCAAACTGCCTTAGAAAACCCTCCGAAAAGTGTAAACAATACACATATTCCTGCTCCGATCCACGGCCCGAAAATAGGTATAAGGTTAAATACAGCCGTAACCACACCTATGCTCAGCGGATAATCTATATTAAGTATAAGGCACAAAACAAAGCTTAACCCACCCAGAGCAAACGAAGAGATTATCTTTGTACAAAAGTAATCCGCAAATATTTTATCGGCTGTAGCAAAAAATTCTTTTAAATCACCAAAACTATTTTTAAATACGCACCTTAAAATCTTACCGATTTGAATCAAAAGCTTATCTTCTTCCAAACTTATATATAATGCGATAACAGCTCCAACCGAAGAATTGTAAATTATCTTAACGGTACTTTGCATAAAAGAAAATGCTTCTATCGAAGAATCTTTTATCCACAGCCTTATTTCATCTACTATTACTTTATACATTCCTCCCAGACTTACATTACTTATATTTATATTCATTAACTTTGCAATGTATCTGAAATGCTTATTTCGATAAAGCCTTAAAATAAATTCTTCAAAAGGCTCTTTGAGTTCTCTAAGCCTTGCAAACAGCGTAATGAGATTTTCTATAGTATTAGGTATTATCAATGCCATAAACACAACCACGACTATCGCGAAGAATATATAAACCGTGACTACGCCCACGCCATTTCGCATTTGTTTGTTTTTTATAAACGGGTGCTTTGAAAGAAAGGTGCAAAATGCATTACAAGGTCTTTTCAATAAATATGCTATAACAAAGCCAACTATTACAGGGTTTATTATTTCGTATACATTTTTAATAATGTATATACATTTATCGTACACACTAGATATATTATCAATAACAAAATAAAACAAAGTCAAAGCCGCTGCCGAAAACAAGACCGCAATTAATATCGCAAAAATCTTTTTATTTTCTTCAATAAATGATTTCAATGTTTTCTCCTTAATTTATATAATTTCAATTTAATACACACTTAAGTAACGAATCACACCTGAATTATGTTAAAATACACTATATTTAATTCAACCATGAGGAAATAAAATGATTATTTTTATAATTGTTGCATCTATAATTCTCGATAGATTAACAAAATATTTAGCTGTCAAGTTTTTGGCCGGACTTCCCACTCTGCCCATAATCAAGAATGTTATCCACCTTACCTACACTCGTAATACAGGAGCTGCTTTCAGTATTTTCAGCGGCAAAACCATGTATTTGGCTCTCTTTACGCTTGTTGTAGTCGTTGCTCTTACATTCTTTTTAATATCACAAAAAAAGAAAAACCCCGATAAAAAAATGTATCTATATTCCATAGCCATGATAATCGGTGGTGCCATAGGTAATATGATAGACAGATTCTTTCTCGGATATGTGGTGGACTTTATTGATTTTACCCTAATCAATTTTGCGGTATTCAATGTCGCTGACATATTCATTACCATAGGCGGCATACTCTTTTGCATATGTCTAATATTTGACAAACAAATTAAAATGTAATACCTTAAACCGATATGCTCATATACGCTATCGGTTTATTTTTTTCATTAACTATCTCTACAATATATTTACAATATCGCTTTTAATATACATAATCCTTTTCACTATTTTGCAAATCTAACACACACTATAAAACTTGCCAAGCAAATACTATCCACAGCGTATCTTCAACATCATCTGAATGAACATAGTGAATATATTTTATAAAGTTTTTATTTAATAGCAATTAAATTGCAATTTGTGATAAAATATAAAGTAATTGTTTTAATTTCAGAGGGTAATACATATGCATATACGAAAAGCGAGTATCGGCGATTGCGACAAAGTTCACCGAATTTTGCAAAGCGGAGCCGATTTTTTACATGAATGCGGAGTAAATCAGTGGACGGGAGGCTATCCGTCGTACGAAACCGTACAAAATGATATACAAAATGAAAACTGCTATGTGATAGAGCAAAACGATATTATAGTTTGTGCGTTTACAGCAATTTACGGTGCCGATCCCACATACGAAAAAATATATGACGGAAGTTGGCTTAATAATACCTACAATTATTACACCGTACACAGAATAGCCGTGCGACCCGACTACAGAGGGCAATCTCTGGCGGGTATGGCGTATGATTACGCCGAAAAATTATGCATAAAAAACAATGCCTCATCCCTCAGAATAGACACCCATAAAGATAACAAAGCAAACCTTTCGGCAATAGCAAAATACGGTTTTACATATTGCGGTATCATATATACCGAAACAGGAGAGCCGAGAGTAGCATACGAAAAAATAATCGAAAGTGAGATACAAAATTGAACTCAATAGGATTTGATAACGACAAATATATTAAATTGCAATCCGAAAATATCAGACAGCGCATTGCCGAATTCGGAGGAAAGCTCTACCTTGAATTCGGTGGAAAACTCTTCGATGATTTTCATGCTTCCCGTGTACTCCCCGGCTTTAAACCCGACAGCAAAGTAAACATGCTCCTTAAAATGAAGGACGAAGCAGAGATAGTTATAGTAATCAATGCAGGCGATATACAAAAAAACAAGATAAGAGGGGATCTCGGCATAACCTATGACGATGACGTACTAAGGCTTATTGACGCCTTCAGAGAAATAGGTCTTTATGTGGGAAGTGTAGTTCTTGCAAGATACGAGTCACAGCCGCTTGCCCAACAGTTCAGAGAAAAACTTGAAAATTTAGGGCTTAAAGTTTATTGCCACTACACCATAGACGGATACCCCAATGACATAAATAAAATAGTAAGCGATGAAGGGTTCGGTATAAACGACTACATAGAAACAAGCCGTTCTTTGGTTGTAATTACAGCACCCGGTCCGGGCAGCGGGAAAATGGCAACTTGCCTTTCTCAAATGTATCACGACTACAAACGAGGGATAAAATCCGGTTATGCCAAATTTGAAACATTCCCCATTTGGAATCTGCCACTTAAACACCCTGTAAATTTGGCATACGAAGCAGCTACAGCGGACTTAAACGATGTAAACATGATAGATCCCTTCCATTTGGAAGCATACGCTCAAACAGCAGTTAACTACAACCGAGATGTGGAAGTATTCCCGGTTCTCAATGCAATATTTGAACGCATATGCGATAAGTCGCCGTACAAGTCCCCTACGGATATGGGCGTAAACATGGTCGGATATTGTATCACCGATGAAGATGCTGTAATAAAAGCATCAAACCAAGAAATTCTCAGAAGATACTACACCGCTTTATGTAACCAGCGCCGTGCAGTAGTGGACGCATCATCGGAAGTATACACCATAAAGCTGATAATGAACCAATCAGGGCTTAGTGAAGCCGACCGCCCCGTTGTTAAGGCGGCACTCGACAAGGCAGAATTAACAGACGCTCCCGCAGTTGCCATAGAACTAAACGACGGACGGATAATAACAGGGAAAACTTCTAAGCTGCTCGGTGCATCATCTGCGGCACTTCTCAACGCACTTAAGGCATTGGGGAATATGGATGATAATATTCATCTTATTTCGCCCCAAATTATCGAGCCGATTCAGGAACTTAAAGTCAAATATCTCGGCAATCACAATCCCAGACTTCATATGGATGAAGTTTTAATTGCCCTTACGATATGCGCTCAATCTGACGAAAACGCAAACAAGGCAGTTACAATGCTCAAAGAGCTTGCATCCTGCGAAGCACATTCCACCGTTATACTATCTGCCGTTGATGAAAGTGTATTTAAAAAGCTCGGTATCAATCTGACATGCGAACCGCATTATCAAAACAAAAGACTTTATCATAAAAAAGCGTAGAGAAAATGAAGAAAACAGTTAAGATTATTTCGGCAATACTTTGCCTTATCGTTGTTGTATTTTTGAGCTTTATAGCTTATTTGAGCATTACAAATTATACACCCGATAAAATAGAAGATATAAGTATAATAAACGAAGCTAACACGGCAGCCACTCTTACTCTAAACAGCGAAGTAACGCTTTTGACCCTCAACACAGGATATGCAGGGCTTGATAAAGAAAGCGATTTTTTCATGGACGGAGGCTCGGGCGTTCTCGCTTTTTCCGAAGAAAAAGTTAAAGAAAACCTCAACGGAATATCCGAGATCATAAATAAGAGCGAAGCCGATATAGTATTTTTGCAAGAAGTCGATGAAAACTCCAAACGCACATACAATATCAATGAAAAGGACTATTTTGCATCTTCTTTTTCGGGAAGTTATGCATTTGCCTATAACTACAAATGCAACTATGTTCCCTATCCGCTGCCGACTTTAGGTAAAATCAATTCGGGCATTATGACACTTAATTCATACAATGCCGAAACAGCCCAAAGAGTAGCACTTCCGATACCTTTTAAATGGCCTGTATCAATGTGCAACTTAAAAAGATGTCTTTTGGTGGAATATGTAGATATACAAGGAAGTGAAAATAAGCTTGTGCTTATCAATCTTCATCTTGAAGCATATGATGACGGAGAGGGAAAGCTTGAGCAAACCGAAATGCTCATGAAGCTAATCAAAGAAGAATATGAAAAGGGTAATTATGTCATTGCAGGAGGCGACTTCAACCAAACATTCCCCAATATTGACAAATATCCCCTTTTGAATGAAGATTACTGGAATGCGGGAATCCTTTACGAAGATAGTTTGCCCGAAGGGTTTAAATACATCTTTGATGACACATACCCGACTTGCAGACTGCTGAATAAACCTTATGACAGCGAAAACACAACAAACAACCAATACTATGTGATTGACGGATTCATAGTATCACCGAATGTCGAAGTAACGAAAACAGAAACATTAAATGAAAACTTTACCTATACGGATCACAATCCGGTTAAAATGAATTTTTATCTTAAAAGCGAGGAATAACAAATGAAAGTATTCATCTGCGATTATCAAGAGGGGGCACACCCGAAAATTTTGCAAAAACTTATTGATACCAACATGGAGCAGACCCACGGCTACGGCACGGATGCACATTGCGAAAACGCAAGAAGCTTAATAAAGAAAGCATGCGCCAGTCCAAATGCCGATGTGCATTTCTTGGTAGGAGGAACTCAAACCAACACCACAATAATAGCTTCGGCACTTCGCCCGTATCAAGCTGTTGTTTCCGCAGACACAGGGCATATAAATGTGCATGAAACAGGTGCAATAGAATCAACAGGGCATAAGGTACTGGCTCTGCCCTCTGTCGAAGGAAAGATTACAGCACAGCAAATATATGATGTTTATAACGAACACATAAACGACGAAACTCAAGAACACACCGTTATGCCGAAAATGGTATACATATCTTTCCCCACGGAACTCGGCACTATATACTCAAAGGAAGAGCTCACCCAAATAAGCAAAGCTTGTAAAGAATGCGGATTATATTTGTTTGTGGACGGGGCAAGAATGGGTTACGGTCTTGAAAGTCCGGAGTGCGACCTTGTGCTTTCTGATTTCGCTGAATTATGTGATGTATTCTACATAGGAGCTACCAAAGTAGGTGCGCTCTTCGGAGAAGCCGTAGTAATACTAAACGAAGAATTAAAACCGAATTTCAGATACATGATAAAACAATGCGGTGGAATGCTCGCAAAGGGAAGGCTTCTCGGCATACAATTTGAAACTTTGTTTGAAGACAATTTATATTTCGAAATATCGAAAAATGCCATAGATAAGGCAATGAAACTCAAAGACACATTTACCGAGTTCGGTTATAAATTTTATGCCGACAGCCCAACGAACCAACAATTCCCCATATTGCCCGATGAAGTTTACGAAAAACTCAAGGACCGCTGCGAATTTAAACAAAGAATCGACCAAAATCATGTGGCAGCAAGATTCTGCACAAGCTGGGCAACCGAAGACGAAGCTATAGAACAAATCAGAAAAGTATTGGAAGGATTTTAAAATATTATGCAGGATATTGTAGCAATTTTAGCCGATGAATTTAACAGAAGTCCGGTTCATGTAGCAAATGTTATCCAACTTATCGACGAGGGAAACACCATTCCTTTTATAGCCAGATACCGTAAAGAAATGCACGGCACGATGGACGACACTTTGCTTCGTGATTTATCCGAAAGACTTACATATTTAAGAAATCTGCAGGCAAGACGAGATGAAGTCAAATCTCTTCTTGAAGGAATGGAAAAGTTAACCGACGAACTTTCCGATGCCATTGACAACGCTCTTACTCTTACGGAAATAGAGGACATCTACCGCCCATACAAACCAAAGCGAAAAACAAGAGCAAGC
>CAZXWI010000085.1:0-6493 GCA_964644555.1 uncultured Lachnospiraceae bacterium | reverse complement strand
ATATATATGAGTGATATAATTCAATCGAATGATTAGTTTTAGATTTCATTGTGGGGTTGTTTTTTCGGCAGTATGGCATGGGCTATACTGCCGGGGGAGCGACTCAAGACAGTGTAAAACAAATGATTTTATCGAGCCGACAGGTTCTTTTTTTATGCCTTAATTAAAATCAATGCTTTAATTAAGGCATTTTTTAATGTTTTGTTTAGAAAAAATCAATAATTTGCGTATGTAAAAAATCTTTCAATATATCACTTATTACAGACGGAATCCGGAGTTTGGTGCTTGTACATCATGCAGCGAAATTTGTTAAAAAACAGACGAAGTAAAAGCAGAATATATTAAAACGGAATAAATTTATCGGGGTTTACATAAAAAAGGACCGAGGATATTACCTCGGCTATTTTGCGAAAAATGTAATGTTGTGTTTAGTGAAATGAAACCATTAAATGTATTGTTTTTAAGATTATATTATGCTATAATCCAATCAAACGATTGAGTTGATTTAATTCATTATATCGGCAAAGAATATTGCCGAATTATTGCTTATAAAGGTCGATGATTATTTCGAGGGGGTAGTAAATGAGAAAGAAAATTTTATACATTCTGTTTGTCTTATTAGTGGCAGTGGGTGCTTTTGCTTCGTCGGTATTTGCCGAAGAAATAGTTAATTTTAGCGACGGCAGCTGGACTGAGCTGAGCGCAGCTTATCTTGATACGGTAAACTATGAATTGCCGAGCGGAAAGTATTACCTTAAAAATGATGTTACGACAACTAAATCGATAACGATTAAAAAGAATGCCGATGTTACGCTTGATTTAAACGGCAATGTTTTAAAGCTTGATGCAGAAACGGGCAGCGTTATCATGATTAATAATGCAGGTGGATCTATCTTAGATCCGGATTCAAAAAAATTCACTTTGCAGGATAATGACCCGACAAAAGAGCATAAATTCGATACAACGAACGAAGTTTGGGTACTTGTTTCAAATGATGCAACGGGTGATAAAATAAAATCGGTTTACGGAGGTGTTATTACTGCAGGTAAAGGATTTGATAAGGGTGATGATATAGGGATTGTCGGTGGCGGAATTCATGTGCAGGATTTACAAAATATCGAATTAAAAGGCGGCAATGTAGTTGGCTGCACTGCAACTAAAGGCGGAGGCATATACGCAACCGGTGGCAGTCTTTATTTGAAGGGGATTAATATAATGGGCTGCAGTAACTACGAATTGCGGAATGACAGTTTGCTTTATATGAGTGGCGGCAATATTTCGGGAAGCGTGTATAATGTTAGGGCATGGAATATGAGCGGAGGCACAATAGCGGGAAAATTTGTAAATAATGGCAATATTTACAGCGGAACTTTTGATTGCGAAGTTGAAAGCGGGATCTTGGATGGTGATCAATGTATTTACGGTGGCACATTTAAAAATAAGGTTACCAATTTTGCAAGGATTTCAGGTGGGATATTCCTCGGTGAAGTGGATAATGACAGTGCTGGAATAATTTACGGTGGCGATTTTTCGAACGCTACAAAACTTACAAATGTTTATAGTGTAACATTTGATACGGATGGCGGAAACCCTGTACCCCAAACGCAGTATAGATATAACGCTACAGCAACTAAACCGGCTGATCTTTCAAAAGTTGGATTTGATTTTGAGGGTTGGTTTGACGAAGAAGGTAATGAGTATGGATTTAATAAAATTGTAGGATCTAATATTAAACTTACAGCTCATTGGGAAAGTATTTATCCTGTTTTCGACGGAGTTGAAATGTTAAAGACTTATTGCAGTGATGTAAAATTTAAGATTACCTGTAAAGACGGGCTTTTGTGTGTAAATTTAGATAGAGGACATGTGATTGAAACGCTTACTCCCGATAGTGATGGGTATTATACAGTTAAGGCAGGTTCGGGATTTTGCACCATAGAGGCATTTAATTTGGACGGAGAACGTTCAGCCGTAAGCATTAATGTCAACTCGGATCATGTGTATAATTGGAAAAAAGACACAACCCATTACTGGAAGCAGTGTGATAATTGCGGTGATGTTATTAAGAGCAGTAAAAAGCCTTTGCCGACGGTGGACATTACCATAAGCGGAGAAGATAAGGTTTGCAGATCCAACAACTATGTATACAGCTTTACTCTTCCAAGCGGATGCAAGAGTGTCAATGGTTATATTACAGGAGATGGCAAATCATTGACAGGTGATGAACCGAGCGTTGTAATTGAGGGTAATACGGTAACGGTAAGCGTGCCCGTCAGCACTTATGTGGATATAGATTCTTTCTATCCTGTTATATTAATCATATTGGATGACGATTATCCAATTGAGATTACAGGAAATAAGGTTGATGTTATACCTCATACAGGCTCAATCATTCATGTGGATGCAAAAGAAGCAACCTCCGATACAGATGGCAATATAGAATATTGGTATTGCGAAGATTGTAAAGTATGCTATGAAGATAAAGAATTAACAAAGGTAATTGCAAAAGAAGATACCGTTATAGCAAAAATATCAACCCCGAAAACAGGCGATAACAGCAAAATCGTGTTATGGTGCGTGGTGTTCATAGTATGTGCTGTAATTGTATTTACATTGATCAAATACAGAAAGAAAAAGAACTAATATAGCGTTCTGTCCTACACAATTTCTTTATTTCCCCATTCGATGTATTGTCGAATGGGGAGTTTTTATGGGATTGATTTGTGGGTTATGGTTTTAATTGTTTGTTATGCAATTTAAATTTTTCAATAAAATCCGACCGCAGAAATCAATCTGCGGTCGGATTAAAGCGTACTTTGAAGTAAGGAAATGTGCATTACTCTCGGGGGGCTGCATTTATGACTTGATAACTGCTATGCTTGCCAAAAGAGCCAGCACAAGCCATTGCAGAGCCGTGGAAACAATTTGCTCATAACGCTTTGCCGGTTTGGTTTGCAATTCTTTGAGAGAGGTGTGCATTTCATCGAGCTTTGTCATTATTTGCAGAAATTTATAGTCTGTCAAATCGTTTTTGTTTTTCAGGCTTGTAAGTGCTTTTCCCGAATTGAGTATGTGTGTTTCACATTTCTTTGCTTCCTCTTCAAGATGTTTGATTCTTTGTTCGTTCATACATTTACTGCAATCTGTCATTTTTTTACGCAACATACAGTTGCTCTCCTTTCTTCAGTTGTATTTTGTATTTACCCGATTTCGGCACTTTGTAAGAAAATTCGGAATATGCGCCGAGTGTGATAAATACGGTTTCGTTTGATAATAGCGAAATGATGTATGTGCAGTTGGAGCGGATATATTGAAGCAGGGCAAACCATCACCGTAAAAGGAAGATACAATTCCAACACGGATAATTACGGATTCCTGCCGGCAAGCGGCAATCAAGATGTTTTGGTAAACCTCGAACTGCCTGCACTCAAAAGTGAATTGGGACAAATCTCCGATTTTACTTTTGATGAAGAAGACGAAAATGGAGGATAGTGCCATTGGTCGTACCGATAGTAACATATGATGAAAGCTTTTATAATGTGCTTGAAATAAGTAAAGGAGATGAAGTTCTTATTACGAGGGACTGTTATGTTGGAGAAAATATTTCGATTACACCCTACGAAATGGAGAATAGATACAGCTGTATGCTCACAGAAAACTTTGCAGCATGGAAGTTTGTTTTAAAAACATACGATCGTGAAAAAAACAACATTGTTGGGCATTAGCGACAAAGAGGCAAGTGCAACGATTTCGCCAACTAACCGAAATCCTTTCTTGCCCGATGAGAACTTTTCCGCAAAGAATATAAACGCTAAGACCTTTGCACTTATTATGAATGATCAAAAATACATAAAAGATCAATCGACATTGCAAATAAGTGTTGATACCGAAGCTATTGCAAATAAAGGTGCTTTAATCAAATCATATGTATTCCGCTTTAACGGAAAAGATTATTTCCATACAGCACCCATTGGCAATACTGCATATTCGCTAAAGGATTTGTTTAGTCTGATTTATCCTGTCGGTTCGGTATATATAAGCACGAATTTGACCTCGCCCGATATGTTATTCAGCGGCACTTGGGTGCAAATTTCGGATGTGTTTTTGCTCTCGGCAGGAAGCAATTATTCCGCGGAAAGCACGGGAGGGGAGGCAACCCACACTCTGACGGTAAACGAAATGCCGAAGCACTCTCATTCGATACAGTATTCTGAAACCGACGGGCATTATAGCGGCAGTAAAACCGAAGCCAGACCTTGGGGCGGTGATTACTCCACTACGGTAGGCTCATCGGGCGGAGGCGCTTCTCATAACAACATGCCACCGTATCTTACGGTGTATATGTGGAAAAGAATCGTATAGACTAAGTACTTAGGTTAAAGACCGAACAGACATCTGTCTTTAAAATCAACCGAGGTGTTTAATTCATTCAGGCAAAACCCGAAAAGAAAGGTTTTGCACGAATGAATAAACCGACTGTAATAATATATGGGTTTGATTTAAATGCTTTGGTTAAATCGGTAAAATGTTAGCATTGCTTTGCTGCAAGGTGTTAACCTCCTATACGATTTGTTTTTTATGGGGTTGAAAATTTTATTTTTTCGGCTATAATAACATCAGATGTTAAATCAGCCGACATCAACCCTTTGCAAACGCACTAAGGGAGAATGATTTCAGTAGGTTTTATTATAAGTTGTTGAAAATACATATAAAATTTTAAACAGTATTATGCGGAAAATAATGGGAGAAGTAAAATATTTATACATAAGGTATTGAAAAAAACATCATTTATGATATAATAAATATCTGTGTAGGGGTATAGCCAAGTCGGTAAGGCAACGGATTTTGATTCCGTCATGCGTAGGTTCGAGTCCTGCTACCCCTGCCATTTCACAAAATGAACTAAAAGCTTGATAATCATATCAAGCTTTTTTAGTATACATTATAACATTAGACTATCTCGGTTTTTATTACATCATTTTGTAAGTTTTGATTTAGTATTAATCTGACGTAGAGTTTTACTATGTTGCCTTCGCAGCTGAATTCCATCATTCCACCGCTTTGTTTTGCAATTTTTTCGATTATAGAAAGCCCCATTCCGTGTTCGGTTTTATTGGTCTTGGTGGTTTTGGGAAGTTTGCCTTTTTCGACTTTTATATTTTCTTTAACAGGATTTTGAGTTTCCACAATGAGCATTATTTTATTACATCTAGCTTTGATATTAATGTAGCGTTCTTCTTCGGGCAGGCGAGATACGGCTTCAATGGCATTGTCTAAGAGGTTAGAAAAGAGCGAACAAAGATCCATTTCCGAAACATTCTCGGTTTCTTCGGGAATCACTATATCGGTTATCAGCTTGATATTGTTCTTTTGGGCAATGTATGCTTTGTAGTTGAGGGTTGCGTTAACCGTGGGATTGACGCAGTAAGTATAAGATTCGTTTTGCTGTATGGTTTCCAAAATATCGTTTATGAAACTATCGGCTTTTTCGTAATTGTTTGTTTTTAAAAGCATGGATAGAGCATTAAGCTGATTTTTGTAGTCGTGATTAAACTTTTTCTGCTTATTTTGAGCTTCGGTCAAGATATCTATGGAATGAAACAGCTCTGATTGTGTTTTGTTGGAGTAGTACAATTGTAATTCGAGTATGGTCTTTTGTTTTAAATCATTGTAGTTGAAAAACATTAGAATGTATCCGAGTATGCCGAGTATTCCTCCCAGAATAAACAGAAATGGCACAAATGTTATCTTTGATATAAATTCAAAGTATGTGAGTATGTATGCCGAAAATATTGAAATCATGGATAAAGGTACAAAAATGAAAGATAAATTGCGCACTTTCTTTAATAACTTCGTCATCTTTTCGATAATCAATACACTTATAATTTTGATTGGTATGGCGAGTAGATTCATAATAAATAAGTATAGTAGGTTATACTGCATATATCCGGTAGATGTTATATGACCGGTAAATATATCTACTCCCTTGCTCATTAAAAATGACGATATGGATGTTATGAAAAGCATTGATACAGTATCCAATAACTTGTCTTCGAAAAACAGCATTATTTTATATCCCGTTTTCCCCTCGAAAACTTTGCATATAAATATTATTTGAAAAACAAAGTAAAGAGGCGTTACCCATACGAATGTATTTGCCGAATCAATGCTGTTCGGGATTTGAAGAAATATTGATATAAAATAAAATATCATGCACGTTTGTAGTTTTTTATCGTTATATTTTTCTTTTAGATTTAAGAAATGCAGAAAAAATATGAATGAAGCTATCGTGCAAAAGCCGTTGATTAATGTGGTGTATACATAATGTAGAAGTATGTCCATTGTTATCCTCTTGTAAGAACTTGTAGTGATGAAAAATAGTATTGACTTTTATAACAAATAAATAATTACGGCTATAAAATGATTTTATGCAATTTATTATATCCTATAAAATGCTGTTGGTCAAATGAAATATTTTTATGCTACATAAGAC
>CAZXWI010000084.1:0-6582 GCA_964644555.1 uncultured Lachnospiraceae bacterium | reverse complement strand
AAAAGGGTGTTTTAAACGCCAAATTCACAGGCTTAACCCCGCAAAGCGTGTTAAATGAAAAGCTGTTAGCTTTGAAATAAATTTAAGTTGTCTCTATATTAAAAAGACTTAAAATCATTGATTGCAAATTGATTGAATTCGCTTATTAAATGCAAAAAATCTTTAACTAAGTTTTCTTTGTATTCGCTTCTAGCATAGTAATACTCCCACTCTTTTACGCCATTTTTTACTTCAATAGCCCTTTTTTCTTTAATCAAATTTATAGCCTTAAAAGAAAGGTTTTTACAAGCATTAGAGTAAGCGATACAAAGGCATAAACAAGCTTTGTTAATATTATAACCAAGCCAAATATAAACACCTCTGTTAAGTTGTAACTTTTCACCATTAACTAAATTTTTATCCAAGATATTTCGAGGTGCAAAACACATAGATGGTTTTTTTGACAATTTTCTTACACCAAAGCCAATATGACTTACATAGCCAAAATCTGCTAAAATTACATTCAATTCTTTTGTTAGTTTGGCTGGTGTAATGCCCTTTGTGGAATAAGAATTTTGAACGCATTTATCACATTGCCTTAAAAATTCATCAATAACTTGTAAAAATTCCTTATCGTCAAAATCTACTTCTCGCATTTTAAACCTTTCTAGCATAATGGAATTAGTATCCATATTATCTTCTTGTGAAAAATAATTAAAATAGGCATTTTACTTTATTTTAGCTTAAAAAATTATAAAAATGAAGTAATTATTACTTATATATAAATTTTTATAAGTAATATTTACTTTGTTAATTTTTATGCAAAATTTCACTACATTAACTTAAAAATTTTGAGGACAATAATGCGTGAGGCTAAAAATTTAAACTCTTTAAACGAGACAAAAGCGAGTAAAAAGCTCACTCAAAGAGATATTGCTGGGATTTTAAAAATCGACACCAAAACGCTTTATAATTGGCGAAAACACAAACCAGAGCTTTACGCCATAGTAATGCTAGGCTTTAAATTCAAAGAACTTTTACAAAGGCAAAAAGACTACGCCAAAGAGCTTGAAAGCTTGGCTGATGAGTTTAGCAAGGATTAAGGGTAAGATTAAGTTAAGCTGAATTTTGGAATATTTTTTACTTATTTAACGATAAAAATGAAACTTTATTCAAACAAGCTAGCAATTTACCTTACAAATGAGCCAAAAAGCGATGACAAACAAAGATGAGCTTTTGCTTGAACTCTTAAAAGAAAAAGAACAAATCACAACTTAAATTCAGCTTTTTTGTGTAAAATTACATTTTATCAAAATTCAAGGATTTTAATTGACTCGCACTTTGGCTGAGTGGAGCGAACAAGAGCTGTTGCTCGTGGCTTTGCCCCACGAAAAGACTGATTGGAAGCCGTATTTAGATGAGATTGTTAAGGCTTATGAGGACTTTGTCCGTGCGGTAAGTGCCTTTCAAAAAGTCTTACTCATCGCTCCAAATGAGCAAATTTTTGAGCAAAAATTTGCCAAATTTGATAATGTCAGCTTTTTCAAATGCCCTACAAATGACACTTGGATAAGAGATTATGGGGGCATTGATGTAAGCGAGAATGAAAGGCTTGTTACTTTGAATTTTTCTTTCAATGCTTGGGGCAATAAATTTCAAAGCAAGCTTGATAATGAAGTTAATTCTAGGCTTTTTAGTGAGTATTTTCACAGCGAACTTAAAGATATAAATCTTATTTTAGAGGGCGGGAGTATTGAATTTAACGGCAAGGGCGTAATGCTTACGACAAAAAAATGTCTGCTTAATGCCAATCGCAACGCCCATTTAAGCCAAGATGAGCTAGAAAAAAAGCTTAAAAGTATTTTTGGACTTGAAAAAATCATCTGGCTTGAAAATGGCTTCATTAAGGGCGATGATACAGACTCACACATTGACATTTTAGCAAGATTTATCGATGAAAATACCATAGCCCATTGTATTTGTGAGGATAAAAACGATGAGCATTTTATCCCTTTAAATTTGATGAAAAAAGAGCTTTTGCAAACGGGCTTTAAGCTCATAGAATTGCCCCTGCCAAAACCTAAATTTTATGAAAATAAAAGACTTGGGGCAAGTTATGCAAATTTTGTTTTTATCAATAACGCCCTCATCGTGCCAATTTATGATGATAAAAACGATGAAAGGGTATGTGAAATTCTAGCCAAAGCCCTACCTCAACGAAAGATAATCCCAGTTCGTGCTGAAATCTTTTTAAGACAAAACGGCTCTTTGCACTGCTCCTGTCAAAACCGCTTCAAAGGCAGAAGATGAATCCGCAAAAAGCCACGCTCATCGCTAGTTTATGTGCCTTTACCCTTGCTGTGCTTAAATTTATCGCAGGACTTGCAAGTGCAAGTGTGGCGGTGCTTTCATCAGCTCTTGATTCTTTGATGGATTGTATTATTTCTGTTTTGAATTTCTTTGCACTGAAAAAATCAGCAAGTAAAAGCAATGCTCGTTATAATTTTGGCTTTGATAAAATCGAAGCTTTAATGGGCTTACTTGAAGCCCTTTTTATCACTGCTGGGGCTGGGTTTATCTTGTATGAAAGTGTGGATAAAATTTATCACAATGAGGGCGTTAATGATTTGAATTTAAGCCTTGCGGTAATGCTTTTTGCGATGATTTGCACCTTTTTACTCACACTTTTTTTAACTTTTATCGCTAAAAAAAGCAAATCCCTCATCGTAGAGGCTGATAGTTTGCATTATAAAAGCGATTTTTTGGCTAATCTTGCCGCAGTTTTAGCCTTGGTGTTGATTTATTTTACAAATTGGCATTTTATAGACGCTCTTTTTGGCATTGTTATTAGCTTTTATATAGCCTTTTCTGGCTTTAAAATCGCCAAAAAAAGCATTGAAATGCTTATGGATAAAGCCCTTGATGAAAAAATCATCACTCGCATTGAGGAGCTAATTAACGAAAATAAAGAAGTCCTCAGCTTTCACGAGCTTAAATCAAGGGTAAGCCCAAATATCAACTATATCAGCGTTCATTTGGTCTTTTGTCCGCTCATTTCTTTGATACAAGCTCATCAAATCAGCGATGAGATTGAGGATAAAATCAAAAACGAATTCAAAAATGAAAAATTCAACATTCAAATTCACCTTGACCCTTACGATGACTCTATTACAAAGGATACACAATGAAAATAGCCCTCATACAACAAGCTTTTGAAAAGGACAAAGCCACCACACGAGCCAAAACTTGCCGTTTCATCAAAGAAGCCGCAAAGGGCGGTGCCAAGCTTATTTGCCTTAATGAATTGCATCAAAGTGCGTATTTTTGTCAAAGCGAAAATGTAGCTTTTTTTGACTTGGCTAATGAGTATGAAAAAGATATTGAATTTTGGGCAAAGGTTGCCAAAGAAAATGCCGTTGTGCTGCTTTGTTCTCTTTTTGAAAAAAGAAGTGCTGGGCTTTATCACAATAGTGCTGTGGTCTTTGAAAAAAACGGCTCAATAGCTGGTAAATACCGCAAAATGCACATACCAGATGATCCAAATTTTTACGAGAAATTTTATTTTACGCCGGGGGATTTGGGCTTTGAGCCTATACAAACAAGCGTTGGAAAGCTTGGTGTTTTGGTGTGCTGGGACCAGTGGTTTCCAGAAGCAGCGAGGATAATGGCTTTAAAAAACGCTCAAATACTCATCTATCCCACAGCCATAGGGCATTTTGACACGGACACAGCAGATGAAAAGCAAAGACAGCTTGAAGCGTGGGTAGCCGTGCAAAGAGGACACGCCATAGCCAATGGCTTACCCGTCCTTGCTATCAATCGTGTAGGCTTTGAAAAGGGCGAACACGGCACGGGCATAAGATTTTGGGGCAATTCCTTTGCCTTTTCGGCTATGGGCGAGGAGCTTTTGCGTGCAAATTCCACTGATGAAAAGGTGCTTTTTGTGGATATTGATTTGGCTCAAAATGAGCAAGTTCGGAGGTGGTGGCCCTTTTTGCGAGACAGGAGGATTGAATTTTATGCACCTTTGCTGAAAAGATTTGATGATTAAAATAATGTTAAAATACTTGTATAAAAGCAGCTTTTTTGCTACAATTATATGAATTTTTGAAACGAGGCACAATGAAAAAAACAATCACAGAAGCTTCAATTTATGAGGCACAGGGGCTTAAAAATGAGGCTTTGGAAATTTATAAAAACATTTTAAAAGAAAATCCCCAAAACCAAGACGCCATTGATGCGGTGAGGCGTTTGAGCGGTTTGCACTCAAAGCATAAGGATTTAAACACGCAAATGCTGGATTTTTTTAACACGATGAAAAGTGATGAAGAAATTAACGAATTTAAAAGGTGGTTGATAAAAATATGAATTTAGAGGATTTAGCTAAAAAAACACTTGATGAGATGAATAATCCCTCATCAAATGAAAGCATTAAAAGCGATGAAAAGCCCAAAAATGCGGAAGTTATTGACTTTACGCCCTCATACAAAAGCCCAAGTGAGCTACAAACTGGCACAAATTATGTGCTAAGTGCGAGTGAAGCAAGGTATTTAAACAATATCAAAGAGCGAATTTTAGTGCTTTTTGAGGGGCTTAAAAGCACAAAGCAAGATGAGCTTGAAATGAGGCTTGATTTAACCATAAATTTTTTAGAGTTTTTACTTGCAAGTATCGAAGATAAGCTTAAAAAATAATCCCAATATTGAATTCATCGCCAATTTTTTAAAGCCTTACACAAAAAGGGCTTATTTGGTGGGCGGTAGCGTAAGAGACATACTTTTAGGGTATGAAATTTTAGACTTTGATATAGAAATTTATGATATTGAGGCAGAATTTTTTGATGAGCTGATGAAAAAACTTAAAGCAAACGGCTTTGGAAAGAGTTTTTTCGTGTATAAATTCAAAAATTACGATTTAGCCCTTGCACGAAGCGAAAACAAAGTCGCCCAAGGACACAAAGGCTTTGAAGTAAGGCTTTGCAATGATGAAAAACTCGCCGCAAAACGCAGGGATTTTACCATAAATTCAATGATGATAAATATCTTTAACGATGAATTTTTAGACTTTTACGGAGGATTTGCTGATTTAAAACAAGGGATTTTAAGGCATATTGATGATGAACGCTTTAAAGAAGACAGCCTTAGGGTATTTAGAGCAATTCATTTTGTTTCAAGGTTCGATTTAAGCGTGGCTGATGAGAGTTTGAAATTGATGAAAACTATGGATACAAGCGATTTGAGTAAGGACAGAATCAACAACGAACTTTATAAATTTTTCAAAGCCCCTCATTTGTGGCGTGGTTTTGAGCTTTTGCAAAGTTTGAATTTAGAACAAAAAGTCTTTTTTATTAGCACTCAAAAAAACGCTAAAAGCTTAAAATTCAAACAAATGCTTCAAAAAGCAAGAAAATTTATTAAAGATGAAGCTTTATTTTTGTATCTTTATCTTAATTTTTTCGAATTTAAAATGCAAGCCTTTTTCAAGCAAACTAAACTTAAAAAAGAGCTTTACCAAAGGGCGAAGCAGCCTTTTTTTGAAGGCAAGATGAGGGATTTAGACTTTGGCTTTGTCGCTCTTAAAATGCCACTTTGTAAATGGCTTGGGCTTTGGGATAAGCAAAGAGTGCAAAGGGCAAAGGCTTTGGGCGTTTATGAGAGGGCTTTAAGGGCAGAAATTGACATTAAAGAGCTTGAAAAACAAGGCTTTAAGGGCAAAAATTTGGGAGCAAAGATTGAAACGCTCACACAAGAATGGCTAAAAGATTACATACGGGAGCAAAAATGAAACAATTTGTGTTAAAAATCGCCACCAGCGATGAAAAGGGCTTGATTTACCGCATTGCTGATGTGATTTTCAAATATCAGCTCAATATCATCAAAAACGATGAATTCGTGGGCGAGGGGCAGTTTTTTTTTCGAGCAGTTTTAGAGGGTGAGTTTGACGAGCATTCATTTACAGGCACTTTAAAGGCTGTTTTGCCTGATAACACTCGCATAGAGCTTTGTTTAAAGCAAAAAAAAGATATTGTCATTTTAGCGACAAAGGAAGCACACTGCTTGGGGGATTTACTTATAAAACATTACAGCAACGAACTTTTAGCCAATATTAAAGCTGTCATTTCCAACCACAACGAGCTTAAAGACTTAGTCGATAAGTTTGAAATACCTTTTCACAGCATTAAAAGCGAAAATTTAAGCAGAGAAGAACACGAAGCCCTTGTTTTTGAGTGCTTAAAACAATACGATTTTAATTATTTAGTCTTGGCTAAATATATGCGTATCTTATCGCCTCAATTTGTCTCCTCTTTTGAGGGCAAAATCATCAACATTCACCATTCGTTTTTACCTGCTTTCATCGGTGCAAACCCTTACAAACAAGCTTTTGAAAGAGGTGTGAAAATCATCGGAGCAACGGCTCATTTTGTCAATAATGATTTAGACGAAGGACCTATCATCACCCAAGCCGTGCTGAATGTAAGCCACGAGGATAGTTGGCAGGAGATGAAAAAAGCCGGACAAAATGTCGAAAAAAATGTGCTTTCAAAGGCTTTGGATTTGGTTTTTGAGGATAGAATTTTCATCAGCAATAACAAAACCATAATAT
>CAZXWI010000083.1:0-6776 GCA_964644555.1 uncultured Lachnospiraceae bacterium | reverse complement strand
CATATACACAATAGGTAAGATAGCTTGCAAACGAAACCCATAAAATATACGGAATTTGCAACAGTGCAGATACTTTATCGGACTTTGCAAAGCTAAATGTCATAACAATTATCATAAAAAGAAGTATTATTATTAATATGAGCGAAAGCATATAATCAGCTGCATTGAAAAATATAATGCTCCATGTAAAGTTCATTGCCAGCTGTATATAATAAAGACTAAGAGAGTTACCCTTATTAATGCTATTTGACAAATTCACCCTTGCAGCACCGATTGCCATAAGAAGATATAGTATGCTCCAAGCTATCGGAAAGACCTTATCGGGCGGCGTGAGAATAGATTTGGGAACTGCCTTAAAATTTTCGACTCCGTTTTTCGTTAAGACTGCACTTAACCCACCCACCGCTTGAGTCAGCAAAATGTAAAATGCATATGTTTTGACTTTTCTTTTATGTGTTTTTTTCATATCTTTAAGTATATGTAAATCACTTTCGAATATGCAATGTATCTGTTATTAAGTTATATGATTTAATGATTTTGCTGCTTTTTTGCCTTGTAATATTCGGCTACAAGGCTCTTATAGCCGAGAAGTTTCATTTCATCGTATCTGAAATCGAATCTGGACTTTGTCCTTTTGCCTGTTGCCAAATACCTGATACATTCTTTAAAATAATCTTCGATTTTTTTAAGAGTAACATCTGTATTTATAACCGGAAAGAACCATCGGGACCAGGTCAGCTCGTTATGTATAGGGTTATCGTAAAATTTTGAGTTAAATTGCTTAATGAATGACTTTGCCGCATATATGCCGTCTATATTCTTTTTTGATGCCCACCTATGAAGCCCTCGGCATTTGCGCCTCATTTTTGCTTTAAGCTTTTTAAATGATACCTCGCTGATATCTATAACTTTGTTTTGGTAAGAAAATCCCAGAAAATCCCACTTCTCATTGGGGTATTTGATATATTCCTTTTCTTCATTGATACAAAGCTTTCGTTCGGACAACACATTTTTTATATATGCAATATATTCGTTTAGTTCATCTATATTCTTCGAAAACACTATTATATCGTCCGAATAGCGCATATATAATATTTTTTTTGAGTAAAAGTATTTATCCAAATCGCTTAAATACAAATTAGCCAAAAACCCCGATATGGGGCTTCCTGCCATAACGCCCTTATTTTCCTTAATTACCTCTCCCTCATAAACGGCATATGGGCATTTGAGAATATCTCTTATAAATTCGTAAAGCACATCGTTTTCGGTTAACACATTTTTCAGCATACCCAAAAGAATATCCACATCAATCGAATTAAAATAATTGCTTATATCCACTTTATAAACATAGTAATTCGGCAATGCTCGAATATGCAAAATTTTATCCACCGCCTTTTTTACACCGCTGTCTTTTCTGAACGAATACAGATTATCGGAAAAAATTCCGTCATATTCTTTAAGAAGAAATGTAATCATTTTAAGAATATAATTCTCCTCTTCGGTGAATGTATATACTGCTCTCTTTTTACCTGCTTTTGTTTTGTTTATCAATTTCTTTGTGGGATATGAAAAAGGCTTTTTATTTGCTATATTTTCAACTAAAGGAACGTATCCGTTTTCATCTATAAATCTGCGAAGAGCATTTAATTGCTTATCGGTTGAATTGCCTTGAAGCAGCTTATAGCTATAAAAATTCTCCCATTCTTCTTTCGATGATAAACTTTTAAGTAAATCCATGAAAACTCCATATATAAAAATAACAGAGAGAAAGTTATTTAACATCGCTTTTAAGCGATACGAAACCGTACACAAACAGGTTGCCTGCGAAACCGATAAAAAGTTTGTGCCTGATTCTTCACAGGCGCATAATGATGCATTTCTCTCTGCTTTTAACTGAATCAATTATTCTTAATAAAGTTTTATATATTATATATGAAATAAATGTGATAATCAATACCAATATACTTTGACTTATTTAAAATCAAATGCACTCTGTTTAGCTAACTGTTAAAATTATCCATGCACTTTCCGAATTTGTGATATAATGCTTATATATTAAAGGACGGAACAAATTATGAACGAAAAATTATTTGATTATATTAAGCACAGCCCTACACCTTTTCATGCGGTGGAACACACTGCCGAAATATTGAAAAAAGCAGGTTACACTTACCTTAGCGAAAGCTGTAAATGGAATATTCAAGCAGGAAAGAATTACTTCACCACCCGAAATTCATCTTCGCTAATAGCATTTCAGATACCCAAAGCAAGTGATTTCAGCGGTTTTATGATGAGTGCAGCCCATTGCGACAGCCCCTGCTTTAAAATAAAAGAAAATGCAATTTTATCCGATGAACACTATCTAAGGCTCTCCACCGAAAAATACGGAGGAGCTATATTCTCATCTTGGCTGGATAAACCCCTTAGCATTGCGGGCAGAGTGGTAACAAAGGAAAATAATTTTATCAAAACGCATCTTGTTGATTTAGCCGAACCAATGGCGATAATTCCGAATGTGGCAATACATATGAATAGAAATATGAATGACGGTGTTTCGCTTGATGCGGCAAAAGATATGCTCGCTGTTATCGCATCGGAACAAGATATGTCGCTCATATCCATTCTCAGTGAAAAAATAAATGTGGCAAAAGAATGTATTTTGTCTACGGATCTGTTTTTATATAACCCTCAATCTCCGTGCGAATTCGGTGGAATGATAACATCTCCGAGGCTTGACGACTTACAATGCGCATTTGCCTCCCTTGAAGCCTTCACTCAAAGCAAAAATGAAAAAGCGCTGAATGTATATTGCCTCTTCGACAACGAAGAAGTAGGCAGCCAAACCAAACAGGGAGCAGCAGGCACATTCTTGTCGGACACATTGGTACGCATATGCAAAAATATGGATATCTCCGATGAAGAATACAGAGTGAAAATATCAAACAGTTTCTTAGTTTCCTGCGACAACGCCCATGCTATCCACCCGAACCACCCCGAGTATAAAGACGAAAACCATACAGTATACCTAAATAAAGGCGTAGTAATAAAATACAATGCCAACCAAAACTACACTTCCGATGCAGTATCCTCTGCCATATTCAAGGCCGTTTGCGAGAAAGCCGATGTGCCATATCAAATGTATGCCAACAGAGCAAATATGCCGGGAGGCTCAACATTGGGCAATATAGCCAACACTCAAGTGTCGCTTAACACCGTTGATATAGGAAATGCTCAGCTTGCTATGCATTCCTCCTACGAAACTGCAGGCAGTAAAGACACTTCTTACATGGTCAGCGCATTAAAAGAATTCTTCACTTCCTCTTTAGTTACAGCCGATGATGGGAATATAGGACTTTACAACTAAATTTAATCTTATTACATATTTTAAACCACGGGGATTATCTATTCCGTGGTTTTTATATTTAAATATGTAAAAGCTATATGTTTTACTTAAATGAAAGTTTAACTTTGTTTATATCCTCGAATTTATGAGTAACACATTAAAAATGTAGTATAATTTTTTTGTTTGGTAAATTCATTTCGATAATATCGCCTTGGTTTATGACTTGGGAATATTTCGATTATTTTGCGGCATAATATAGCTTAAAGAAATCAATAAAATATGATTTTGCCTTATTCGAATAAATTAAATCATTAGGGGACGCTATGAAAAAGATACAATTTTTTATTTCGCTTTGGGGCGGCAAATTTTTTCTTTGGATATGGAAACTCAGAGGTAAACTGCGAGATGACAAACCGGGAATGGCAGCTTTGAAATTATATCCCGATTTTTTGCCCAACGTAGCAAAACCGCCTCTTACCGTGGTGGTAACGGGAACAAACGGCAAAACTACAATATCGAGCTTTACCGCCGAAATATTAAGAAACATGGGCAAGAAAGTAGCGTTTAACGACTGGGGAGCAAACCACCACGCAGGGCATGCTAGGCTTTTGTTGGATTCGGTAAACATATTTAACCGACCTACAAAAGATGCGGCGGTAATAGAAACCGATGAGCTTATTTCGCACATATACATTCCGAGTATGCACCCGAATTATTTGATAGTAAATAATGTAGCCAGAGATTCTATGCTCAGAAACGCAAATCCGAAATACATTGCAGGAGAAATAAAAAAGACCATTGATGCCTGTGATGACAATACTTTGATTTTACTTAATGCAGATGATCCACTAAGCTGTTTTCTGGCAGAAGGGAAAAAGTGCGTATATTTCGGAGCTGAGGATTTACACACAAACCCATATGAAAATGCGGTAAATGATTTCGGAGCTTGCCCCGTATGCGGAGCAAAACCCGAATATAAATTCAGAAACTACAGACATATCGGTGAGTTTGTTTGCCCGAAATGCCACCTTACGAATCCGAAAAAGGATTTCAGTGTAACAAAACTACTTAACGACGGAACACAAATGGCTGTTAAAGAAAAAGACGGTAATGAATATGTTTACCCTGTTATTTCCCGGGCAATACATAATATATACAATACTGTCGCATTAATCGCATTATTCCGAAGTATGGGATATACCCCAAAGCAAGTTTCGGAGGAATTATCAAAGCTTAAAATGCCCGAAACAAGAGAAACCCACCATACAATCGGCAATACTCAGTTATTGACAATGGCAGCCAAAAGCCAAAATGCAACTGCGGTTTCTTCCGTATGCGAAACCGTTGCAAAAGACGATTCGAATAAGATAATAGTTCTTTTACTTGACGAAATATATCCGAATCCTAAAAAGCTTGAAACCATAAACTACCTTTACGATATAGACTTTGAATTTTTAAACAAAGAAAATATCAAGAGGATAATATGTGCAGGCCCAAGATGCCTTGATACAAAACTCAGGCTCCTTTTGGCGGGAATTCATAAAGAAAAGATATTTGCCGTGGACGAAGCTATGCAAAGTGCAGAACTGCTCTACACAAAGGGAATTGAAAAAATAATTATTATGAATGATGTATTCTCAATTTCAAGGGCAAATAAGCTATGTGAAAAAATAAAAGAAACATTATCAAGTAAGGGGGAAGAATAATGAAAATAGAAGTTTTATTCCCTGAATTTTGTAATCTTTACGGAGACGGCGGCAATATCAAATTTTTAGCTAAAAGCGCTCCCGATATTGAAATAATATATACCAATAATCAAAACACTCCGACTTTCGTATCGGAAAGGGTAGATATGGTCTATATGGGCTCAATGCCGGAGGACGACCAAATCGTTGCCGTGGACAGGCTAAAGCCATATATTAAACGAATTAAAGAGCTTATTGATGACAATGTAGTGTTTCTTATAACGGGAAATGCCATGGAAATATTCGGAAAATACATTCAGGATAAAGACAAAACCATTCCCATGCTCGGAATATTCGATTATCACGCCGACAGATATATAAAAGAAGAAAGACATAATTCGTTTTTCATGGGCGAATTTGAAGACATGAAGCTTCTCGGCAACAAAAGCCAATTTTCGTTTATCAGAGATGTAAATGAACCAACCTTTGCCAAGGTTTTAGGTGGCTGCGGCAACTCTATGGGCGATGAATACGAAGGAGTTCATATCAATAACTTTTTCGCCACCTACCTCTTGGGTCCGGTTCTCGTGATGAATCCGTATTTCACCAAGTACCTTTTGCGCCTTATCGGGCATGACGATACACTGGCTTTCGAAGATGAAGCTATTGAAGCATATGAAAGATACCTTAATTCGATGGAAGATAAGGATATGCTGTTTATTTTTGACGAACATTTTTAGGAATTCACACCGCATGGAAGACCGTGCGGTGTTGTTTTTATAAGGTGTATAAACCTGTTTACCCCCCAATCTCCCCATTTCTATTACTTTCTCAATAATTATCCATTATAATATTACCATCACCCCATTCCATCGGAGGCAATAATGACACAAAAAAGAATACTCACAATACAAGACATATCATGTTTCGGCAAATGCTCGCTCGCAGCAGCCCTTCCCATAATATCATCAACAGGCATTGAATGCACTGTTTTACCAACTTGCGTGCTGTCCACTCATACAGCATACCCAAACCCCGTAATAACGGATATGTCCGAATTTATGAAAAATACTTTGTTTCAATGGAAAAGTCTAAACATAAAATTCGATTCATTCTTAACAGGCTACCTTGCCAATATCTCTCAAATAGAATACGTGATGGATTTTTACCGAAACCTAAAAAAAGAAAACAGCCTTTTGTTTGTAGACCCGGTCATGGGGGATCACTTAAAACTCTACAAAGGCTTTAATACCGACTTTGTTGTAAATATGAAAAAATTATGTTCTAATGCCGATGTAGTAATGCCCAATATAACCGAAGCTTTGTTCTTATTAGGTAGCGATATGACCGGTTCTCTTAAAATTACCCAAATTTATGATATCGCCAAAAAACTTTGCGACCTTGGCTGCAAAAAAGCCGTTATTACCGGAGTAATATCCGAAGATAACCACCAAGGTGCAATAATGTACGACTCAACAAAAGATGAATTTATCTCATGCTTTGACGAAAATCATCCGAAAAATTTCTACGGCACGGGTGATATATTTTCTTCTGTTTTATCGTCATTACTGACACTTGGTTTTAACAATTTCGATGCACTTAATACCTCTGTAAAATTTACATCGCAATGCATAAGAAACACAATAAAATCAAACAGGGAACTTGACAATATTGAATTTGAATCCTCGCTTTATTCCCTTACGAATACGGTAAATACATATAAGAAAAAAATTTAATTTCATTTTATG
>CAZXWI010000082.1:0-6812 GCA_964644555.1 uncultured Lachnospiraceae bacterium | reverse complement strand
ATAAAATATAGTAGATGAAAATTCTGATTAATACACATATAAAACAAATATGGCTTTTATAAAATAAAGATTTTTGTGCCTTGGGTTTTGTTTTTATTGATATTGTCGGAGATTTGCTTTATAATATAAATGTTGTTATTATATTTTAACACAATTGGAGGGTAATATGACAAAAAAATACGTATACTCTTTTGATGAGGGTAGCGCACAACAGAGAGATCTGCTCGGAGGTAAAGGTGCCAATCTTGCCGAAATGACAAATATCGGCTTGCCTGTTCCGCAGGGAATCACAATCACCACTGAAGCATGTATCAACTACTACACATGCGGTGAGAAGATTTCGGACGAAATCAAAGAACAGACTTTCAAGTATTTAAAGTTGCTTGAGGAAAGAACGCAAAAGAAACTCGGAGATGCACAGAATCCTTTGCTGGTTTCCGTAAGGTCCGGTGCCAGCATTTCAATGCCCGGAATGATGGATACTATTCTTAACCTCGGTTTAAACCCGGTTACCGTTGAAGCCATTTGCAAAAAAACGAATAATCCACGTTTTGCATACGACAGCTACAGAAGATTTATCATGATGTTTTCCGATGTTGCCATCGGCATAGACAGAGCATTATTTGATAAAGAACTCGACTTAATTAAAGAAAAGAACAACTACACTTTCGACACGGAACTTACTACCGATGACTTAAAAGGTTTGGTTGTTACATATAAAGAAATATTCAAAAAAGAAATGGGATACGATTTCCCCGATGACCCATACGATCAATTAATGGTGGCTATTGAGGCTATATTCAAATCATGGAATAATCCAAGAGCCATTACATACAGAAAACTCAATAATATTTCGCACGATCTCGGAACTGCCGTTAATATCCAGTCGATGGTATTCGGCAATATGGGAAATACTTCCGGCACTGGTGTTGCATTTACCCGTAATCCGGCAACAGGCGAAAAGGGTGTGTTCGGAGAATATCTTATCAATGCTCAGGGCGAAGACGTTGTTGCCGGAATCAGAACTCCTGAGCCTATCACTCGCCTTGAACAGGATATGCCCGAAATATACAAACAGTTTGTGGAAATAACAAAAATTCTCGAAAAACACTATGCCGATATGCAGGATATGGAATTTACCATTGAAGAAGGCAAATTCTATATGCTCCAGACTCGTGCAGGCAAGAGAACCGCACCTGCCGCATTAAAGATTGCAGTAGACTTGGTAAACGAAGGTCTTATAGATAAAGAAACAGCCGTAATGAGAGTTGATGCAAGCTCGCTTACTCAGCTTTTATGCCCGACATTCGATGATAAAGCACTCAATTCAGCCGAAGCCGTTGCTACAGGACTTCCCGCTTCCCCCGGTGCAGGAGTCGGCAGAGTATTTTTTACAGCAGATGATGCAGTTAAGAATGCCGCAGACGGACCTGTCATTTTGGTAAGACAGGAAACATCTCCTGAAGATATCGAAGGTATGCATTCGGCAGAAGGTATCCTTACCGCAAGAGGCGGCATGACATCTCACGCAGCAGTTGTTGCAAGAGGAATGGGTAAATGCTGTGTTGCAGGATGCGAAGCCATTAAAGTTTATGAAGACGAAAAATATTTTAAAGTCGGTGATATAATCGTTAAAGAGGGCGATTATATTTCGCTTAACGGTTCTACAGGTAAAGTATATATCGGAAAAATCGAAAGACGAGATGCGTCTCTTACAGGAGATTTCGGCACGATAATGCAGTGGGCCGATGAAATAAGAAGATTGAAGATTCGTGCAAATGCAGATACGCCTACCGATGTAAAAACAGCTATAGGTTTCGGAGCAGAGGGCGTAGGCCTTTGCAGAACGGAGCATATGTTCTTTGAAGCATCGAGAATCCTTGAAGTAAGAAAGATGATTTGTGCAGATACTCTTGAAAAACGCAAAGAAGCTTTAGATAAGATTCTTCCCATGCAGAAATCTGACTTTATCGCAATGTTTGAAGAGATGAACGGTAAATCCGTTACTATCCGTTTGCTGGATCCGCCTCTTCATGAATTCTTGCCTCAGGAAGAAGAGGACATCATTCAAATTGCAGGAGAACTCGGCATTACAGTTGAAAAACTCAAGATAAGAATCAATGAACTGCATGAATTCAACCCGATGCTCGGTCATAGAGGATGCCGTTTAGCAGTTACATATCCCGAGATCGCACAAATGCAGACAAGAGCTATAATCACAGCAGCATTGGAAGTTAAAAACAAAGGTATTAATGTTAATCCCGAAATTATGGTACCTTTGGCAGGAACGAAAAAAGAACTTGACTATGTTTGCGATATAATAAGAGAAACCGCAAAAGAAATATTTGAAGAAACCAATGACAGCGTAGATTATATGCTTGGTACAATGATTGAGATACCGAGAGCTGCATTGACAAGTGCAGATATCGCACAGACAGCAGAGTTCTTCTCATTCGGAACTAACGATCTTACTCAGATGACATACGGATTCTCTCGTGATGACGCAGGCAAATTCATCAATGAATATATCGATAACAGAATCTTTGATACAGACCCGTTCCAGAGTGTAGACCAGACAGGTGTAGGTCGTTTGATCGAGCTTTCCGTAAAAGAAGGAAGAAGTACAAGAGAAAACCTCAAATGCGGCGTATGCGGCGAACACGGTGGAGATCCGAAGTCAATCTACTTCTTTGATAAAGTAGGTTTAAACTATGTTTCATGTTCTCCGTACAGAGTTCCTATTGCAAGACTTGCGGCAGCACAAGCAGCTATCAAAAATAGGTAGGAGTTCTCTTTCATTTGATTTACTTCTTCTTTTGAGCCGTCAGTAGCCTACCGAAAATCTAACAGCGAATATGTAAGGAAAAATCAGTGGCGAGATACAAGTGTAAGTGTATTAATCAACCTTGATTAAAATTAAGTTGCAATAAGCGTATCATTAAAATTGTGGTACGCTTATTTTTATTTATTTTCGCATTTGAGAGTATGAAGAACTTGAAGCATTGAAAGAAAGAGCTTCTTATCATGGACTTGACAAAACAAAGAATTTTGAGGAATACAAAGAAAAGTATTTAATTGCATCAAGTACCATAAATAATTATGGCTTAGGGGCAAATAGTAGTGATTTTGCAAAAATTCCACAGCACGAAGCACCGATTTTATTAAAAACTATTGATTATAACGATAAAAATATTGTATTATCCGAATTGAAAGAATTTGAAAAAATGCAATACATGAGAACATAGAAACAGCATGCGTAATAACAAAGGCGGGCAATGTATATAAATGTTTTGGTATTAATAACAGAGTATTCCCCGATTTTGATTTAGGTGATGAATTAATAGGAGCATCAGTGTCAAATAATCATTTAGCAGATTTAACAACTTATTCATTCAGTAAAGATGATTTAGAATTATTCTTTTACTATGATCTAGATATATTGCGTGGTTGTGATGAAATTTATACTTATGAATTAAATCGTACACCTGAACATATTGATGATGTCCCTAAAAATTGGGCTAATATAATAAATTACCAACATTGCGTTATAATTGACAAAGCAAAGGAAAAAATATAGGTTATAAACGCTGGAAAAATGAATAAAAAACAAGCTGATAAAGAAGCCGAAAAGATTTTTCGAGAACATAACAAAAAGGCAGATAAAATTATAATGAATGCAAAAGCAAACGGAACATGGCAAATGGGGTTTGATTCTAATAACCACTTGTTTGAGCAATTAGATAAAGAAACAAAAGCAAAATTACAGAAATTAACGAAAATGATAGATAAATAAATCAAAGCAAGGCAAAAACGGCTGCAACATAGGCAGTGCCCGCAGGTCCTTGCTTTTTTATTAAAAAATAGTAACATTTCAAACCTTACAATTAAATTTTTCAATTGCCGCTATAAGCGTAAAATACGGCTACAATACCTGCTTTTTTATGTATCCCTTTTATTAAAAAAGAATACAAGTGTTATTTTTACAACTCAAAGTGCTATAATAAAAAATTACCTTAGGGAGGTTATTACGAAGAAAAGAAGGTCTGTTTTGCTTGTCAATTTTTTTTAGTTTTCTTTTTATTGTTTTATCTCCACTTTGGATATGCTATAATTACAAATATCGAATGTGATATTCGACAGTCGTATTTAATATACTCAATATTATTTACTGCCATAGTTTTAAGTGTATGCAGGATACACATGAAAAGTATATCCGCAAAGGCCGATAACTTCAGATTCTGCAAAATCGCAGATACAAATATTTTGTTATTTGTTTATGGGATATCAAAGAAAAAACTTGTAAAGGAAAATCGGTTGCAGTAATGCAGCCGATTTATTTGATGTTATGTTTAATGTAGTATTATTTAATCCTCAAATTCCGCAAAATACGGGAAATATTGCCAGAACCTGTGCTGTAACAGGCACTGATTTGCATTTAATTCGTCCTCTCGGGTTTAAGATTGACGATAAATCATTAAAACGAGCAGGCCTTGATTATTGGAAAGATGTAAATGTGTTCGTATATGATAATTTCGAAGATTTCCTATCAAAAAAGGGTGAGGGCAAAATTTATTTATTGTCAAGCAAGGTAACAAACAATTACGCTGATGTTAAATATACTGACGGCGATTATTTGCTTTTCGGCAGCGAAACATCGGGAGTACCTGAAAACATACATAATATGCTTGATGAAAATGGAGTACGTATTCCCATGCTCGACAACGAAAACGCACGATGTTTAAATTTATCCAATTCGGTTAACATAGTCTTATACGAAGCACTAAGACAAAACGGATTTTTTAATATGAGATAAGAGGTGAAGTCATGAATAATTACGATGTTATTATAGTGGGAGCAGGCCCTGCAGGGCTTAGCGCAGCATTGTATTCGGCAAGGGCGCTTTTGAAAACTGTTGTATTTGAAAAGGCTACCGTGGGTGGGCTTATAACCCAAACTTCGGAAATAGAAAATTATCCCGGAAGTGAGTTTGGTTCAACGGGATTTTCGCTTACCCAGCAAATGTACAAACAAGCCGAAGAAGCCGGTGCCGAGTTCGTTTACGAGCAGATTGATTCTGTAATTAAGAATGGAGAATTATTTGAATTGACAACGACTTCCGGCAATACATTTTCATCAAAAGCCGTAATTATTTGCGGTGGAACACTTCCGAGATTATTGGGAGTTCCGGGAGAGTCGGAAATGAGAGGCAGGGGAGTGTCCTACTGCGCCACATGCGATGCGGGATTTTTCAAAAACAGAAAGGTGGCCGTTGTGGGAGGAGGCGATACGGCTGTTAAAGAAGCCGAATATCTGACTAAATTTGCTTCCGAAGTCGTATTGATTCACAGAAGAGATAATCTTCGTGCCGCCAAAATATTATCGGATAAGATTGAGAAAAATGATAAGATAAGCATTATGTATAACACCGTTTTGGAGAAGATAAACGGAAAGATGTTTGTGGAATCTCTAAGCCTTAAAAATACTCTAACAGGGGAATGTACCGAACTTAGCGTTGACGGAATATTTATTTTTGCCGGATATATACCCAATACTGAAATATACAAAGATTTGATTGATATCGACTCAAACGGCTATATTATTACCACATCCGATATGCATACATCATTAGAGGGAATGTTTGCCGCAGGGGATATAAGAAATACTGTACTTCGCCAAGTCATTACGGCTGCTTCCGACGGAGCTATTGCCGCAGTGGAAGCCGAAAAATACATCTCCGATAAGGAATGGTAATATGAAAAGAAAACTTATTGCAATACTTGTTTGCGTTCTATCTGTAATTTGCCTTGCAGCTTGCAAAAGCAATTCTGAAGATGTGAGTAAAATCCGTGTTCTTGCCGTAATCGACAGTGAATATGAAAAATGCGATTACTACTGCGATGATATAGTAGATGTTTTATCGGATAAATGCAAAGAATACAATATGATTCTCACTAAAATGTATTTAGCCGTTAACGATAACAGCGAACTTACCAAAGAATTGGCAGCCGACTACGATTTAGTCGTTTTGACATCGCCATCGTTGGAGGCTACAGCGGTAGTGGAAGCAAAAACCCATCCGTATACTAACTTTATACTTCTCGGTGCCAATGCAGATATGGGCCTTGACGATATTCAAGATGTGCAAAATATTTACAGCATTACCTTTAAGGGCAACGAAATGGGATTTCTATCGGGAATATATGCCGCCTCAAATATCGATTCGGGCAAAAAGATATGCATTATAGGTATTGATGAATATATGGACAATATAGAATATGAAGTTGGTTTTAAAGCAGGAGTAAAATGCATTGATCCTAAAATTGAAGTTAAATATTACTACACTAAAACCGATAATATGACAGAAACCGACAAAACCAAGTTAACCGAGTTTTTAGGCAATAATACAGCTTATGTATACTTTGTTCAGCAAAATGATGAACTTTATAATATAGTATCCAAAATGGGAATATCAATAATTGAGCATAAATACAATCAATATGACAATACATATTGCATTAAGGAAAATATTTCGCAATATTTGGGAATGGCTATGGACGAATTTTATAACGGCACTATGAAAGGAAAGATTGTAAGTATCGGAGTAAATGATAGTGCATATGAGGAAATAAAAAATTCGGAAATCGTAACTACTGAAATCTTAAAGGATTGGGAAAACAGAATATCGGATAATTTAATCACAATTCCCAAAACGAGGAGCGAACTAAATTCATTCCAACCGCTGTCGAATTAGGTAAATTAAATAACTTAATTTGGAATTGTTGTAAAAACGAGTTATAAATATTATAATATAT
>CAZXWI010000081.1:0-6854 GCA_964644555.1 uncultured Lachnospiraceae bacterium | reverse complement strand
ATCATGTTAACACAAGTTTCATGTATGTCATAACCTGCATTACGAATCTGTTCACAATACATTGTTCGGTCATTTTTGTCAGCACGATTCCTAATATCTTCGATTTGTTTTATCCATTTTGACATAGGTTCACTAAGCCCTGCCCACAATACATTATCTGTAATTTCCGCCTGATTCGACACGGTATCGGAAAGCAAACAGCAAAGTCCACTGTTTTGAGCCTCAATGGCAACTATTCCAAGCCCCTCAAAATGCGACGGCAAGATAAACATGTCCATTGCCGAATAAAGCTGAGGTGTGTCCTCTCTGATTCCGAGAAACAATACATCATCACTAATGCCCAACGAAGAGACCAGGTCTTTGATTTTATCAAAGTCCTCGCCGCCTCCCACAAGCATAAGGCAAGCATTTTCGTTGACTTTTTTATATTCGGCAAAAAGCCTTACCAAAAATTCGTGGTTTTTAACATACATGAATCTGCCGATATGCCCTATTACGAATTTGTCGGAAATATTAAGTGCATTACGGTACTCGATTGAAGCTTTTTTATCAAAAGCGAATTTATTTACATCTATGCCGTTATGAATGAGAATATAGTCATTCGTTGAAAACATCCATTCCCCTGCCAAATCAGAGCAGGCAAGCTTTATGATATTAAGATTCGAAAGAGGTTTTTTAAACAGTTCATGAAGTTTTACATGCTCTTCCGCAGAAGAAGAATGCGAATGAACTATAACCTTTTTAAACCCTGCTTTGAGGGCGGCTCTCGCTGCCATATAAGAATCGAATGCGTGGTGGTTATGGATATGGAAAACATCGTAATCGGACGAATACTTTTTCAATTCGTTTTTCAAGATGAGGTAATTGTCTATATGGCGAAGTTTTCCTTGTTTTCTGTTAAGTAAAACATAATTTATTTCACCACCTAGCGAATGAATTTCATCATCGTAATCGCCATGTCGATTTTCGGAGCAAAGAAAACCGAATTGGATTCCATCTCGATTGATGTTTCTGTATAAATTCATTATGAATGTTTCCTGACCTGCTCTGTCCATTACGGAAACATAATGCAAAACTTTCATTTTACCCTCCGTTTTACTTTAGCAATTCGAAAATTCTCTTTGTGTTGTCAAAACCTACGATACATGATAAATAAAGCGCACCTTTCAGCTTTATGCGAATATTTTTATCATTTAACACCCAATTTCGATATTTCTTGATAAATGATATAATCTTTTCTCGGTAAGAACGATACTCCTTACCAAGAGGTATCATGAACAAAATGACTATCGCTATATTGACAAACCTTGATAAAAGAGGTGAATAATAAGGTGCTATTTGTTCATTCGATAAGATATTTTCGAATTCGTCCACGGATTGTAATTTCTTTTGACTGAATCCGTTTCGCATAGCACTTTCGGGGTGAATGTAGTAATAATAATCCGCTTCACTGCTTACCACAACGATCTCGACATTTTTCATGGCATAATATTTAAAAACGAAATCCTCTCCGACTGCTATGTTTTCGTTGAAGAAAATGTTTTCTATTATGCTTTTTTTATACAAAACTCCCCATACGGCGGTTATTTCGAAATTCTCAAAGGGCTGAATCATGTAACACATATCGTTTATGATTTCGTCTTTTGTAAATACTTTGTATTCGTGCTTTGTACTATAGTTTGGAATCGTTTGCTCATCGCTGAAAGATACGCATGCACACATGGCACAGTCCGCATTGTTATTTTTAAGGGCAGTATAAAGATTATTTATGTAGTCAGTCGATACGAAGTCATCGCTGTCTACAAAGGTGATGTATTCCGCATCAGTGATTTTCAATCCGGCATTTCTTGCTGAAGATACACCGCCGTTTTCTTTGTGGATAACCTTTATGCGTGAGTCGGAGAGTGCGTATTCATCACATATGTTTTTACACATATCGCTGCTGCCATCATCGACCAAAATTATTTGTATATCGGCATAGCTTTGATATATTAAACTTTTTATACATCGGCGAAGAATATTTTCTTCGACATTATATACGGGAACGATAATGCTTACTAAATCGGACAATATACTACCTCTTATTTATTTTCTCGATTCTTTCAATATACCAATTTTCAAGTATGGGAGAAGCATACTTTATATCAAATTTTTTGCTGTTTTCGTTTAGTTCGGATTTCTTATTTGCGATATTAAGAATCACATCAGCCCATTCATCGGCGGATAACGCAATATTCATAAATTCGCAATTATTATTTATTAAGACCTCTTTTGTTATTACATCACTTAAAAGGCATGGCACACCGCATATTTGAGCCTCCACCGCTGTAAGAGGAAGCCCCTCAAAGCATGATGGCATGCAAAAGACACTCATAAGAGGGTAATAATTTTCCGGAGTGGGTGTGTTATCGATTTGAATGACAGAATCAGACAGCAATAAGTCTTTGATTTTTAAATCTATTTCGTCTTTTAATTCCCCTTCGCCCACCAAGAGCAGTACGCTGTCCGGAAGTTTTTTATGTAGGGCATTAAATATATCCAATAAAAATGCATGATTTTTGGCGAATGTATACCTGCCCACATGCCCTAATACGAATTTACCCTCAAGGGAAAGTTCGCTTATAAGAGCATTTCTGACATCTTCGTTCGGGGTAAAGCGAGCAAAATCAATAGCATTATTGATAACTCTTACTTTGCCCGAATCGAATGTTTTATTCGAAAACATCCACTGCCCTGCGCTCTCGGAACAAGCGAAATAATCGGTGGAGAACCATTTGCAGCCAAGCCTGAGAATGTATTTTAAGCTGTTACGCAAAAATTCTCCTTTGCCGGGAACGCTGTGGTTATGGGCTATTCTTACGGGAACACCCGCTATTTTCGCACAACACAGTGAAAACACGCTGAGGGTATTCATATGCGAGTGAACTATGGTGTAGTTATTTTCTCTAAAATGCTTTATCAATTCTTTCATATAAGAAAATATATGCTTATATGAGGGAATTTGATAAAACCGAGCGCCCATTTCAATCAATTTTATATCGGGAGATACGGTGGAGTCGGTATCATAGTAGATATCAAATTGGACCTTACTTTTGTCGATATTGCGGTAATAATTAAATACCACATTTTCCACTCCGCCTGCTACCATTCTGCCGATGATATGAGCGACTCTGATTGGTTCATTTTCCATTTAAAACCTCGTAAATCGTATATAAAATAGTATTTTAATATACTTCGGTAATTATACCACAAACATGCTCACTATTTCAGATTTCTGAAATAAAGTCCGTTTGTTCTTTCAAAATCGCATGGACTTTTCTTTATATATAAATCGGTTATTTTATCTATTTGAGATTTGCTCTCTTTGGTGAAGTACATCATGGTGAAGTCAACGCAGTCGATATTTTTATCCGCAATATACAAAGGCAGGTGATTATACATGGTGGAATACATATGAGGACATTCGCTGCAATTCACATCGAATACCTTTCCCATTCTGTCGGTTATAGTGCCGCCCCCTTTACAGGAAGCACAACCCTTTTCATTTCTTAAGGGGCAAGAGCGAAACCTCATAAGGGGCAAGTGTCCGTAAGAAATGATACCGATTGGAATATCGGATTTAAGTCTTGATATTTTATTCAGCGATAATTCAAACGAAACCACGCTATCGCATATACCGAGCTTTGCGTATTCCGAAAGGGCTACCGAATTGGTTATGTTAAGGGCATATCCGCCATGAACGGTGTAGCCGAGATTCAGACAATAATAAAGAAAGCCGATGTTGTCACAGAGGACTTCGGTAAGACCGAGTTCTTTCGTGCGCAGAAGCTCTCTACGGATTTTTTCTTCATACTCACCGAAAACCAACATAGGCACATACCCGATGAGTTTATCGGGGTATTTTGTTATAAGAAACGGCTTTTTAATTATTTCGTCTATGGGCAGAATTATCTTGGAAAAAGATTCTTCCGAGGTAATTTGCGCTTCGCTTTGGAAGTGTGCGTAAATCTTATTGGGGAGGCGAATATTTCTTTCTCCCATTATGTAGGGTGGAACATCATTTATTTGATAGGATACATTCGATGATTTATCAAGGGATATTTTCTCCAATACTTCCCTTCTCATTTTGTTGATTTCGGAATAGGAAAGCATGAGATTATCATCTATATCGCAGGATATTTCTCTTACATAAAAAGGAGTGCCGCCCGTTTTGGTTAAATTATTTACGGCAGAATCTTCGGTGATTTTATGCTCTTGATTATATTGAGGATTCTCACCGAGGGCAGTATATTCTTTCTTATCGCAGGTGGCGGTGAGCGAGGTTTGATTTTGTTTTAAGATAAAATGCATATCCACCGGCACATGGGGATATTCGGCTTTGTAGAGGTTCTTTAACTTTTTCAAAACGGGAGAAGCAGCTACTACATCGTCTTTGGTGCGGTAGCCGAACATGGTGAGATTTCGTTTTGCACTGATGTAGCCGTCAGTAAAGCCGCTTCTTGAAAAGACATTTCGCAATGTTTCTTCATCGTATTTTTCGCCTTTTAATGCCTTAACACAGGCATCTACAGAAGCTGCCACATATTCGGGGCGCTTCATTCTGCCCTCTATTTTAAATGACTCGACACCTATTCCCGAAAGCTTTTTCAGATAGCCTATATGGCACATATCTTTAAGAGAGAGGGCATATTCCCTACCTTTTAAATTGAAATTAAGACGACAGGGTTGGGCGCAAAGTCCACGGTTACCGCTTCGTTCACCTATTATTGAGGATAAATAGCATCCCCCAGACACACTCATGCACAAAGCCCCATGCACAAACACTTCAAGTTCGGTTTCGGGGCAAGCTTTTTTTATTTCGGCTATTTCATCAAAGCTGAGTTCTCTGGCAAGCACTACCCTATTAAAGCCCATTTCAGAAAGGGCTTTTACTCCTTCTACGTTATGTACTGCCATCTGGGTGGAAGCATGAAGTTCAATATCGGGGCAAATCTGCTTAGCGTATTTTACTACGGCAAGATCCTGCAATATGAGAGCATCTGCACCGCTTTTAGCAATGTTTTTTATTTCGGATATGAGAAGCGAAATTTCGTCATCGCAAATTAAGGTGTTAAGCGTAACATACACTTTAACACCTCTTGCATGGGCAAATGAAACCGCTTCCGTTAATTCTGTTTCATCAAAATTTTGGGCATTACGGCGTGCATTGAACGCACGAGTACCCAAATATACTGCATCAGCTCCACTGAAAACAGCCGCTTTCAGCTGTTCTGCTCCACCGACGGGAGCTAAAATTTCGGGCATAATACCCTCCTTTGTTAATTTCTTCTTCTTAGCATATCCCCTGCTTTGACATTGTAGGGGCAGTTCATATAGAGTATCTGCTGAGCGTGGGGCGCAACATCAACCGCTTCGTTATTTTCATTTTTAAGAGTTTCTACGACAAATTCGGCATTCTTAAGTTCGGGAGAGAGGATTTCCAATGTATCACCGACTTTGAAATTATTGCGCTGCTCCACCTTGGCAATGCCGTCTTTGTAATCGAGAATAATTCCTACGAATTTGCAATTCTGAATGTATTCACCATCATTATAGGAATTTTTTTGTATCTCACCGAAATAGAATCCCGTGTTGTAGGGGCGATGGTTGATGCTGTCAAGCTCCTTTTGAAGATAGGCAAAGTCCTTTTCGCCATCTATGGCTTGGCGGTAGGCATTGGTCGTAGTGGCGGTGTAATAAGAAGTTTTCATTCGTCCCTCGATTTTGAAAGAGAATACACCCGCTTCTTTCAATTCGTCGATATGCTCAACCATGTTCATATCGTGAGAGGAGAGTATGGCGGTTTTGCCGTTTTCTTCATCAATTTCAAAGAACTCGCCTTTTCTGTTTTCTTCGTATAGGTAGTATTTCCAGCGGCAGGGTTGGGTGCAAAGACCTCGGTTACCGCTACGGGAAGTCATGTAGGAGCTGATGAGACACCTGCCTGAATATGACATGCACATAGCACCATGCACGAAAGCTTCGATTTGCATATCGGAAGGGATATTATCACGAATCTTTTTTATTTCATTGATAGTCAATTCTCTTGCAAGAACCACACGCTTAGCACCCATGTTGTAGTAGACATTGGCGGAAGCGTAGTTTTGGCAATTTGCTTGAGTGGAGATGTGGATCTCCATTTCGGGACAGGTCTTCTTGATAGTATCAAGCGCTCCGATATCAGAAACGATGAGTGCATCAATACCGATATCATAAAGCTGTTTTGCGTAGTCGCCAAGCAGAGGTATCTCATCATTTTGCGCAAACGAATTGACCGTTACATAAATTTTCTTTCCTTTTGAATGTACATACTCAGAAGCTTCGGTAAGATTTTGCATACTGAATGCTGCATTTGCGGCACGAAGCTGCATAAACGGACCTCCTGCGTAAACGGCATCGGCACCAAAATATAAAGCGGTTTTTACTGATTCCATATCGCCCACCGGCGACAAAAGCTCAAATTCAGACATAGTATTTCCTTTAAAGTTATTTATTGTAATTTTACTACTTTTTTGCGTGGATAGCAATAATTTTGGAAGGGGGATGGGAGAATAGAGAATAGAGAATGTAGGTTATATATGTGGAGAACTGGTCCATAGGTGTCGTTGTGACACAGTATAACCAAGACCTTGCAGAATGGGAACAGGCAGTTAAGAACGGTCAGAAACCTGCCGAGAAACAGCACAGACCGCTCGAAAAGCAAAGTGTGCGTAACAGGCTCAGACAGCTTCAGGAAGAGAGCAAACAGAACTCTCAGCCTAAGCAGAGAAAGAAATCCCAAGACAGGGACAGATAATCACGACATACGAAATCGA